>NZ_BAAAZH010000006.1:51038-172021 GCF_039536805.1 Nocardioides fonticola | reverse complement strand
CGGGGCGGTCGACGCCGTCCGGAGCGAAGGAGACACCGTGACCCGCAAGCTCGCCGAGCTCACCGGCCCGCAGACCCTCGAACGGCTCACCGCCGACTCGGTGCTGCTGGTGCCCATCGGCGCCATCGAGCACCACGGCCCGCACCTGCCGCTGATCACCGACGCGCTCGTCGCCGAGGCCGCCGTCGAGGCACTCGTGCCGGCCGCCGTCCAGGCCGGGATCGACGCCTGGCAGCTGCCCACCCTCTCGATCGGCAAGTCCGACGAGCACCACTGGGCCTCAGGCACCCTCTGGCTCAACGCCACCACCCTTTTCGAGACCCTCGTCGACCTGGGCCGCTCGGTGGCCACCACGCCCGCGCGCAAGCTGGTGTTCGTCAACGGTCACGGCGGCAACGTCGCCCTGCTCCAGGTGATCAACCGCGAGCTGCGCCGCCGTTTCGGGCTGATGGTCTTCAGCACCGGTGCGCTCCAGATCCCGGCCGGAACCGGGGACGACGGACCCGACGAGCTCGGCCTCGGCATCCACGGCGGCTGGGCCGAGACCTCGATCGTCATGCACCTGCGACCCGACCTCGTGCACCCCGAGCTCTTCGCCCGCAACGTGCCGGAGGAGATGACGACCTACGAGCACATCGGCTTCAACGGCCGCCCCGTCACCTTCGGCTGGCTCTCCGACGACTTCGGCCCGAGCGGGGTGATCGGCGACCCGACCGGCTCGACCGCCGAGGCCGGCAAGGCGCTCTTCGAGTACGGCATCGGCAAGGGACTCGAGGCGCTCGCCGAGATCGACCGCTTCTCGCTGCCGCCGCGCGCGGGCTCGGGAGCGCCGTGACGGCGTCCGTCGTCGCTGCGCGCTTCACCGGCACCGGCGTCGTCGTGGCCGGGGGCGCCAGCGGCATCGGCGCCCGGATCGCCGAACGCTTCGCCGCCGAGGGCGCGCGGGTCGTCGTCCTGGATCGTGCGGCGCCGCGCTGCGACGACCACCTCGCGGGTGTGATCGCGGCCGACCTCGTCGACGAGAGCTCGGTGACGGCGGGGTTCGCGGCGGCGGTCGAGGAGCTCGGGCAGGTGCCGGTGGTCGTGAACTCCGCCGGCATCCACCTGCTCGCGCCGCTGCTGGAGACCTCGCTGGCCGACTGGCAGCGCATCCAGGACGTCAACGCGCGCGGCACGTTCCTGCTGACCCGGGTCGCCGCCGCGCACATGGTGGACGCCGGACTGCCCGGGCGCATCGTCAACATCGCCAGCATGGCCGCCAAACAGGGCGGCGCGCGCGAGATCGCCTACGCGGCCTCCAAGGCGGCGGTCGTGGCCATCAGCCGGGTCGCCGCCCTCGAACTCGGCTGCCACGGCATCACCGTCAACGCGATCTGCCCCGGCTACGTGCCGACCGACATGGGCGCCGAGACCCGCAGCGAGGACGATGTGCGCCGCTGGTGCTCGATGTCGCCGCTCGGCCGGCTCGGCACCCCCGACGACGTCGCCGGGCTCACGCTCTTCCTCGCCTCGCCGGAGGGGTCGTACATGACCGGGCAGGCGCTCAATGTGACCGGTGGGATGGCGATGCACTGAGGGTGGGCGGCGGGCGGCGGGCCAGTTTCCCCGGCCGGCCGGGGAAACTGGCCGAAATCGGCCCGCGGCGGCGCGATTCCGGGCAGTTTCGCCTGTCCGGTGGTGCTGGTGGTGCTGGTGGGGCTGGAGCCCGGACGACAGAGTCACCGGCCGCCCGGTGACTCTGTCGTTGGTCAGCTGAAGTTTCGTACGCCCACCGGCAGACTCAGCTGACCAATCCGGCCCGGGCCGCCAGCAGTTCCCGCAGCCGCGCGACCAGCTCGGACTCCTCGGCCGTGGTCAGGACGCCGTCGCGCACCACCACGCGCCCGCCCACCACCACGTGACGCGGACGCCGTCCGGGTGCGGCCCACAGCAGCCCCGCGACCGGATCGGCCACGCCGGCGTCCGCGACACCCGCGACGTCCCAGACCGCCAGGTCGCCGGAGCCGAGCAGGCCGAGGTCGGGGCGCCCGAGCCCGAGCGCGCCGCTGCGGGTGGCCATCGCGAGCACGTCGCGGGCGGGCAGCTGCGGGCCGACCAGCCCCGAGACCTGGAGCGCGAGCCGGGCGTCGGCGAGCAGGTGCCCGGCGTCGTTCGAGCCGCCGCCGCTGGTGCCCAGGCCCATCGTGATGCCGGCCGCAGCGAGCTCTGCGACGCGCGCGACGCCCCAGCCCATCGGCACATCGCACCCGGGCGCGTGGGTGCCCGTGACACCGGCCGCCGCGAGGCGCGCGACCTCCTCGGCGGTGAGGTCGACCAGGTGCGCGATCGTGACGTCGGGGGCCAGCCAGCCCCATTCCTCCAGCAGATCGATCGGACGGCGTCCGTAGCGCTCGAGGGCGATCGCGACGTCGACCTGCTCGTTGGCCTGGGTGCGGCGACGCAGTCCGTGGGCGGCGGCGACCTCGCCGAGCGCGGCGAAGGTGGCCTCGCCGTCGGAGTGGACGCCGGCCGGCCCGACGGCCACCTGCAGCATGCCGTCGGCCGTGACGCCGCCGTGCGGCACGAGCGCGGAGGCGATCGCGTCGGCCGAGGCACCCGCCCATGCGGCGTCGTCGCGGGCCGAGCCGCGCACGTAGACCAGCCGCGATCCCAGGTCGCGGGCGGCGTCGGCGATCGCGCGGGCGATGTCGACGGTGGCCGCCACCGAGGCGTCGTGCGGCCAGTTGAGATGGTGGTCGGCCACCGTGGTGACCCCGCACAGCAGACCCTCGGCGACGCCGACCGCAGCCGTCGCGGCGACCAGTTCGGGATCGATGCCGGCGGCGGAGTACGCCGCGGCCATCGTCGGCAGCCACTGCGCCATCGGGACGCCGCGGGTGCCCGGCAGGGTGCGGAATCCGCTCTGGAGCAGGTGGTGGTGGGCGTTGATCAGCCCCGGGGTCACCACGCAGCCGGTCGCGTCGATCTCGGTCACCTCGGTGGCGCCGTCGTCGAGGGTGAGATCGCCGATGCGCTCGCCCTCGGCGTCCCAGAGCACCATCGCATCGCGCACCACCAGCGTCATGGCCGCGACGGTAGCCCGGACGCGGCGCGGTCGGGTTTCGGGACCGTTTCGCCCGCCGTCGTCCGGCCCGGAGGGTTCGCGGGGCGGCACGTGGGGGGCGAAACCTGATGTTGTGGGGCGAAACTTCGCCCATCAACATCAGGTTTCCCCGGCTGACCGGGGAAACCTGCAGCCGCCCGTGGCAGAGTCGCCCCATGAGCGAGCACTTCGACGCGATCGTCGTCGGCGCGGGCCTGGCCGGCCTGGTCGCCACCCACGAAGCGGCCCTGGGCGGCAAGCGGGTGCTGGTGATCGACCAGGAGAACCGGGCCAACCTGGGCGGGCAGGCGTTCTGGTCGCTGGGCGGGCTGTTCTTCGTCGACAGCCCCGAGCAGCGCCGCATGGGCATCAAGGACTCCTTCGACCTCGCCTGGCAGGACTGGCAGGGCTCGGCGGCCTTCGACCGGCTCGACGACGAGGACTCCTGGGCCAAGCGCTGGGCCGAGGCCTACGTCGGCTTCGCGGCAGGCGAGAAGCGCGCCTACCTGCGCGCGCTGGGGCTGCGCAGCATCCCGATGGTCGGCTGGGCCGAGCGCGGCGACGGCTCGGCCACCGGCCACGGCAACTCGGTGCCCCGCTTCCACCTCACGTGGGGCACCGGCCCCGGCGTCGTCGACACGTTCCTGCCCTCGGTGCTCGACGCCGAGAGCCGCGGCCGGGTGCGGTTCGCGTTCCGTCACCAGGTCGACGAGCTGATCGTCGAGGGCGGCGCCGTGGTCGGCGTCCGCGGCACGGTGCTCGAGCCGAGCGACGCCGCCCGCGGGGTGAAGTCCTCGCGCACGAAGGTCGGGGCGTTCGAGTACCGCGCGGACGCCGTCGTCGTCTCCTCCGGCGGCATCGGCCACAACCACGAGCTGATCCGCCGCAACTGGCCCACCGAGCGGGTCGGCCCGGCGCCGCAGCACCTCATCTCCGGCGTCCCGGCCCACGTCGACGGCCGCATGCTCGCCATCACCGAGGCCGCGGGCGGGCGCATCGTCAACCGCGACCGCATGTGGGCCTACACCGAGGGCATCCACAACTGGGACCCCATCTGGCCCGACCACGCGATCCGCATCCTGCCCGGCCCGAGCTCGATGTGGTTCGACGCGCTCGGACGCCGTCTGCGCGGCATGTCGGGCGTGCCCGGCGCCGACTCGATCGGCGCGATGAAGCAGATCCTCGCCACCGGCCACGACTACTCGTGGTTCGTGCTCACCCAGACCATCATCGAGAAGGAGTTCGCGCTCTCGGGCTCGGAGCAGAACCCCGACATCACCGGCAAGGACCTCAAGCTGCTGCTGCAGACCCGCGCCGCCAAGGGCGCGCCCGCGCCGGTCGAGGCGTTCAAGCAGCACGGCGAGGACTTCGTCGTCGCCGACACCCTCGCCGATCTCGTGGCCGGCATGAACAAGATCGCCCGCGGCCCCGACCTCGACCTCGAGGAGATGGAGCGGCAGATCGTGGCCCGCGACCGGGAGTTGGAGAACGCCTTCAGCAAGGACGTCCAGCTCATGACGATCGCCAACGCCCGGCGCTCGCGCACCGACAAGATCGTGCGCGTGGCCAAGCCGCACCGCATCCTCGATCCCGAGCACGGTCCGCTCATCGGCGTCCGGCTCAACATCCTCTCCCGCAAGACCCTGGGCGGTCTGCAGACCGACCTCGACAGCCGGGTCATCGGGCAGGACGGCGCCGCGGTGCCGGGTCTGTTCGCGGCCGGGGAGGCCGCCGGCTTCGGCGGTGGCGGCGTCCACGGCTACAACGCGCTGGAGGGCACCTTCCTCGGCGGCTGCATCTTCTCGGGCCGCAACGCCGGCCGCGCGATCGCCCGCGGCTGACCGCCCGACACAGCGAGGTCCCTGCTCCAGCGCACCAGGAGCAGGGACCTCGCGGTCGGGGAGCCCGGTCAGCCGGGGAGCACGGGCAGCAGGTTGATGAGCATCAGCCCGCCGTCGTTGTAGGAGTCCGCGCCGGTCGGCGCGGTGTTGTCGCCGATCTCGAGGCCGACGGCGACGAAGAGGCCGGTGGCGCTGTTCCACAGGCCGCCGCCCTGGGCGGACGCCGTGTTGCCGGTGACGGTGCCGCCGTTCCAGAGCACGATGCCCTGGCCGGTGACGTGCAGACCGCCGCCGTTGCCCGGCGCGGTGCCGGTGATGTTGCCGGTCATCGTGACGCCGGTGAGCTGCACGGTGCCCGCGGCCGTCTCGACCGCGCCGCCGGCCCGCTGCGAGCGGTTGTCGGCGAAGGTGGTGTCGTCGAGCTGCACCGAGCCGCCGACGTCCAGCAGGCCACCGCCGGAGCCCGCGGTGCCGGAGGCCAGGTTGTCGCGCACGGTGGAGGTCTCGACGGTCAGGTCGCCGCCGTCGTTGTAGAGGCCGCCGCCGCCCTGGTCGGCGCCCGCGCCGGCGGCGCTGTTGCGGGCGATGAGCGAGTCGCGCACGGTCATGGTGCCCTCGGCGCTGTTCCACAGGCCGCCGCCCTCGGCGGTAGCGGTGTTCGCCACCACGGTGGCCTCGACGATCTCGACGGTGCCGGCGCCGGTCAGGTGGAGCCCGCCGCCGTTGCCGGGAGTCGCGCCGGCCGCGTTGGCCCGCACCGTCGTGCCCTCGACGACGGTCGAGCCGGCCACCGCCTCGATGCCGCCACCGGCACGGACGGCGGTGTTGCCCTCGATGCGCCCCCCGACGACCGTCAGCACCCCCGCCGCGTTGAGGATGCCGCCGCCGGAGCCCGCGGTGCCGGTCGCGGTGTTGTCCTCCAGCACCGCCTTCTCGACCCGCAGGGAGCCGCCGTCGTTGTACAGGCCCCCGCCGCCCTGGTCGGCCGCCGCGCCGCGCGCCTCGTTCTGCAGGATCCGGGTGCCGCGCACGGTCATCGTGCCGTCCGCGCTGTTCCACAGGCCGCCGCCCTCGGCGCTCGCGACGTTGTCGCGCACCACCCCGCCGACCACGGTGACGGTCCCCTCGCCGGTGAGGTGCAGACCGCCGCCGTTGCCCGGCACGGCGCCCGTCTCGTTGCCCCGCAGGCTCACGCCGGTCAGCTCGGTGGTGCCGCCGACGGCCTCGATGCCGCCGCCGGCGCGGGTCGCGGAGTTGCCGCGCACGACGGTGCGGCTCACCGCCAGCTCGCCGCCCTCGTTGCTGATCGCACCCCCGGAGGCCAGTTCGCCGCGGGCGATGCTGGCGGTGATGGAACCGCCGACGACCTGCAGGACGCCGGCGCTGCGCACCGCGCCGCCGTTCTCGCCCTCGGGGGCACGGCCGCCGGTGAGCCCGACTCCGCGCAGGAGGAGCCGGCCCCCCTCGGCCACGTCGAAGATCCGGTCGATGCCGCGGGCGTCGATCGTGCGTCCGGCGCCGATGACCGTCACGGTTCCGGCCACGTCGAGGTCGCCCCGGCGCGGACCCTCGCCGTCCTGGCGCAGCGTGAGATCGCGGGTGAGCTCGATGCGCACCGCGCGGTCGCCGCCGGCGCGCCGGACGGCGTCGCGCAACTGCTGCTCGGTGGCGACACGGATGGTCGCCACCCGCGCCGACCGGTCGGCCTCGCCCGCGGTGGCCGGCGCGGCCAGGACGCCGGCGCCGAGGCCGGTGCCGGCCAGGCCGGTGACAGCTGCGGCCAGTCCGGCGGCCGCGCGGCGCCGCGTGGGGGACGGATGCTGGGGACCCTGCTTCGTCGTCATGGTGTCCTCTCCTGCGCAGCGGGCCCGACCCGCCGCTGGTGGATGTCGTCGGTGGATACGGCGCGCACCCGGCCGGCGTTCATCGCCCGCCCCAGCACGCGGGGATCCATCCGGGCCGCTCGCGGCCACGAACCATCTGCGCCGGGTCGTGAACGCCACGCCGGCCGGCGCCGTACACACCGTCGTGCAGCGTGAAGGAACGGGGAGGGAGTCGCCGGTGGACGACCCGCGCACCGATCTCCCCACGGATCGGCCGCTGGCCGACGAGGCCGGTGTCCACGCCGCCTACCTGCGCCACGGCCCGGAGATCTACCGGTTCGCCCTGCGCAGCCTCGCCGACCCGGGCGCGGCGCAGGACGCCACCCAGGAGACCTTCCTCAAGGCGTGGCGCCACGCCGACCGGTTCGACCCCGAGCTCGCCTCGTTGCGGGTGTGGCTCTTCGGGATCGCCCGCAACGTGGTCATCGACCAGCTGCGCCACCAGCAGGTGCGGCCCTGGCAGCGCCCTGTCGAGCCGCCGACGACGTCCGACCGGACGCCGCTGCCCGCCGACACCGCGGACGATCCGGCCGAGGAGCTGATGACCCGCTGGGTCGTGCAGGAGGCGTTGGCCCGGATCGCCGAACCCCAGCGGGCCGCGATCGTGCAGGTGCACCTGCGCCAACGTCCCTATGCCGAGGTCGCGGCCGAGCTCGGGGTGCCGATCGGCACCCTGCGGAGCCGGGTGTTCTACGGTCTGAAGGCGCTGCGCGCCACGATGGACGCGATGGGGGTGACGGCATGAGCGAGCAGGATCCGCGCTCGGACGCCGGGTTCGACCACGACGAGTGGCACGGACTGGTCGGCGCCCACGCCCTCGGGCACCTGGAGGGTCCCGAGCTCGATCGCCTGCAGGCGCATCTGGACGGGTGCGCCGCCTGCCGTGCCGACCTGCGCGACCTGGCGCCCCTCTCCGACCTGCTCGTGGGTCTCGACCCCGAGGCGTACGGCGTCCCGGCGGCGCCGCCCGCCGACCTCGGCGCCCGTATCCGCGAGGCGGTGGCCGCCGAGCCGCCCACCGGCCGTGGCCCGACGCCGCTGGAGCCGACCTCCGTCGCGACCGCGGCTCCCGACCTCGTCGCCGCCCGGCCCGTGGGCGGAGTCCCGTCGTCCGTGCCCGCCCGCCGTCCAGCGGCCGTGCGCGTCCTCGCCGTCGCCGCGGCCGTCGTCGTCGCGGCCGGTATCGGTGGCGTCGTGGGCCGCGCGAGCGCCCCGGAGCCGCCCACCCCGCCGCTCGAGCGCGTCGAGGTGCGGGCGGTCGCCGGTGCCGAGGGACCGGTCGCGATCGCCTCCTCCGAGCTCATCGCGCACACCTGGGGCGTCGAGCTGATCCTGCAGGGGCGCGGCTTCGTCGAGGGCGAGACCTACCGGGCGTCGTTCCGAACCACCGGCGGCACCTGGCGTCCCGCGGGGGCCTTCCGGGGCACCGGGGCACAGCCGCTGCTGTGCCGGTTGCAGTCGGCGGTGCTGCGAGATGCGGTCGACGCGGTGCGCATCGTCGACGACCGCGGCCGGGTCGTGGCCCGGGCACGGATCGTGCCCCGCACCTCCGACGCGTGAGCCGACGACCGGTCCACCGCGACCACGACCCGGGCTAGCCTGCGGACGTGCTGCTGCTCCGCCGGGACGACGCTCGCCGGATCGCTGTGCGCGCCCAGCTGCTCGGCGGCGGCCCGGAACCGACCCTGCCGACCCTGCCGCAGATGCTGCACCGTCTGGCCGGCGTCCAGGTCGACCTGACCGCGGCCGTGGCCCGCAGCGCCGACCTCGTGGCCCGGGCGCGGGTGCCGGGCTTCCGATCCGGCGAGCTGGAGGATCTCGCCGACGTGCGCGAGATCCTCGAGATCGCGGGCTTCTGGCGCCCCGCCGAGGACCTCGCCCTGTACGCGGCGGAGATGGCGCGCTGGCCCGGTGACGACGCCGCGCCCTGGCAGCTCGAACGGCTCTCTTGGCTCGCGGCCAACGCCGAGGCGCACGCCGGCGTCCTCGCGCAGCTGGCCGCCGACGGTCCCACCCGCCCGCGCGACCTCGACGTGCGCTGCGCCCGGCCGTGGCGCTCGAGCGGCTGGACCGACGGCAAGGACGTGCAGCAGCTCGTCGAGCTGCTGCTGGCCCGCGGTGAGCTGGCGGTGGCCGGACGCCGTGGCCGCGACCGGCTCGTCGATCTCGCCGAGCGGGTCTACCCCGAGGTCGAGGCGTGGCCGTACGAGGAGGCGCTGCGCGAGCGCGACCGGCGGCGGCTCGCGGCGCTCGGCATCGCGCGGGCCCAGCGTCCCGAGACCCCCGGCGAACCCGACCACGTCGGGGACGCCGGCGTCCCCGCGGTGGTCGAGGACGTCGCGGGGGAGTGGCGGGTGGATCCGGCGCTCCTCGACGCGCCGCCGGTCGAGGAGGACGCCGTCGCGCTGCTCAGCCCGCTCGACCGGCTCGTCATGGACCGGCTGCGGGCTCGGGAGCTGTTCGGCTTCGACTACCGCCTGGAGATGTACCAGCCGGCCGCGAAGAGGCAGTGGGGCTACTGGGCGATGCCGGTGCTCGTCGGCGACCGGCTGGTCGGCAAGCTCGACGCCGCCGCGGACCGCAAGGACGGCGTCCTGCGGGTGCATGCGGTGCATCGCGACGCCGACGGCCCGATCGAGTGGCCGGGCGCCTGGGTGGAGGCGGTCGACGCCGCGATCGACGATCTGGCGGCCTGGCTGGGACTCGAGCGGGTCGAGGCCTGAGGCCCCCGACGGATCGGTCGGCTGAGTCTCCAGCTGACTGCGGACAGCGCCATGAGCGGCCCCCGGGCACAGCAAAAGGCCCGGACCCGCCGCGAGGGAGCACTCGCGACGGGCCCGGGCCTCCCCCCTTTCAGCGGGCGTACGGTGCGAGCGCGGGCTCGCCGAACACCCGGGGCCCGAGGATCAGCTGCTGGCCGGCCACGGCGAGGACCTTCCCGAAGTTCTGCAGGTAGGTCGTGTAGTCGACGCCGGGGAAGACCAGCTGGAGGCACACCGAGGCGGGGATCCGGGAGGGGTCCGCGGTGCCGGGGTTGTCGAACGCGTCGAGGGCGAGTGCGTAGCCGACCGGGTCGGTGGTGCCCATCGAGAGGTGCTCGGAGAGGTGCAGGGGACAGATGGACTGCACCTGCACGTTGCGGATCGTGCCGTCGCCGGTGCGCAGCGGGCTGCTGGCGACCGGGTCGAAGTTCGGGAACACGACCTCGTCGGTGGCGGTGTAGATCTGGGTGTAGCTGATGCCGGCGTAGGTCTCCTGGCCGCTGTTGAGGGCGGTGAGGAACCTCGACCCGGACTTCTGCTGCCACACCGACGGCGCGCACCCGAGCAGGCAGATGAGCTGGGCGCTCTGGGTGCCGTGGTTGGAGGCGTCGAGGCTGACGAGGTCGTCGATCATCGTGCGGGTGTCGGGCCAGTACTTCAGCGACCACCGCGGCACCATGCCGCCCTGGCTGAAGCCGAGGATGTCGATCTTCCGCCCGGCCTTGGCGTAGGTGGTGCGGATGGCGCGGGCGACGTACTCGACGGCGACCTGGATGTCGAGCATGCCGTTGCCGGGCAGCGTGACCGCGCACCAGGGGCGGCCCTGGGCGGTGAAGACCTTCTCGTAGTTCCAGGAGAAGTTGAGCTCGGGGGTGAGCGTCGTGCCGGGCACGAGCAGCACCGGGGTGAGGGTGGAGCCGGCCAGGTCGCCCTGGCAGGTGACGGCGGCGTCGAGGGTGGCGTCGGGCACGGAGAAGGCCGGGCCGGGGTCGGCGGCGACGGCCGACGTGGGGAGGGCGAGGAGACCCGCGCCCGCGAGCGTGAGGGCGGCGACCGCGCCGGTCAGGCGGCGCGCGAAACTGGTACGGGTGTTCACTCGACCGACGCTAGCGAGGCCGTGTGATGCCCGCCACGGCCCAATGTCCCGGGCGTGGGGTGGCGGCTGGTTTCCCCGGCCGGCCGGGGAAACCAGCCGTTTCCGGCCCCGGATCGGCCCCGAACGGGCAGTTCCGCCTGTCCGGTGGTGCTGGTGGGGCTGCCGAGGCGCCGGCCCGACCGCCGCGGAAACCCCGTTGTGGACGCCGGATCGGCGACCTACGCTCGCAGGACACGGGAAAGGAGGTGATCCGAGGAATGAATTCCCATCGGACGCGTGAGGTGGCTGCCCGCTAGCAGCCGGCGCCCAGCGCATTCAGCGCTGCTGGCGAATCTCCAGCAGCCACCCGGCCCGCAGGTTCCCCCGGTCCGTCCACCGGGCGGCGTCCGGTCATCCGACCAGACGCCAGGCCTGCGGGCCGTTCCGTGTCCGGAGCCGGGAGGCATCCCGAGCGGTCAGCTGCGACCAGCCAGCGACCAGCCAGCGACCAGCCAGCGATCAGGCAGGTCGGTCGTCCCCGCCCGGCGGCGGCGCCGACGGATCGGCGCCCGGGATCCCGCGGGGTGGCGACCCGAGGGCCGGTCCCGTGCTGCCGATCAGCGCCTCGATCACCGAGAGCGCCAACCAGGCGCCCACCATGACCAGCCCGAAGCGGGTCAGCATCGTCTCCATCGGCATCGTGCCCAGCACGAGCCCCTGCCACAGCGTCGGCGCCGTCGCGAGCGCGGAGGCCCCGAACACCGGCATCGAGAGCAGGTTCATCGCACACCCTCCATCGCCCGGTCACCCGTCACCACACCCGCCGAACGCACCTGGGCGGTGCCGGTGAGCTCGGCGTAGGACAGCACGTGGAGCCGCTCGATCGCCGGCCGCACCAGGCGGCGCACGGCGGCGCGCAGCTGCGGCGCGCACACCAGCACCGGTCGGATGTTGCGGTTCTCCGCCTCGACCAGCAGCTGCGCCAGTCCGCCGACGACGGCCTGGAGCGACACCGGGTCGAGCACGATCACCGACCCCTGTTCGCCGGGGCGCATCGACTCCAGCATGCGCTGCTCGAACTGCGGGTCGAAGGAGATGACGTGGACGACGCCGTCCTGCACGTGCGGCGCGACGACCGCCGGGCCGAGCGCCTGGCGGGCGGCATCGACCAGCGCGTCGAGGTCCTTGGTGGTCTGCGCGCGCAACGAGAGCGCCTCGTAGATGCGCACCAGGTTGCGGATCGAGATCTCCTCGTCGAGCAGCGTCTGGAGCACCCGCTGCACCTCACCGAGGGAGAGGTGCACCGGGGTGAGCTCCTCGACCACGTTGGGGTGGCTGCGCTTGACGACGTCGGTGAGCATGCGCACGTCCTCGCGGCCGAGCAGCCGCGCCGCGTGCCGGGTCACGATCTCGGCGAGGTGGGTGGTGATGACCGCCGAGCGATCGACGACGGTGGCGCCCGAGAGTTCGGCCTGGTGGCGCAGTTCGGAGGGGATCCACTTGGCCTCCAGGCCGAACACCGGCTCCTGGGTCGGTTCGCCGGGCAGCGATCCCAGGAAGTCGCCGATCGCGAGCACGGTGTTGGCCGGGGCCTCGCCGCGGGCGACCTCGATGTCGAAGAGTTTGATCACGTAGGTGCGACTCGGCAGGTCGAGGTTGTCGCGGGTGCGCACCAGGGGCAGGACGACGCCGAGCTCGGTGGCCACCTTGCGACGCAGGGCCTTGACGCGCTCGAGCAGGTCGCCGCCCGACTGCGGGTCGACGAGGTCGATGATGTCGGCGGAGAGCTCGAGGCCGAGCGGGTCGACCTGGATGTCCTCGGCCAGCTGGTCGGGCCGCTCCACGGCCGGCATCAGGGCGGCCGCCTCGGCCGGGTCGACGGCGGTGTCGGGCTCGTCCTGCACGCGCGCCGAGAGCAGCAGCAGGGCGCCGCCGGCCAGCAGGAAGGGGATCTTCGGCAGGCCGGGGATCAGGCACAGCGCCATGCCCGCGAAGCCGGCGATGCGCATCGGCAGCTGGTTGGCGGTGATCTGCCGGATGATGTCGGAGCCCATGTCGCTGTCGCCCGCCGAGCGGGTGACGACCAGGCCGGTGGCGACCGAGAGCAGCAGGGCGGGGATCTGGGAGACCAGGCCGTCGCCGACCGAGAGCAGCGAGTAGGTCGTCACCGACTCCGACGGCGAGAGGCCGCGCTGCACCATGCCGACGGCGAAGCCGCCGACCAGGTTGACCAGCGTGATGATGATGGCCGCGATCGCGTCGCCCTTCACGAACTTCGAGGCACCGTCCATCGCGCCGTAGAAGTCGGCCTCGGCGTGCACCTCGGAGCGGCGCTTGCGGGCCTGGTCCTCGTCGATGAGGCCGGAGTTGAGGTCGGCGTCGATGGCCATCTGCTTGCCGGGCATCGCGTCGAGGGTGAAGCGGGCGCCGACCTCGGCGACGCGGCCGGCGCCGTTGGTGATGACGACGAACTGGATGACCAGCAGGATCGCGAAGATGATGAGGCCGACGATGAGCGAGCCGCCCACCACGAAGTGGCCGAAGGTGTCGATGACCTTGCCGGCGTAGCCGTCGGTGAGCACGAGCCGGGTCGCGGAGACGTTGAGCGCCAGGCGGAACAGCGTCATCACCAGCAGGATCGCCGGGAACGAGGCGAAGTCGAGCGGACGCACGACGAACATCGCGGTCAGCAGGATGAGCAGCGCCCCGGTGATGTTCATCGCGATGAGCAGGTCGAGGACCACCGCCGGCAGCGGGATCACCAGCATGACGACGATGAAGACGATGCCGACCGGCACACCGAGCTGGGTCAGGCGCTTGAGGGACACAGGGCTGCTCCGTTACGCGTGGTTACGTCTGCGCCGTCCCTGGCCCGACGACACCGTCCTGGTGTCGGGGTCCCCATCGGCCGCCGGGACGCCGTCCTGAGGAGGTTGGGGCGATGGACTTCGGCTCACGCGCTCTCGGCCGGGACGACGCGTCGCCGGCGTCCGCGGGCGGGCACGGCGGGCAGCTCGGACTCCAGTCGCGGGCTGCGGTGCGAGCCGCCGTGGCGGCCCTGGTTGCGGCGGCTGATGACGAAGGCCAGCACCTGGGCGACGGCCGCGAACAGCTGCGGGGGGATCTCGGTGCCGACGTCGGTGGAGGCGTAGAGCGCGCGGGCGAGCGGCACGTCCTGCACCAGCGGCACGTCGTTCTCGGTGGCGAGCTCGCGGATGCGGGCCGCGATGACCCCGGCTCCGCGTGCGACCACGACCGGCGCGCCGCGCTCGGCCTGGTAGCGCAGCGCCACCGCGACGTGGGTCGGGTTGACCAGCACGACGTCGGCGGTCGGGACGTCGGCCATCATGCGGTTGCGGGCGGCGGCGAGCTGGCGGGCGCGGATCGCGCTCTTGACCAGCGGGTCGCCCTCGGCCTGCTTGTGCTCCTGCTTGATCTCCTCCTTCGTCATGCGCGTCTGCTTGCCGACGCGTCGGCGCTGGAAGGCGTAGTCGGCGATGCCGAGCAGCAGGGCGGCGACCGCGACCTCCCGCAACAGGCCGAGCACGCGGTCGGTGGCCGTGGTGAGCACGGTGTCCATGGGCACGAGTCCGCCGAGCATCGGCATGATCCCGCGCACGGCCGACCATGCGAGGAGCCCCACCGCGGCGGTCTTGGCCAGCGTCTTCAGCCCCTCCCACAGCGTATGCGGGCCGAAGAGCCGCTTGGCGCCCTTGATCGGGTCGAGCTTCGAGAAGCTGGGCTTGAGCGACTTGGTCGCCAGGTAGAAGCCGCCCTGGGCCAGGGTGCCCGCGACGCTGACGACCATCACCATCGAGCCGAGCACGACCAGGACGACGAACGCGTGCCGCGCGCCCTGACCCAGCAGCTGCATCGCGAGCTCGGGGGAGGGGTCGCGCAGTCCCTCGAGGCTGCCGCGCATGGTCTCCTGCAGGCTGCCGGCCTCCCGGCGCACGAGGGCGGGCAGCGCCAACCCCGCGATGAGGACGGCGGCCCACGGCCCGATCTCCTGCGAGCGGGCGACCTGACCCTCCTTGCGCGCCTCCTTGCGGCGTTTCGGGGTGGGCTTCTCGGTCTTCTCCTCAGCCATCGCTCACCCCCCGGCGAAGGTGGCCATGAGCTGGAGCGACAGCTCGGTGAGTCGCCGCACGACGGTGGGCAGCACCGGGAAGGAGAGACCCAGGAGCAGCAGGGTCAGCCCGATCTTGGCGGGGAACATGACGTTGATGGCGTTGAGCTGCGGCGCCACCTTCGTCATCAGTGCCAGCCCGAGATCGACGACGAAGAGCACCGCCACCATCGGCAGCGCGATCTGCACGGTGGTGACGAAGAAGACCGTGAAGGCCCGCACGAGCAGGTCGTTGCCGCCGCTGACGTCGGGGGAGTCGCCGAGTGGCAGCAGTTCGAAGCTGCGCAGCAGGCCGCCGAGGACGAGCAGGTGCCCGCCGGTGGCGAAGAGCAGCATCGTGGCCAGCATCTGGTGGAACTTCCCGAAGACGGTGTTCATCTGCATGCCCAGCGGGTCGAAACCCTGGGCGAGCGCGAAGCCGCCGAAGACGTCGATGACGGATCCGGCCGCCGCGACCGCCGCGAAGAGCAGCGAGGTGAGGAATCCCATCGCCAGGCCGATGAGCACCTGCGTCACCACGACCATGATCAGCCCGGGGGTGTCGACGGGGATGGTCGAGGCGCCCAACGTGGGCGCCACCGCGAAGGAGAGGCCGAGCCCCAGCACGACCTTCGCCATCGCCGGCACCGCGCGCGTGCTGAACGGCGGCACCACCGCCAGCCAGGCGATGATGCGCAGCGAGGCGAGCAGCAGCGCGAGGAGCGGCTGCCCGGCGACGGTGACGGTCATGGTCGGTGGTGGTCCTCAGGCCAGCAGCGTCGGGATCATCGCGAAGAGGTCCTGGGTGAAGCTGATCATCGTGTGCAGCATCCAGTTGCCGCTGATGAGCAGGGCCACGCCCACGGCCACGACCTTCGGCACGAAGGCGAGGGTGAACTCCTGGATCTGGGTCATCGACTGGAACAGCGAGATCGTGAAGCCGACGACGAGGGCGGTCACGAGGATGGGCGCGCTCAGCTGAAGGGCCACGGTCATGGTCTTCAGGGCGATCTGGACGACGGCGTTGTCGGTCATGTCGCGTAACTCTCGACGAGGGCCTTGATGATGAGCGCCCATCCGTCCACCAGGACGAACAGCAGCAGCTTGAAGGGCAGGGAGACCATCACCGGCGGCATCATCATCATGCCCAGCGCCATCAGCGCCCCGCTCACGACGATGTCGATGACGAGGAAGGGGATGAAGATGATGAAGCCGATGATGAAGGCGTCTTTGAGCTCGCTCAGGATGAACGCCGGGATCAGGGTGGTCATCGGGACGTCGTCCCGGGTGGCCGGCTGCTCGCGCTTGGCGACGTTGGTCAGCAGCGTGATCTCGTCGTCGTCGGTCTGCTTGAGCATGAAGTCGCGCAGCGGCGCCAGGCCGTCGTCCCAGGCCTGCTGGGCGGTCTTGTCGCCGTCCATGTAGGGCTGGAGGCCGGCGTCGTTGATGGCGCTGAGCGTCGGGGTCATGATGAACAGGCTGAGGAACAGCGCGAGCCCGGCGAGCACCTGGTTGGGCGGCGTCTGCTGCAGGCCCAGCGCGTTGCGGGTCAGGCCGAGCACCACCAGGATCTTGGTGAAGCTGGTGCAGGTCAGCAGGATCGACGGCGCCAGCGAGAGCAGCGTGAGGGTGATGAGCAGCACCACCGAGTTGCTGGGCTTCTCGGTGAGGCCGCCCATGTCGATGGTGACGCCGCTGTCGGACGTCGTCGTGCCCTGGGGGCCGCGAGGGCCGTTCGGGCCCTCGGGCCCGGGGGCCGGGGTCGGGTCGCCGGGGGCGTGGGGCAGGGCCACCGCCGCCGTGGGCTCGGCCGCGCTGACCGGCGCCGAGGCCGATCCGAGCACGAGGACGGCGAGCGCCGCCGCGGCCGTGAGGAGCAGGAGCAGCAGGGCCGTCGCCCCGGCCGTGCGGCCGGTGGCGCGGGCGGGCATCTCAGGAGGCCCGTCGGGTGACGGCCTGGTAGGCCTGTCGCCAGGTCTGCGGCGAGAGCACGGATCCGGCCAGGCGGCCCTCGCCGACGGGCGCGGGGGCCTGGGCCTGCTGGGCCTGCTTGACCTGCTTGGCGGCCTTCGGCGCCTTGACCGGCTTGGGCGCCTTGGCCGGCTTGGTCCGACGCGCGGCGCGCCCTGCCGTGAGCTCCTCGGCAGCCGGGGTGGAGAGCGGCGCGTCGGCGGGCGCCGGCAGCGCGGCCAACAGGTCGAGCAGCCGGGCGCGGTCGTCGAGGTCGGTGAGCAGCGCCAGGGCCGGGTCGATAGCCGGGTCGATCGACGGCGAGGGCGTGGCAGCCGCGGGCGCGGCGGGTGCGGCCGGGAGCTCCGGCTCGGGGCGGCGGGCGTGCTTGCCCGGTCGGTCCAGGCGCGGAGCGAAGGGGTCGGTGGGGGCGATGCGGCCGCCGGTGAGCGGCCCCGAGGGAGCGGTCACGGGCTGCTGCGAGGCGGCGCCACCGGCGGCGGCCAGCTGCTCGGCCAGCGCGGCGGCGAAGTCGGCGTAGGGCCCGGTCGCGGAGGCGAGGATGTCGGTCACCGAGGTGCCGACGGGCTCGACGACGGGCTCGACGACGGGCTCGGCGACGGGCTCGGCGACGGGCTCGGCCACCGCCTCCGGCGCGACCGTCGCCGACGGCGTCGCGGTCTGCGCGACGACTGTCTCCTCGGCCGGGGCCGGTGCGCTCACCAGGGTGAGCGGGGTGACCGTCGCCAGGGCGGCCTCCGCGTCGCGCTCGCCCTCGGACGCCTCCACGGCGGCCGGGACGACGTCGTCCTGCGGGTCGAGCTCGGCCAGCAGCCGCATCTGCTGCTCGGTGGCGCCCACGACCAGCACGCGGTCGCGCACCTGCACGACCGCGATCTGCGTGCCCCGGCTGATCGCCTGGCGCTGCAGGATCTGGATCTCCGCGCCGGTACCGCCGCGCATGCGGCGTCCGGCGATGCGGGCGGCGACGATCAGCAGACCGACGACGACGGCGAGCGATGCGACCATGCGCAGCGCGAGTTCCCCCATGATGTCCCCCCGAACCTCACGTGAGTCGAATGCGTGGATGAAGCGGTGATGCGGGCCGGCGGTCCCGCCGGCCGGTGCTGACCAGGACCCGTCAGGCCATGGCCTGCTGGTCGATGATCTCGGTGATGCGCAGGCCGAAGTCCTCGTCGACGACGACCACCTCGCCCCGGGCGATGAGCCGGCCGTTGACCAGCAGGTCGGCGGGGCTGCCCGCCGCGCGGTCCAGGGCGATCACGGCGCCGGGCGCGAGTGCGAGCAGGTCGCGCACGGGCATGCGGGTACGGCCCAGCTCGACGGTGACCTCCATCTCGACGCCGTGCAGCATCTCGATGCCGCGCCGGGCCGAGCCGATCGGGCGCACGTTGTCGAAACCGGCGCGCGGGTCGTCGGGCAGCTGCGGCTGGGACATCGCGGGCAGTCCCGCCCCGTCGCCCGCGGCGCCGGCCTCGGCCGGGACCGACGGCGCCGACGACGCGCCGGCCCCGCCCGCCTCGGCGGCGACGGCGGCGTCCAGGGTCACGTCGGGCACGAGCACGGCAGCGGAGATGCCCGACCCGAGCAGCGGGACGGCGGTGAACTCCCCGCCGCCGCCGAGCAGTTCGTCGACGACGATCTCCATGTCGACGCTGCGGGCGGCGCCGGCCGAGCAGCCGAGCACGCCGGCGGCGGCGTCCAGGGCCGGCTGGACGGCGGCGGCGAGGTCGAGTCCGCCCATGGGGCTGGAGGACAGCGCGCTGACGAGGTCCTCGCCGACCAGCACCGCCACCCGGCCGGTGATCGGCCCGGTGAGCTCGGAGACCGCCGCGCCCGCGAAGAGCCGGGCGACGTGCTCGGTGCCCGGCTGCGGGTCGCCCGGTGCGAGCTCCTCGCTGGAGGGCAGCACGGCGGCGACCGCAGCGGCCGCCTCCAGGGCGAGGCGGCCGGCGTTCTCGGGACTGGTCATCGGTTCTCCTGCGGGGTGGTGACGATGAGGGCGGCGAGCCGGGGCCCGCGGGACCCGGCCGACGCGTAGGCGAAGAGGGTGTCGTCGACCGCGACGTCCAGCGGTGCGGAGGCCGGGTGCGCCAGCCGCAGCACGTCGCCGGGCTGGAGGGTCGAGAGGGTGAGCGGGTCGACCTGGGTGCTGCGGAACCGCACGCTGACGTCGACCGGCACGTCCTCGAAGGAGGCCTGGAGCAGCGCGGCCGCCTCGGCCCGCTGGGCGCGTTCGCGGTTGGAGACCGGCGCCGGTGCGGCCGCCGCGGCCAGGTGCGGGTGCAGGCCGGAGAACGGCAGGCACACCGACATGCGGTGCGGGCGGTCGTCGATGCGCAGCTCGAGGCCGATGACGACCATGACGTCGGCGGTGCCGGCGACCTGCGCGAACTGCGGGCTGTACTCCACCCCGGTGACCTGCGGGTCGAGGGCGACGATGGCGGCGAGCGAGTAGCGCATCTCCGAGAGGAGCCGGTCGACCAACCCGCCGATCACGCCGCTCTCGATCTCGGTGAGCGGACGCTGCGGCTGGTTCGCGGTGCCGGGGCCGCCGAGCATGTGGTCGACGCACGACATGACCGCGTTCAGGGGCAGGTCGAGGACGCCGCGCCCGGGCATCGGGTCGGTGGTGAACAGCGTCATGTACGTCGTGGCGTCGAGGGAGTCGACGAACTCGGAGTAGGAGCGCTGGTCGATGGTGGTGAGCGTGACCGAGCAGACGCTGCGCAGGGCCGAGGTGAAGACGGTGGTCGCCTGACGGGCGAAGCCGTCGAACCCGAGCTGGAGGATCCGCTGGTGTTCGCGGGAGAGCTGGATCGGACGCCGGAAGTCGTAGGGCGTCGGCTCGCCGCCCCGTCGACGCGCGCGCCCGGAGGCTCCGGGTCGGGCTCCCGAGATGGCCGGCGACGTCATGCTCACGACCCTCAGGTCGGCCCGCCTGTGCCGGACCTGAGGAAGTCGGCCGAAGGGGTCGCCGAAATGGCCCGACCGGGCCATCGGCCCGCGGACGTGAGGGGGGTCCGGGACGGCGGCGGGGGCCGCCGTCCCGGCGTGGGCTACTGCATGACGAACTGGGTGAAATAGACCCCCATCACCTCGTCCTCGTAGAGGTGCTCGAGCTCCTTGACGAGCTCCTTCTTCAGCTTCTCGCGCTCCTTGAGGTCGGTGAGCTCCTCGATCGACTTGCCGCTGAACAGCTCGATGGCGGCGTCCAGGGCCTTGCTGCCGTCGAGGGCCTCGGCGGCCTTGTCGGTCTGCTGGAGCGCGAGTCCGATGCGCAGGTAGTGGCCGCCCTCGAGGTTGACCTGGATCGCCTCGAGCGGGGTCACGATGCCCGGCTTCGGTGCGGGCTTCTCCGCCGGCGCCGACTTCGGCTTCAGCACGAACATGTAGGCGGCGCCGGCGACGACGAGCAGGGCGACCACGATGATGATCAGCTTCTTCTTGCTCTTCGCGGGTGCCTCGGCGGCCGCAGCCGGTGCTGCTGTCGCGGTGCTCATCAGTGGGCTCCTTCGGCGTGGGTGAGGGAACGGTCGATCTCGCTGGAGGTGTCGCTGCCGGTGATGCTGGGTGCGCCGGGGTCGGCGCCGGGGTCGGCTCCTGCCGCCTCGGCCTGAGAGGTTCCGGAGTGTCCGGAGCCGCCGGTCTCCCCGCCGCCGGAACCGCCGGTGGGGGCCTGCGAGCCGTCGTCGATCGTGCCGGCGGTCGGCAGCCCGAGGCTCTTCGCGGCATCGGGCAGCTGGGCCGCGCTGGCGCCGGTGAGGGTGGTGAGGACGACGATGTCGACGCGCTTGTTGATCTCCTGGGAGTCGGGACGATCGACCGGGATCAGCGGGCGGGTGTGGCCGAACGCGGCCGCCTGGAGCAGGTCGGCGGGGATCCCGAAGACCTCGTTGAGGCGGCGCAGCACGGTGACCGCCCGTGCGGCCGAGAGGTCCCAATCGCTGGCGAAGTACTTCGGCTTCACCGGCTCCTGGTTGGTGTGGCCGTCGATCTCGAGGGGCGCGCCGAGCTGCTTCAGCACCGGAGCGAGAGCGTCGACGACCTGCTGGCCGCGGGCGGTGAGCACCGCGCTGTCGGCGTCGAAGACGACATGGCGCGAGACGAGGCTGACCACCAGGCCGCGGGAATCGATCGTGGTGCGCACGTCGCTGTTGAGCCCGCGCTTGGCGAGCGCGCCCATCAGCTTCTGCTGCACGTCGCCCAGCCGCTGGGCCTCCGTGGTGGCGGCCGCGTACTCGGTCTGCCGGGCGAGTGCCGCCCGCTGGTCCATGCCCTGCTGGACGGCGTCGTTCACCATCTTCGCCTGCTCGGCGGTGAGGTCCTCGCTGCTCAGGTTCGGCGCGATCGGCCCCATCGCCGAGACGCCCGGCTGGTCCTGGATCGAGGGGTTGCCGTCCAGGATGCTGTCGGACTGGCCGAAGCCCGCCGCCAGGCCCTCCTTCAACTGCATGAACTTCTTCTGGTCGACCTGGCTCATGGCGAACATGACGATGAACAGCACCATGAGCAGGGTGACCATGTCGGCGTAGGTCACCAGCCACCGCTCGTGGTTCTCGTGCTCCTCGTGCTCCTCGTGTTTGGGACGGCGTCCGCCGTGCCCTCCGTGCCCCCCTGACATGTCAGGCCGCCTCGGCCGCCGGCGGCTGCTGGCCCGCGGGGAGCAGGGAGATGAGCTTCTGCTGGATGACGCGCGGGTTGGCGCCGGCCTGGATGGCCGCGACGCCCTCGATGATGAGCTCCATGCGCTGCGCCTCGAGCTCGGAGAGCCGCTTGAGGCGGCTCGCGATGGGCAGCCACATGACGTTGGCCGACATCACGCCCCACAGGGTCGCGAGGAACGCCGCGGCGATGAGGTGGCCGAGCTCCTCGGGCTGGGCGAGGTTCTCCAGCACGTGCACCAGGCCCATGACGGTGCCGATGATGCCGATGGTCGGTGCATAGGCGCCGGCGTCGGCGAAGAACTTCGCGGCCTGCTTGTCGGACTTCTTCTTCGCCGCGACCTCGGCCTCGAGGATGTCGCGCACCTCGTCGGGGTCGGTGCCGTCGATGGCCATCGTGACGCCCTTGACGAGGAACTCGTCGGGCATGTCCTTGACCATCTCCTCCAGGGCCAGCAGGCCCTCGCGGCGGGCCTTGTCGGCCAGCGACACGATCGCCGGGACGACGTCCGCGGCCGGCTTCACGCCGCCGGTGAAGGCGGTCTTGAGCGCACCGAGGGAGAGCTTGAAGTCGGCGATGGTGCCGCCGGCCATCGAGACCATGAGGGTGCCGCCGAACACCAGGACGAGGGCCGGCGGGGCGATCAGGCTGGCGGGATTGCCGCCCTCCATGACCATCGAGACCATGATGACCACGAAGGCGAGGCCGATACCGGCCGGGGCTGCGACGTCCATCAGGAGGGCTCCTCCGGGTGGGGGGCGAGGGGGGTGTCGGACCGGGCGGACTCCTCCGACCGGGGGGAGTCGGGCGCGCCGGCCCGGTCCGACGCCGTGGTCTCCGGGGTGACCACGGTCAAGGAGGGCCGGCTCGTCGTGCTGCTGGCACGACGTCGTCCGACCGGTTCCGGGGGTTCTGGGTGAGGTGCCACGAGCGCCCAGCCCTGCTGGTCGACGGCGGGCACCCGGACGTAGCCGCTGAGGGCGACGACCTCCGCACGGTGGGTGCGGACGATGGCGATGACCTCGGTCATCGATTCCGCGACGACGTACTTCTTGCCGTCGACGAGCGTGATGATCGTGTCGGGGGTGCTCTCGACACGCTCGATCAGATCGGAGTTCAGGGCGAACACCGATCCCGAGAGTCTGGTCAGCGTGATCATGGGGGGCACCCTCCTGGTGCGGGGATCCGTCGGCCGTCCGTGGTCGACACCCCTCCCATCGGCCCACGCCGCCTCGACCTGAGGGGTCGAGGGCGTCGACGCTGGGGTGGGGATGTGTCCGGACGCGCCGACGCGGGGCCGCCGACGCCGTCCCCGCAGGAGGGGACGGACGCCGGCGACCCCGCGTCGTGGGAGGCGCGCCGTCAGGGTCAGCGCTTGATGTTGACCAGGTCCTCGAGCACCTGGTCGGAGGTGGTGATGACCCGCGAGCTGGCCTGGAAGCCGCGCTGGGCGAGGATCAGGTTGGTGAACTCCGCCGAGAGGTCGACGTTCGACATCTCCAGGGCGCCGGCGGTGATCTTGCCGCGGCTGCCCTCGCTGGCGATGCCGAGCTGGGCGAGGCCGGAGTTGGCCGACTCGCGGAAGGAGGTCTGGCCGACCCGCTCGAGGCCCTGCGGGTTGTTGAAGTCGGCGATCGCCAGCTGCACCATGTCGCGCTGCACGCCGTCGGAGAAGACGCCGCGCAGGATGCCGTCGCTGCCGATCGTGTACGACGTCAGGGTGGTGGTCGCGCCGACGGCGGGCAGGACGGCGCTGAAGTCGGTCTTGCTGACGTCGATCAGGCCGCCGGTCGGGGCGCCGGTCGCGTCGAGGGCGTAGCCCTGCACGCGGGCACCGGTCGGGGTGACCAGCGTGCCGGTCTCGTCGAAGGTGAACGCGCCGGCGCGGGTGTAGAGCTGCTCGTTGCCCATGGTGGTGACGAAGAAGCCGTCGCCCTCGAGCATGAGGTCGGTCGAGCGGCCCGTCGACTGGGTGGAGCCCTGGGTGAAGTTGCCCAGGATGTGCGCGACCTGCACGCCCAGGCCGACCTGGATCGGGTTGGTGCCGCCGCGGGTGGCGTTGCCGGCCGACGCACCGGTCAGCATCTGGCTGAGGGTGTCGCTGAAGATCGTCGAGCTGGACTTGTAGCCGATGGTGTTGGCGTTGGCGATGTTGTTGCCGGTGACGTCGAGCGCGGTCTGGTTGGCGCGCAGACCGCTGATGCCGGCGAAGAGCGAACGCAGCATGGTGATGCCTCTCGGGACGAAGGTGGCGCAGGCGCCGTGGATGGCCGGGACGGCCGGGGACGGGTGGAGCGGTGCGGGAGCAGGTGGGTCAGGACGCCGTGGTGCCGCCGGTGCCGCCGGTGGAGCCGGTGGCCTTCACGGTGACGACGTTGACCAGCGGCACGGCCGTGCCGCCGATGTCGAGCACGGGGCCGGTGGCGTCGAAGGTGACGCTGTCGACGAGCCCGGAGCCCTTCGTGCCGTCGCTGAGCTGGTAGTCGACCGTGCGGCCCACCATCGAGGTGCCGCCGAAGGCCATCTGTGCGGCGAGCACGGCCCTGGTCTGGTCGGCGACGTCCTGCATCTTCTCCAGAGCCGTGAACTGGGCCGACTGCGCCATGAACTGCGTGGTGTCGGCGGGGTTCGAGGGGTCCTGGTACTTCAGCTGCGCGACGAGCAACTGCAAGAACATGTCCTTGTCCTTGCTCGACGTCGCGGTCGAGCTGACGAGCGAGGAGAGTCCTCCGTTCGCCGCCGCGGTGGAGCCGACGCCCTCGGTGGCCGAGATCGACATGCCTCCTCCTTCTACATGCTCACATCGAGCCCGGTGACCCGGGTCGTGAGCGGATCGCCGGGGCGCGTGATCGCGTCCCGGATGCCGTCCCTGGCGGATGGGGCGGTGGGCGTCCCTGCCCACCGTCCTTGCTCCCGGCCCTCGCCGCCCTGACGGGTCTGGCTGCTGCCGGAGTCGGTGAGGTCGGAGCGGGCGGCGAAGCCCTGCCCCTGACCGGTGGAGTCGCCCGCGCGGCCGCCGTCGGCGCTCGCCGCTGCGGGGGCCACGCCCGTGGGCGGGGTGGCGAGTTCGCGGACGACGACGCGGGCCTGCTGGCCGGCGTCCTCGAGGAGGCGGCGCAGCTCGGGGGCCGCGGCGGCCAGCGCCTCGTGGGCGACGTCGTGGGCGGCCAGCCGCACGCGTACGGCGCCGTCGCGCATCGCGAGGACGACGCGGACCTCGCCGAGGGTGCCCGGGTCGAGCCGCAGCGTCATCCGGTGGCTCGACCGGTTCGGGTCGGAGGCCAGCCGGGTGACCTCGGTGACGACCCGGCCGTGCACCTGGTCGGTGATCGTGCGCGCCAGCGACGGGGTCGCGCTCGGCGCCGCGTCGGCGGTGCCGGTCGTCGTCGCGGCGCCGCTGGTCGGGGTGAGGCCGAGCCCGTCGAGGGTGATGGCGGCGGGCGTCGCCGCGGTGGTCTCGTGCCGGTCGCGGTGGTGGGCGGCGGACGTCGCCGCGCCGACGCTCGCCGTGGCCGTCGCCGTCGCGGCCGATGCCGTCGGTGCGGCGGCCGACTCGGGCATCGGCGCCGTGGTGGCGTCGCGACGGTCGAGGGCGGTGGACGCCGCTCCGGGGCCGCCGAGCACGGCCGGTCGCAGGCTGAGCGAGGTCGTCGCGGCCGCAGCGAGGTCGTCCTCGGCGGTGCCCGCGGCGGTCGTGCCGCCGGCGATCGTGGCGCTCGTGCCGCTCGCGGTGACGCCCGGTGCGGCCGCGGTCGGCTGCGCGACGCCGACCAGCGGCACCAGGCCCGCCGAGAGCAGCACGGTCGCGTCGGGCGCGGGGCTCGCGTCGCCGGCGGCGAGGACGGCGGCTTCGCCGGTCGTCGGGTCGGTCGTGCTGTCGCCGGAGCCGGCGGTGCAGGCGGTTCCGGCGGTGCCGGCGGTGCTCGTCGGCGCCGTCGGGTCGCCCGGCGCGATCGGCGCGGTCGGCGCGGCGTCCGCGGCCGTCGGGCAGGTGGCGCCCGGGGCACCCGGGGCGGCCGGGGCGGTCGTCGGCGCGGCGGCGCCGTCCCCGAGGCCGAGCAGACCGGCGATGAGGGCGGCGAAGCCGGGCACGGTCGGCATCCCGGTCGAGGCGCCCGAGGCGGTCGAGGCGCCCGAGACGGACGTGGCGGCCGTGGCGGCGGCGCCACCGGCAGCGGCGGTGGTCGGGACGAGCGGCATCGTGGTCATGCGGCGGACCTCACCATCGAGAGGATCGAGCGGACGTAGTTCTGGGTCTCCGGGTACGGCGGGACGCCGTCGTAGCGCAGCACCGCACCCGGGCCGGCGTTGTAGCCGGCGAGGGCGAGGTCGACGCGGCCGAAGCGGTCGAGCAGGTCGCGCAGGAGGCGGGCGGCCCCGTCGACCGACTGGGCGGGGTCGAAGGAGTCGGTGACGCCCAGGCCCTGGGCGGTGGCGGGCATGAGCTGCATCAGGCCGCGGGCACCGGCGGGGCTGACGGCGGTGGCGCGGAACCCCGATTCCTGCCGGGCGACGGCGGCCAGCAGGGAGGGGTCGACGCCGTAGGTGGCGCCGGCGCGGTTGAAGAGGTCGGCGTAGGGGACGCCCGAGACCGCACCGCCGGTGCCGCCGGTGACCGCACCGACGCGGCCGGTGGCGGTGGTGCCGCCGACCGCCTCGACGCCGGTGAAGCGGCGGATGTGGGTGGGGGTCTCGTAGACGTCGGTGATGCGGACGTCGAGGCCCGGTCGCGGCGCCTCGATCATCTGGTTGTTCCCGAGGTAGATCGCGACGTGGTGCACCGGCGAGCCGAAGGCCAGGACGTCGCCCGGCTGGGCGTTGGCCAGCCCGCCGTCCACCTGGGTGCCGGCGGCCGCCTGCTGGTAGGAGACGCGCGGCAGGTCGATGCCGAGGTCGGCGAAGGCGCGCTGCACGAGGCCCGAGCAGTCCAGGCCCTTCTGCGGGTCGGTGCCGCCCCACACGTAGGGGACGCCGAGGTACTTGCGGGCCGAGGCGACGACGTCCGCACCGGTGACACCGCCGGAGCTGGAGAGGCCGGCGGTGGTGGTGACGCGGCCGACCGCGTCGAGCTGGCTGGCGAAGGCGGCCGAGCTGCCGGCGGTGGTCGCCGGGGCGAGCATCGCCAGCTGGCTCTCGATCTGCGCGATGCGCGCGGTGACGTCGGAGACGGCCATCAGCCCTCCTCCGCCTCGGCGCGGGCGCGGCGCAGCCAGCCCTGGCCGGCGATGTCGTCGAGCTGCTTGGCCTCGGTGCGACCGGCCTCGACGGCCCGCTCCTCGGCGCGGCGCTCGAGCAGCCCCTCGACGGCGCCGAGGCGCGACTTGTCGGTGCTCCAGTGGGCGTGGGCGTCGACGGCGACCGACCGCGCGGCGCCGACGGCGTCCCGGGCGGCCGCGACGGCGTGCCGCAGCTCGAGCAGGGACTGGCGGATCGCCGCGAACTGGGCCATGTCGCCGCTCGCGGCGCCGCCGAAGGTGCGGATCGACTCCTCGAGCCGGTCGAGGGCGGCCTCGCGCTCGGCGAGGTCGCGCAACGCGCGCTGGAGGCCGAGTCGGCTGTCCTGTTCGCGCACGCCGCGCACGCGCTCGACGGCGCGCAGACCGGGGTCGTGCAGGGTCCTCATGCGCTCACCAGCCCGCGCAGCAGCTGCCAGGTGTCGGCGGCCGGGGTCTGGTCGTCCATGTCCTGCCGCAGGAACGCCTCGATCCGGGGCATCCGGGCGATGGCGGCGTCGGCGTCCGGCTCGGTGCCCGGCACGTAGGCGCCGATCTCGACGAGCTCCTTGACCGAGCGGTGCGCGGCGAGCATGCGGCGCAGCAGGGTCGCGTCGCCGCGCTGCTCGGGCGTCGTGACCGCCCCGGTGACGCGGCTGATCGACTCCAGCACGTCGATGGAGGGGAAGTGGCCGGCGGTGGCGAGGCGACGGGTCAGCACGATGTGGCCGTCGAGGATCGAGCGGGCGGTGTCGCCGATCGGGTCCTGGAGGTCGTCGCCCTCGACCAGCACGGTGTAGAGGCCGGTGATCGAGCCGGACGGCGAGGTGCCGGCGCGCTCGAGCAGCCGGGGGAGCAGGGCGAAGACGCTGGGCGGGTAGCCGCGGGTGGCGGGCGGTTCGCCGGCCGAGAGGCCGATCTCGCGCTGGGCCATCGCGACCCGGGTGAGGCTGTCCATCATCAGCACGACCTGGCGGCCGGCGTCGCGGAACCACTCGGCGATGCGGGTGGCCACGAACGCGGCGCGCAGCCGCTCGACGGGCGGGGCGTCGGAGGTCGCGACGACGACCACCGAGCGCGCCAGGCCCTCGGGGCCCAGGTCGTTCTCGATGAACTCGCGCACCTCGCGGCCGCGCTCGCCGACCAGGGCGATGACCGAGATCTCGGCGTCGGTGCCGCGGGCGATCATCGAGAGCAGGCTCGACTTGCCGACGCCCGAGCCCGCCATGATGCCCAGGCGCTGGCCGCGGCCGCAGGGCACGAGAGCGTCGAGGGCGCGCACGCCGAGCCCGAGCTGGGTGTCGATGCGGGGGCGGCTGAGGGCGTCGGGTGCGACGCCGTCGACCTCGACGAGCTCGAGCCCGTCGACGAGCTCGAGGTCGGGGCCGCCGTCCACGGGGCGACCCAGGCCGTCGAGCACGCGGCCGCGCAACGCCTCGCCGACCCGCACGGTCAGCGGCCCGCCGGTCGAGCGGACGGCGGCACCCACCTGGACGCCGGCGGTGCGGCCGAGCGGCAGGCACACCAGGCCCGCGGTGCTGCTGGCGGCGACCTCGGCGAGCAGGACGCCGTAGGGCGCCTCGATCTCGACGAGGTCGCCGACCCCGGCCCGCAGCCCGGTGACCCGCAGCTGGAGACCGAGCAGCTCCTCGACGCGGCCGAGGGCGAGCGGGCGGACGGCGGCGAGCGCACGACCACGGAAGGCGTCGAGCGACGTCGCGCCGATCGGGCGCCCGGCCAGCGTGCTCATGCGAGCACCTCGCGCAGGCGCTCGAGGGCGGCGCCGATGCGCAGGTCGACCAGACCGGTCGGGGTCTCGACGATGGCGTCGAGGGGCTGCAGGGCGGCATCCGCGACGACCTGGACGCCCACCTCGGCGAGCTCGGCGACGGCGGGCGCGGCCGTCACCGACGGGTGCAGGCGCAGCGTGCTCGGCACGCCGGTGGGCAGCACGGCCAGGGCCCGGCGGACGACGTCGGCCGCGGTCTCCTCGAGCGGGGTGGTGCGCAGCTCGTGGCCGACCAGCTCGACGGTCAGTTCGCAGGCCAGGTGCATCGCCTGGTCCTCCAGCTCGCCGGCGAACCGGGTGGCGGCACGGTCGAACTCCTGGGCGGCGCGCACGAGCGCGGCCAGCGCGGCGCGGTGCTCGGCCTCGCGGCGCTCCTCGGCCGCCCGGCGGGCGTCCTCGGCCTCGAGCTCGGCCTCGGCGGCCAGCTCGGCCGCCGCGCGCCGGCCCTCGGCCCAGCCGATCGCGTACCCCTGGGACTGCGCGGCCGCCCGGGTCTGCTCGGCGAGGCCGGAGAGCGCCCGCTCGGTGACGGCGTCGCCGAGCACGTGGCTGTCGCCGAGACGGGTCCAGGAGCCCGAGCGCAGCTCGGGGGTGGCCAGGGCGGTCAGGCTCGGCGCGGCGGCGTCCTCGGCCCGGATGACCCGGGCCGGGAGGGCCTCACTCGACGAAGTCACTGTCGCCTCCGCGGCGCACCATGATCTCGCCGCGCTCCTCGAGCTGGCGGATGGTGCGGATGACGGCCTGCTGGGCCTCCTCGACCTGGCTCAGGCGCACGGGGCCGAGCAGCTCGATCTCCTCGACCAGGCCCTCCGCGGCGCGCGAGGACAGGTTCTTGGTGATCTTCTCCCGGACGACGTCCGAGACGCCCTTGAGGGCGAGGGCGAGCTGGCCGGTGTCGACCTGGCGCAGCACGAGCTGCATCGAGCGGTCGTCGAGGTGCACGACGTCCTCGAACATGAACATGCGGCTCTTGATCTCGTCGGCCAGGCTGGAGTCGAGCGCCTCGAGGCCCTCGATGATCTGCTTCTCGGTCGACCGGTCGGAGCAGTTGATGATGTTGACCAGCGGGTCGAGGCCGCCGACCCGCGACATCTCGGTCGGCTGGAGCATCGAGGAGAGCTTGCGCTCCAGCGTGCTCTCCACCGCGCGCACGATGTCGGGGGAGGTGCGGTCCATCACCGCGATGCGGTGGGCGACCTGCGCCTGCTGCTCGGGCGCGAGGCCGGAGAGCAGCAGGCTGGCCTTGTCGGGCGTCATGTGCGAGAGCACGAGCGCGATGACCTGCGGGTGCTCGTCGACGATGAACGAGCGCAGCTGCGCGGGGTCGGCCTGGTGCAGGAACTGGAAGGGCATCTGGATCGCGGCGGCGTGGAGCCGCTCGATGATCTGGGCGGCCCGCTCGGAGCCCATCGACTGCTCGAGCACCTGCTGGGCGAAGGCCAGTCCGCCGCGGGCGATGTGCCCGCGCGCGGTCATCAGCTCGTGGAACTCCCCGAGGACGGCGCCGGCCTCGCCGCTGGAGACGGCCTCCAGGCGCGCGATCTCGCTGGTGATCGCCTCGACCTCGTTCTCGCTGAGGTGGGCGAGCACGTTGGCGGCCTTGGCCTTGCCGAGCTGGACGAGGAGCACGGCGGCCTTGCGGGCGCCGGCGCCGGTGAGGGTGGTGGCCATCGGATCAGCGCTCCGTCAGCCAGCCGCGCAGGAGCGTCGCGACGTCCTCGGGCTGGCGTTCGATGAGGGTGTTCAGCTCGTCGAGCATGTCGTCCTCGCGGGTGCGTTCGGGTGCGGCGAGGGCCAGCGCGTGGTTGGCCTCGACGGCGGCGGCCTGTGCGGCGGCGTTCTCCCGCAGCTGCTCGACGACCAGGGTCGTGGCCTGCGCCCGCTGCTTGGCCCGTCGACGGCTCTTGATGAGCGCGAGCAGCAGCATCAGCAGGACGACGCCGCCGAGGGCGCCCTTGCGGATGAGGTCGTTGCGGGCCACGGTCGACTGCTGCGCCTGCGCGGCCTTGAGCTCGGCGGCGGCCGCGGCCTCCGCGCTGCGGTCGAAGGGCATGGAGACGACCTGGATCGTGTCGCCGCGCTTGAGGTTGACGCCGGCGGTCGAGGCGATGAGATTGCGGACGTTGGCCGAGGAGAACGCCTTGGTGGTGGCGGTGTCCATGGCGACGCCGATGTGCAGGGTCTGGATCTGGCCGGGCGTCGATTCCACGTGCTGCACGGTGCTGCCGATCGCGCGGTCCTGGGTCTCGCCCTTCTTCACGTAGCTCGAGCCGGTCCCCCCGGTGCCGGTGCCGGTGGTCAACTGCCCGTCGGGGCCGACCACGCCGCCGGCGGCACCGGTGGCGTCCGCGCCCTGGTAGGTCTCGTTGGTGATCGTCTGGGAGGAGATCGGGTTGTTGGGGTCCTGCGTGTAGGTCGTGGTGTCGGTGGTGGTCTTGTCGAAGTCCAGCACCGGGGTCACCTGCACGGTGGAGTTCCCGGGGCCGACGACCCGGTCCATCATCGCCTGGAGCCGACCCTGGAGGTCCTGCTGCACCGCGGAGATCTGCTGGTTCTGCATCATCGGGTCGGCACCCGTGCCGTCGCCGGTGGTGGAGGTGTAGACCCGCCCGGTGGAGTCGGCCACCGACACCTTGGCGGGGTCGAGGCCGTCGACGCTGGAGGAGACCAGCTGCACGATGGTCTGCACCTCGCCGGCCGAGAGGCTCGCGCCCGGGTCGGCCTGCACGAGCACGGACGCCGTCACCGGGTCCTGCTGGTCGGTGAAGGCCTGCTTCTGCGGGATCGCCAGGTGGACGACGGCGGTGTTGATGCCGTCGATGTGCTCGATCGTGCCGGCCAGGTCGTTCTCCAGCGCCATCCGCACGTTGGTCTGCTGCTCGAAGTCGGAGCTGGCGATGCCGCTGTTCTTGAACGGGTCGGTCGAGCCGCTGCTCGAGGCGGGCAGCCCCTTGCCGGCGACGTCGAGGCGCGCCTGGTCGACCATGTTCTGCGGCACCATGATCGTGTTGCCGCCGCCGGTGAGCTGGTATGGCGTCCCGGAGCTGTCGAGCTCCTGGGTGATCGCCGAGGCGTCGCTGGCCGACAGGTTGGAGTACAGCGGCGTGTAGGAGGGCGCCGAGGCCCACTTGTAGACCATGAAGCCGCCGAGCAGCAGGGCGCCGGTGCCGATGATGGCGACGACCTTCTGGCCCGGGGTGAACGCGGCGAACTGCTGGCGGTAGCGCGCCAGCGTGCGCGTGAGGGTGTCCTTCATCCTTCTCTTCCCCTCAGACCTGCATCCGCATGATCTCGTTGAACGCCTCGACCGCCTTGTTGCGGACGGCGACGGTGACCTGCGTCGTCACGGCCGCCTGGGTCGCGGCGATGGTGTAGTCGTGGAGGTTGGTGAGCGTGCCGGTGGCGGCCTGCACCGCGAGTCCGTCGCTGGTCTTCTGGAGGCTGTCGAGCCGGTCGAGGCCGTCGAGCACGAGGTTGCCGAACTCGGGGCCCGACGTGCTCTGCACGCCCTGCGTGGTGGGGCTCACCGGCGCGGCGACACCGGAGACGCCGCCGGCGGCGCCGGTGCTGATGGTGGGCGGCACGTACGGCGTGAAGCCGACCGCCTCGATCCCGTTGACACTCATCGTCGCGCCCCCGTCACTTGCCGATGCCGATGGCGGTCGAGTAGGTGTCCTGCGCGAACTTCGTCACCTGGGCCGAGGCCTGGAAACCGCGCTGGGCCATGATCAGCTCCGACATCTGCGAGCTCATGTCGACGGCGGGCGCCCGCACGTTGCCCTGGGCGTCGGCCAGCGGGTTGTCGGGGTCGTTGACGATCATGCCGGCCGGGTCGCTGAGCGCGATCCCGCCGACCTGCACCCCGCCGTTCGGGTCGGACTGGGCGATGATCATGTGGGCCTGGAAGGCGGTCTGCGAGGTCGGGACGACGGTGTTGACGTTCGCGATGTTGTAGGAGAGCGCGTCGAGCCAGGTCTGGTGCAGGTTGAGACCCGAGCCGGCGATGGTCAGCGCGTCGAAGGCACCCATCGCGATCACGCCCCGGCCGCGACGGTGCGCACCAGGTCGAAGCGGTCGGTGACCGCCCGCGAGACCATCTGGTACTGGAACTGGGACTGCATCGCGGCGAGCGTCTCCTTCTGGAGGTCGACGTTGTTGCCGTTGGCGCCCACCGGGTCGGAGGTCGCCGAGACGATCGGGGCGCTGCCGGCGATCGCGGACTGGATCGCGGCGCCGGCGTCCCCGCCCTCGGAGATCGCCGAGCGCAGGGCGGACTCGAAGTCGACGCCGCGCGCCCGGTAGTCGGGGGTGTCGATGTTGGCGATGTCGTCGGCGATGGTGCGCTGACGCAGCGCGAGACCGTCGAGCGCGAAGCCGAGCACCGAGGAGACGGCGTCGCTCGCGGCGTAGAGGGGCACGGACACGGATCGACCTCCGAGGAGATGCCGCGCCGTCCCCGGGTGGGGTGCGCGGTCTGTCGTTGCCGATCCGTCGGCGGTGGTGAGCAGTCCCTGCTCGCCTGCCTGTTCGGCATGGGCGGGCCGGGGTTGAGGGGTTCCGGGGGAGAAATGCGATCTGGACCCGCCGGGTGCCTCCGGCGGGTCCAGATGAAGGGGGTGCTGCGGGGTGCTGCGGGGTGCTGCGGGGTGCTGCGGGGTGGGTCGGCGCCGGTCGGCGCCGGGTCAGCACAGGACGATCGCGATGCGTCCCGTGCCGTAGCCGGTGATCTCGACGACGAGGTCCTCGCGCCGCCCCAGGATCTGGGTGCGGCTGCGGGCGTCGGCGGCGAGCGGCTCGCCCGCGGGTGTCGCCTGGTAGAGGCGCAGGTGCGGGGAGTCGCCGACGTTGAACAGGGAGCCGACGACGTTGAAGACCTCGTGCAGCGCCTCCGACATCGCGGGGGCCAGTTTGGCCTCCTCGATGGCGGCCTGGGCCTGGGCCGGCGGCACGAGGGCCAGGGCCGAGCCGAGGAACGCCGAGAGCGGCAGGTCGAAGGCCACCACGGCCCGCACCACCAGGGAGTCGTCGACGAAGGTCGCGATGCTGGCGGGATAGAGCGGGCTGACGGCGAACGGCGGCCCGGGCTTGAGCGCGATCGGCTTGTCGAGCAGGCCGCCGAGAAGGTCCTTGACCTCCTTGGGAGCGGGCAGGTGCGTCATGGCCACCGACATCGCCTCAGCCCACCTTGGTCGCCGAGAGCGCCGCGTCGAACGCCTCGGGGGTGAACGGCTTGGCGATGAGGAACGCGGCACCGGACGCCGAGGCGCGGCTGCGCATCGCCTCGGACCCCTCGGAGGTGACGAACCCGAAGGTGACCGTCGACCCCGCCTGACGCAGCGAGTCCAGCAGGTCGATGCCCGTCATCTCGGGCATGTTCCAGTCCGAGAGCACCAGGTCGGGGTGTTCGGCCAGGACCATCTCGAGCGCCTGTCGACCGTTCTCGGCCTCCAGGATGTCGTTGCCGCCGTGGCCGGACTGGCGCAGCGTGCGGATGACGATCTGCCGCATCACGCGGCTGTCGTCGACGACGAGGATCTTCACGATGCGCCCCCGGCGAGCTTCGGAACGGAGATGGTGATGAGCACGGGCTCGTCGTGCCACACGACCCCCACCTCGCACACCTCGACGAGGTCGGAGGTGGTCGTGACGGCGCCCTGGGCCACCAGCGGCAGCGAGAGCGTGCTGGGGCCGGGCATCAGGCTCTTGATGTTGCCGCCGACGATGTTGACCAGTTCGCCGAGGGCGTCGGTCAGGTCCTCGGTCGAGCACTCGTCGTCCTCGGGCAGGCCGAGCATCGTGGTGGTGATGCGGCCGGCCAGCGCGAGCGGCATCGCGATGAGGATAAGGGCCTCCCACTCGCCGGTGACGGTGATCGCGGAGTACCACGCGTCGTCCGGGAGATCCCGGGCGCCGGGGAGGATCGGGACGCCGTCCCCGAGGAAGGTGTTCCACACCTCCTCGACGACCGAGTAGACGTCCTGCACGGCGGGCTGGTCCACGGTGATCACGCGGGAACCTCCTTCGCGTGGAGGCCGAGGAGTTCGAGCTTCTCCACGATGGCCTCGGCGGTGAACGGCTTGATGACGTACTCGTGGGCCCCCGCGGCGAGCGCGCGCACGATCTGGCTGTGCTCGCTCTCCGTGGTGACCATCATGAGCGTGAGGTTGCGCCACCGCTGGTCGGCGCGGACCCGGGTGACGAACGTGTAGCCGTCCATCAGGGGCATGTTCCAGTCGATGAGGCACAGATCGGCCTGGAGGCCGGCCTCGAGGACGTCGAGGGCCTCCTGGCCGTTGGCGGCCTCGGTGGTCTCGAAGCCGAGCTCGTGCACGATGCGCTTGAGGATCGAGCGCATCGTGCGGGAGTCGTCGATGATGAGAGCGTGCATGGGGTCAGGCTCCTGTCCTGAGCGTCGTCGGGAGCTGGTTGGCGGTGCTCGCCGTGGTGGGTGATGCGATGCCGGCCGAGGAGGCGGCGCCGGCCGGACGCGTGGCAGCAGCCATCCCGGCACGGGGTCGGTGGACGACGACGCGCCCGGCGGGACCGGTGGTCTCGCGTACCCAGGCGTCGTCGAGGTCGAGGGTGGTCTCGGTCGAGCCGAGGAACAGGAAGCCGTCCGGGGAGATCGTCCGGCTGACCCGGGCGAGGATGTCGCGCTTCGTGGTCTGGTCGAAGTAGATGAGCACGTTGCGCAGGAGCACGACGTCGAAGGTCGGCATCGGCGGGAACGGCGCGGCCAGGTTGAGCGGTGCGACGGTGACCATCGACCGCAGCGACGGGACGATCTCCCACTCGCTGCCGACGCGCTGGAAGTACTTCACCAGGCGCGTGGCCGGCATGCCGCGGTTCATCTCGACCTGGCTGTAGCGGCCGGTCCGCACCCGCTCGAGCATGCTCGGTGAGACGTCGGTGGCGTGGATGCGCGCCGTCCAGCCGGCCGGGAGCGCCTCGTCGAGCAGCATCGCGATGCTGTAGGCCTCCTGCCCGCTGGAGCAGGCGGCCGACCAGATGTCGAGGTGCCGCGTGTGCGCCCGGCTGGAGAGCAGCTGGGGGAGCACGTTGTCGGTGAACGCCTGATACGGGGCGAGATCCCGGAACCACGACGTCTCGTTGATGGTCAGGGCGTCGACCGCGCGGGCCCGCTCCCGTCCGTCGGTACGGAGCCGGTCCACGTACCGGTCGACGTCCGGGTCGCCCGCCTGCCGGGCGAGGGGCAGGAGACGCGCCTCGACGAGGTACTCCTTACCGCGCTCGCAGAGCATGGCGGTCTCCCGACGGAGGAGGTCGGCGACGTAGCCGAAGTTCGTCTCGGAGATCACGTCGGGTCCATCGTCGCCGGGGCATCCGTCCTGAGGGATTCGGCTGGACTCTCGCCGTCACGCAGCTGCTCGGCCGGCGCCACGGCGTCGGCGCCGAGCGCTGATCGACGGGAGCGCTCAGTTGTCCCGGTGACCCGGCCGATAGGGCATCACATGATCCGAGCCCTCGTCGTGGACGACTCCGCCGTGCTCCGGCGGCTCATCACCACCGTGCTGTCCTCGGATCCCGGGATCGAGGTGGTCGGCACCGCGACGAACGGCCGCGAGGCGATCGCGCGGGTCGACGAGCTGCGGCCCGACATCGTCACCCTCGACATCGAGATGCCCGAGCTCGACGGGCTCGGTGCCGTCGAGATCATCCACCGCAACCACCCGCGGCTGCCGGTGATCATGTTCAGCACGCTGACCGAGAAGGGCGCGGCCGCGACGTTGCAGGCGCTCTCGCGCGGCGCGTCGGACTACGTCACCAAGCCCTCGGGTGCCGGCTCGGTGCACGAGTCGATGGCGCGGGTGCGCGAGGAGCTCGTGCCCCGGATCAAGGCGCTGACCGGCACCCGACGCATGGTGCCGCAGGCCCCGCCGCCGGTACGGCGACGCCTCGCGGGCGAGCTCGCCCGGCCTCAGGTGCTCGTGATCGCCTGCTCCACCGGCGGGCCCGATGCGCTGTGCACCGTGCTCTCGAACCTCCCCGCGACCTTCCCGCTGCCGGTGCTGGTGACCCAGCACATGCCGCCGGTCTTCTCCACCCAGCTCGCCCACCGTCTCGACCGCCTCTCGCCGCTCGCCGTGCGCGAGGCCGCCGACGGCGACGCGGTGCTGCCGGGCACGGTGCTCCTCGCCCCCGGCGACTACCACCTGCGGCTGGCACGGGACGGCGTCGCGGTGCGGGCCCGGCTCGACCAGGGCGAGAAGGAGAACTTCTGCCGCCCGGCGGCCGACCCGCTGTTCCGCTCCGCCGCGCAGGTCTACGGCCGGTCGGCCCTGGCGGTGGTCCTCACCGGCATGGGCCAGGACGGCCTGCTCGGCTCCCGCGCCGTCTCCGAGGCCGGCGGGTACGTCATCACCCAGGACCAGGAGTCCTCGGTGGTGTGGGGCATGCCGGGCGCGGTCGCCGGGGCCGGCATCGCCGACGAGATCCTGCCGCTCGACACGGTGGCCTCGCGACTGATCAGCGTCGCGACCCGGCAGGCACGGGTGCCGCTGCGCACCTGATCGGCCCGCACCCCGGCCGGTGGTCGAGGTGCGAGCGCAGCGAGCCGCGAGGCCCCCGCACTCCAGGCGCCTACCGGTACCGGCCGCCGTCCGTCTCACTGGGTCTCGCGGCTCGTCGCTGGCGCTCCTCGCACCTCGACCACCGGCCGCTCCCCGCGGCTCGTCGCTGGCGCTCCTCGCACCTCGACCACCGACCGGTTCGCACCTCGACCACCGGCCGTCGTGGACCGGCGGCGCTCAGGCCGAGCGCCACACCGATATCGCGCTGGTGCTCGTGTGGTCGAAGGGCGCCCGGTCCCAGGAGCCGTGCCGGGCCTCGAGGGTGAGGCCGGCCAGGCGGGCCATCAGGTCGAGCTCGGCCGGCCAGGCGTAGCGGAAGCGGCCGGTGCCGTAGCGCACGGTGCCCGGGGGTGCGTCGGGGTCGTGGCGGTAGTGGTGCGAGACGCAGCTCTGGGTCGCGACGTCGAACTCGTCGAGCACGATGTGATCGCCGAGCTCCGCCGTCGCCAGCGCCACCCGGCCGCCTGCGGAGAGCCGGTCGATCTCGGGGATCCACAGCTCGACGACGAACCGTCCGCCCGGGCGCAGGTGGGCGGCGGCGTTGGCGAAGCACGCCACCTGCTCGTCCTGGGTGCACAGGTTGGAGAGGCTGTTCCAGACGAGGACGACGAGCGCCGCGCTGCCGGGCGCGCCGACCCGCTGCGTGGCCATGTCGCCGACCGTCACCTCGATCTCCCGGCCGCCGGGCTTGGCGCGCAGCTGCTCGACCATCGGCGTGGACAGTTCGATGCCGCGCACCTCGAGTCCCCGCTCGCGCAGAGGGAGCGCGATCCGGCCGGTGCCGATGGCGAACTCGACCACCGGCCCGCCCTCGGCGAGCCCGACCAGCAGGTCGACCGCCGGATCGAGCACGTCGGGGGCGAACATCTCCGCGCTGTCCGCGTCGTAGCGCGCGGCTGTCTCGGCGTCCCACACCTCGCTGCTGGTCATGGGGCCACCCTCCCCGACCCGGGCCGCGGACGGCGAGCGGATATCCGGGGCCGTCAGCCCGGCGCGTGACCCAGCTCGGCGGACAGCGCCGCCGCGCCCCGCGCGACGTAGGCGCCCATCTCCTCCAAGCGGGCACCGAGGCGGGCCTTGGGGGCGCTGATGTTGACCGCGGCGATGATGGCTCCGGTGGCGTCGCGCACGGGCGCGGACGCCGCCACCACGCCGTCCTCGAGCTCGGAGGACGACGTCGCGTAGCCGCGCTGGCGGATCCGGGTGAGCTCGGCGAGCAGGGTGTCGAGGTCGTGGACGACCAACTGCTCGGGCGCGGGGTCGGTCACCAGGGAGAACGCGCCGGGCGCGTGCTCCTCGCGGGGGTTGACGAGGGCCTCGTCGCGCCCGTGCGCGGTGTACCAGGAGGCGACCGAGGCGCGGTCCCAATCGCTGATCAGCACGCGACCGGACGGCGTGCGCCAGGCCGCGGTGGTGGTGCCGGCCCAACTGGTCGTGCCGACGACCTGGGAGCTCATCTCGCTGACGAGCGTGAGCACGTTGCCGCCGCGCAGCACGCACAGGTGCGTGGTCTCCCGGGTGGAGGTGGCCATCTGGCGCAGCAGCGGTCGCGCCTGCTGCACGAGCATCGCCTCCTGGGTCTGGGCGGCCAGGGCGAACAGCTTGGGCCCGAGGTCGTAGGTGAGGCGCTCGGGGTCGCGGCGCAGGATGCCGGCGTCGGCGAGGGTCGCGAGCGCCCGGGAGACCGTGGCCTTGTCGCGGCCGAGGAGCTCGGCGATGCGCAGCACGCGCAGCCCGCCCTCGCGCCGCGCCTCGGCGCCGGCGAGCAGTTCGAGCACCTCGAGGTCGCGGACCAGGCCGCTGGAGTTGCGGCGCCCGGCGGGCGGGGGAGCGGTGGCCATGCCGCGACCCTAGACCTGTGTTGCCATATGCACAACGGCTGTTGTGACTGATCAACCCGCCCTGCCAAGGTCCTCCCGTCCACCCGTTGTGACCGTCGTCACGCGAAGCCACCAGGAGGTGACATGGCGACCCCCACCCCCCGCGCCGAGGGCTACCAGGGCCTCGACGGCCTGCAGACCTTCCTCGAGCGTCGGCAGGACGACCTGACCCAGATGCTCATCGACCACATCACGGTCGTGGCGCTCTCCGTCGGCATCGCCACCGTGCTCAGCATCGCCATCGCACTGCTGGTCTGGGACCGGCCGATCGGCCGCACCCTCGCGGTCACCTCGACCGCGGTCATCCTCACCGTGCCCTCGCTGGCGCTGCTGGCGATCCTCAGCCCCCTGTTCGGGCTCGGATGGGGACCGACGGTGACCGCGCTCGTCCTCTACTCGATGCTCCCCATCGTCCGGAACACCATCACCGGCCTGCGCGAGGTGCCCGCCCACGTGCTGGAGTCGGCCCGCGGGATGGGGATGGGACGCACCCGCGTGCTGCTCCAGGTGCAGCTGCCGTTGGCCTGGCCGATCATCCTCACCGGCATCCGCGTCGCCACCCAGCTGGCCATCGGCATCGCGGCGATCGGCGCCTACGTCGCCGGCCCCGGACTCGGCCAGTACATCTTCAAGGGCCTCTCCTCGCTCGGGTCGCTGAACGCCCTCAACTACGCCCTCAGCGGCACCCTCGGCGTCGTCCTGCTCGCGCTGGTCGCCGACGCCCTCTTCATCCTCATCGCCCGCTTCACCACCCCGAGGGGTCTTCGTGCCTGACACCGCCCAGGGCTCCGCCGCCCGCCTGTTCCCGTCCGCCGCCACCACCTCCGGTGGGGTCGGCATCGAGCTCGACCACGTCACCAAGACCTACCCCGGTCAGCCGGTCAGCGCCGTCGAGGACTTCTCGATGCGCATCGAGCCCGGCGAGCTCGTGATGTTCGTCGGCCCCAGCGGCTGCGGCAAGACCACGACGATGAAGATGGTCAACCGGATCATCGAACCCACCAGCGGCTCGATCCGCATCGACGGCCAGGACGTCCTCCACCTCTCGCCCGACCAGCTGCGCCGGCACATCGGCTACGTCATCCAGCAGATCGGCCTGTTCCCGCACATGACGATCGCCGACAACATCGCGGTGGTCCCGCGGCTGCTCGGCTGGTCGAAGAAGCGCACCGCCGAGCGCGTGGAGGAGCTGCTGCGCACCGTGCAGCTCGACCCGGGCGTGTTCGCCAAGCGCTACCCGCGCCAGCTCTCGGGCGGTCAGCAGCAGCGCGCCGGCGTCGCCCGGGCACTCGCGGCCGACCCGCCGGTGATGCTCATGGACGAGCCCTTCGGCGCCACCGACCCGATCACCCGCGAGCGCCTCCAGGCGGAGTTCCTGCGACTCCAGGCCGAGATCGGCAAGACGATCATCTTCGTCACCCACGACTTCGACGAGGCCGTGCGCCTCGGCGATCGCATCGCGGTGCTCGGCGAGCGCAGCCGCATCGAGCAGTTCGACACCCCCGACGCGATCCTCGCCGCGCCCGCCAACGACTACGTCGCCTCCTTCATCGGCTCCGGCGCCGCGCTCAAGCGCCTCGCGCTGGTGCCGGTCTCCCGGGCCGCCCTGCTGCCCGCGGACGCCGTCGCCCGCCCGCGGATCGCGGCCACCCGTTCCCTGCGCGACGCGCTCGACCAGCTCATCGCGACCGGCTCCGACGCCCTCGACGTCGTCGACGGTGCCGGCACCGACGGCGCCGTCATCGGGCGGATCGGCCAGGCCGAGATCTCCGCGGCGCTGCGCGGACGGCGTGCCGAGACGGTGACGCCATGAGCGTGCAGACCCTCGCGGCGCCGTCCACCGCCCGGTTGACGCCGGCGAAGGTGCTCGTCGCGCCCGCGCTGGTCGGGCTCGGTCTCGTGGTGCTCTACCTGTGGGTGCAGAGCCAGCAGCTGGACTCCATCGAGCAGCGCACCCTCAACAGCGACTACCTCGTCGACCGGGTCCGCGAGCACCTCCAGCTCTCGTTCGCGGCCGCCGCCCTGGTGGCGCTGCTCGCGATCCCGATCGGGACGCTCATCCATCTCGCCACCTCGCGCCTGCTGCGCTCGGTGGTGCTTGGTCTGGCCAACATCGGCCAGGCCACCCCCGCGGTCGGCGTCGTCATCCTGCTGGCGATCGTCTGGAAGACCGGCTTCACCACGGCCCTGGTCTCCCTCGTCGCCTACTCGTTCCTGCCGGTGCTGCGCAACACGCTCACCGGCCTGGCCGAGGTCGACGCCGCCACCCGGGAGTCCGCGCGCGGCATGGGCATGACCCGCCTGCAGGTGCTGCTGCGCATCGAACTCCCGCTCGCCTCGCCGGTGATCCTCGCCGGCCTGCGCACCTCGCTCGTCTTCGCCGTCGGGGTCGCGACCATCGCGACCTTCATCAACGCCGGCGGTCTCGGGGACATGATCGTGAACGGCCTCAAACTCCAGCGCTATCCGGTGCTCATCGTCGGCTCCAGCCTGGTCGCCGCCATCGCGATCCTCATCGACTGGCTCGCCGGTCTCGTGGAGGAGTTCGCACGCCCGCGGGGCCTCTAGCCCCTCGGACGGCGTCCCGCCCGCCTTCCCACACCCCACACCCACGAAGGAACACGATGAAGAAGAAGCTCGCCCCTGCCCTCCTCGGAATCGGCGTCCTCGCCCTCACCGCCGCGTGCGGCGGAAGCGGCGGCGGTTCGGCGTCCGGCAGCAAGGGAGACGAACTGGAGGGCCTGACCGGCACGATCGGGTCGAAGGACTTCTCCGAGCAGTACATCCTCGCCCACATCACCGGCGAGCTGCTCAACGCCCACGGCGCCGACGTCGACGTCAACACCCAGCTGGTCGGGTCGGCCAACGTGCGCCAGGCGCTGGAGAACGGCGACTTCATCGGCTACTGGGAGTACACCGGCACCTCCTGGATCACCTACAACAAGGAGACGACGCCGATCACCGACCCGGCCGAGCAGTTCGACGCCGTCAAGGCCGCCGACGCCGAGGCCGGCATCGCCTGGCTCGACCCCGCGCCGTTCAACAACACCTACGCCTTCGCGATCCGCTCCGACAAGGCCGCCGAGCTCGGGGTGACCACCCTCAGCGACGTCGCCGCCCTGCCGGTCGAGGAGCAGACCTTCTGCATCGAGAGCGAGTTCTCCACCCGCGACGACGGCTGGCCGGGCCTGAAGGCCGCCTACGGCATCGACGTCCCCGACTCCAACGTCACCCTGCTCGACACGGGTGTCATCTACACGGCCACGCAGAAGGGCGAGGACTGCAACTTCGGCGAGGTGTTCTCCACCGACGGCCGCATCCGGGCCCTCGACCTCCTCGTCATGGACGACGACCAGAAGTTCTTCCCCGTCTACCAGGGCGGTCTGACGATGAACGCCGACCTCGTCGCGAAGTACCCCGCGATCGCCGACGTCATCGCCGAGGTGGCGCCGCTGCTGACCACCGAGAAGATGCAGGAGCTCAACGCGAAGGCCGACGTCGACGGCGAGGACCCCGAGGACATCGCCATCGACTTCCTCACCGAGGAGGGCCTCATCTCGTGAGCGAGCTCTACCAGGTGGGCGAGTCGTTCATCGGCTCCGGCCCGAACGCCGCCCACATCAACACGGTGCTCGGCACGCGCTCGGGCGCGGTCGGCACCGCGTGGGCCACGGCGCTCGCCACCCCCAGCCCCGGCCACGTGCCGTTCATGGCCGTGATGCAGCCCGGTCTGCCGGTCAAGCCCGCCACCCTCTTCGTCACCAAGGCCGCGCCCGAGGGCGACGTGCACGGACAGATGATCTGGGGTCCGGCGCAGGCCGGTGTGGCCGGCGGGGTCGCCGACGCGCTGGCGAGCGGCGCGCTCGACGGTGTCGACCTCGACGACGTCGTCCTCATCTGCGCGGTCTGGGTGAACCCGGCCGCCGACGACGCCGACGAGGTCTACCGCAACAACCGCGAGGCCACCGCCACCGCCCTGTCCAACGGCGCCCAGCGGCTGCCCACTCGCGAGCAGGTGCTCGCCGTGCGCGACGCGGTCGTCAACCCCTTCTACACGCCACCCGTCTCAACGACCCTGTGAGGACACGTCACACCATGCAGCACCAGGCGAACACCCCGACCGCCGCGCCCACCCGCATCGGCTTCATCGGCCTCGGGAGCATGGGTTCGGGCATGACCCGCAACCTGCTGAAGGCCGGCTACCAGCTGGTCGTCCACGACACCCGTCCGGAGATCCTGGACGAGTACGCCGCCCTCGGCGCGGAGATCGCGGACTCCGCGGCCGCGGTCGCCGCCGCCACGGGCACCGTCATCACCATGCTGCCGACGCCGGCGATCGTGAGCGAGGTGCTCAACGGCCCGGACGGCGTCCTGGCCGGCCTTCCCGACGGCGGCACCTGGATCGACATGTCCACCTCGGTGCCCGCGGTGGCCGACGACGTCCGCCGCCGTACCGCCGACCGGGGCATCGCCGTGCTCGACGCCCCGGTCAGCGGCATGGCGGTCGGCGCGGCGACCGGCCGGCTGCAGATCTTCATCGGCGGCGATGCCGCCGACGTCGCCCGGCTCCGCCCGGTCTTCGAGGCCATGGGCGACCCCGAGCGGATCCTCCATGTCGGCCCGCACGGCGCCGGGTACGCCGTGAAGCTGATGATCAACCAGCTGTGGTTCTCCCACCTCGTCGCCACCGCCGAGGTGCTGGCGGTCGGCGTCAAGGCCGGCGTCGAGCTCGGGGTGCTGCGCGATGCCCTCATCGCCAGCCCCGCGAACAGCAACTTCCTCGAGAACGACGTGCGCTGCATCCTCGAGCAGGGCGACTACGACGAGGGCTTCGCCATCGCGCTGGCCTGCAAGGACCTCGGCCTCTCCACCGATCTGGCGGCAGCCGTCGGGATGCCGGTGGAGGTCTCGGCGGTCGTCGAGCAGGTCTACCGCCGCGCCCGCGCCTCCTACGGCGACCGGGCCGGCGAGATGACGCCGTTCAAGCTCTACGAGGACCTCCTGGGCACCCCGATGCGCCTGGCGCCCGCCGCGACCCCCGAGGCGGTCGGCGCATGACCGACCGGCCCACCGATCTCTTCGTCGACGGCACCTGGCGGCCGGCGGCGAGCGGCCGGCGCTTCGACGTCCACGACCCGGCCACCGGCGAGGTCATCGCCTCGGTCGCCGACGCAGGCGCCGAGGACGCCCTGGCCGCCCTCGAGGCGGCCCACCGGGCCCAGGCCCCCTGGGGCCGGACGCCGACGCGGGTGCGCGCGGAGATCCTGCGCCGCGCCTTCGACGCCCTCACCGCACGCTCGGAGGAGTTCGCGCGCCTCATCACCGCCGAGATGGGCAAGCCGCTCGCCGAGAGCCGCGCCGAGGTCGCCTACGGCGCGGAGTTCCTGCGCTGGTTCAGCGAGGAGGCGCCGCGCATCTCCGGCCGCTACCTCGAGGCCCCGGACGGCGCCAACCGCTTGCTGGTGCGCAAGCGCCCGGTCGGACCGTGCCTGCTGATCACGCCGTGGAACTTCCCGATCGCGATGGCCACCCGCAAGATCGCCCCGGCGATCGCCGCCGGCTGCACGATGGTGCTCAAGCCGGCCGACCTCACCCCGCTCACCTCGCTGCTCTTCACCGAACTGCTGGCCGAGGTCGGTCTGCCCGACGGCGTCCTCAACGTCGTCACCACCACCGACCCCGCCGCGATCAGCGGGCCGCTCCTGGCCGACGAGCGGCTGCGCAAGCTCTCCTTCACCGGCTCCACGCCGGTCGGACGCCGCCTCATCGCGGCCTCCGCCGACCGCGTGCTGAAGGTCTCGATGGAGCTCGGCGGCAACGCCCCGTTCGTCGTCTGCGCCGACGCCGACGTCGACGCCGCGGTCGAGGGCGCGGTCGTGGCGAAGATGCGCAACGGGGGCGAGGCCTGCGTGGCCGCCAACCGGCTGCTGGTGCACCGGTCGGTGGCCGAGGAGTTCACCGCGAAGCTCGCCGCCCGGCTCTCGGCCTTCGTCGTCGGCCCCGGTGACGCCCCGGGGACGACGCTCGGACCGCTCATCGACGAACGGTCGCGGGCCAAGGTCGCGGGCCTCGTCGACGACGCCGTCGCGGCCGGCGCGACCGTGCTGACCGGCGGTTCCGTGCCCGAGGGCCCAGGCTGGTTCTACCCGCCGACCGTGCTTGCCGACGTGCGACCCGAGATGACGATCGCGAACGAGGAGATCTTCGGTCCGGTCGCGCCGGTGCTCGTCTTCGACACCGAGGAGGAGGCGGTCGCCCTGGCGAACGCCTCGGAGTTCGGCCTGGTCTCCTTCGTCTTCACCCGCGACCTCGACCGGGCGCTGCGCCTCTCCGAGCGGCTGGAGGCCGGGATGATCGGCATCAACACCGGCGTGGTCTCCAACCCGGCCGCGCCCTTCGGCGGCGTCAAGGCCTCGGGTCTGGGCCGCGAGGGCGGCGCCGAGGGCATCGAGGAGTACCTCGAGACCATCTACGTCGGCATCCGCGACCCGTACGCCACGGCCGAGGCGGGGGTGGCGTGATGTCCGATCCCAACGCCGTCGAGGCCTTCGGGCTCGACCACTTCTCCCTCGCCGGGCGCCGCGCCGTCGTGACCGGCGGCAACACCGGCCTCGGACACGCCTTCACCCTCGCCCTGGCCAGCGCCGGAGCCGACGTGTTCGTGCCCAGCATCACCGAGGACGACGGCGTCACCGCCGCCGCGGTGGCCGCTACCGGACGCCGCTACGTGCCGATGCGCGCCGACCTCACGCGCCCCGGCGTCCCGGGGGAGGTGGTCGAGGCGTGCGTCGCCGAGCTCGGCGGCATCGACATCCTGGTCAACTCCGCCGGCATCTGCCTGCTGGCCGACGCGGCCGACTTCGGTCGCGAGCAGTGGGACCCGATGATCGCGGTGAACATGACCGCGGCGTTCGAGATCGCCCATGCCGCGAGCCGGTTCATGACGGCCCAGGGCAGCGGGAAGATCGTCAACATCGCCTCGCTGTTCTCCTTCCTCGGCGGCCGGCAGTCGCCTGCGTACGCCGCCACGAAGGCCGGCATCGTCGGCTTCACCAAGGCCTACTGCGACGAGTTGGCCGAGCACAACGTGCAGGTCAACGCGATCGCACCCGGCTACTTCGCCACGGCGATCACCACGGCCACGCGCTCCGACGACGACGCCAACCGCCGCATCGTCGAGCACATCCCGGCCGGGCGGTGGGGCGACCCCGCCGACCTCATGGGTGCGTTGGTCTTCCTCTCCTCGCGCGCCTCCGACTACGTCAACGGCCACGTGCTCGTGGTCGACGGCGGCTACCTGGTGCGCTGACCCGCACCCGCCGTCCAGCCCCGCCCACCCGACCGATCGCAAGGAATCCCCGGACCATGGTCGCTTCCCGCTCCACCCTCACCCGCGACGAGATCGTCGCGGCCGTCACCGACCTGCTCGGCCCCGAGGGGGTCGACACCGACGCCGCCCGGCTGCGGGCCGCCAGCGTCGACCGCTTCCGCAAGTACACCGCCGTCCACGACATCTTCGACGGCCCGTTCCCGGCCGCGATCGTCCACCCGACCTCGACCGCGCAGGTGGCGGCGCTGCTGGACTTCGCCCACCGCGAGCGCGTCGCCGTCGTCCCGCGCACCGGCGGCACCAGCACCGAGGGCGGTCTGGAGACCGTCGTCGCCGACTCGCTGGTGATCGACGGCTCGCGCATGGATCGTGTGCTCGCGGTCGACGCCGAGAACATGATGGTCACCGTCCAGTGCGGCGTCCCGCTCCAGCAGCTCGAGGACCTCCTGCGCGAGCAGGGCCTCACCACCGGCCACTCCCCGCAGTCCAAGCCGATCGCCCAGATGGGCGGCCTGGTCGCCACCCGCTCGATAGGCCAGTTCTCCACGCTCTACGGCGCGATCGAGGACATGGTCGTGGGGCTGGAGGCGGTGCTGCCCGGCGGTGAGGTGGTGCGCATCAAGAACGTGCCGCGCCGGGCCGCGGGCCCCGACATCCGGCACTTGCTCATCGGCAACGAGGGCACCTTGGCCTTCATCACCGAGGTCACGGTCAAGCTGTTCCGCTTCTACCCCGACACCACCCGCTACCACGGGTTCCTCGTGCCCGACTTCGCCGACGGCGTCCGCGTGCTGCGGGAGGTCATGGTCGCGGGCTACCGCCCCTCGGTGGCGCGGCTCTACTCGCCCGAGGACGCTCGCCAGCACTTCTCCGACCACCCGATGGACCAGAACCTCGTGGTGCTCTCGGCCGAGGGGCCCGCCGGGCTGGTGGCCGCGACGTCCCAGGCGATCGAGGAGGCCGCGGCCGCCGTCGTCCACACGCCGGTGCCCGAGGCGCGCATCCGGTCGTGGTTCGAGCACCTCAACTGGGGCCCGGACAAGATCGAGGCCGAGAAGAAGCAGATGCTCGCCACGCGGCACCTCGGCTACACCACCGAGGTGTCGGTCGACTGGTCGCGCACCGCCGAGCTGTACGACGCCGTCATGACCCGCATCCGCACGACCTTCCCGCGGGCCGCCGACCTCACCATGCTCGGCGCGCACTCCTCGCACAGCTACCAGACCGGCACGAACCTCTACTTCGTCTACGACTACGAGATCCGCTGCGAGCCGCGCGAGGAGATCGAGGAGTACCACGTGCCGCTCAACGCGATCATCGTGGAGGAGGCGCTCAAGGTCGGCGGGTCGATGGTGCACCACCACGGCGTCGGCAAGTACCGGACGCCCTGGGTGCAGGAGGAGCACGGCAGCGCCTACCGGCTGCTGGCCGGCCTCAAGCGCGAGTTCGACCCGCACCAGATCATGAACCCCGGCTCGGTCTACCCGCTCGACGCCGACGGCGCCGCGGTGCTGGAGGTCGCCGGCTCGTGACCGACCTCCTGCTCGCCATCGACGGCGGCTCGCAGAGCACCAAGGTCTCGGTGATCGACGCCGAGGGTGCGGTGCTGGCGAGCGCCGCGGTGGCGCTGCGGCCCTACGAGCTCGGGCCCGAGGGGCGCGCCGTCCACCCCGACGACGACCTGTGGGACTCGCTGACCGCGGCGACGCAGCAGGCGCTGGCCCGCTTCCGCGACGCCGGGGGCGACCTCGCCCGCCTGGCGGCGGTGGGGCTGTGCGGCATCCGTTTCTGCCGCGCGCTCCTCGACGCCGAGGGACGCCTCGTCGAGCCCGTGCTGAGCTGGATGGACGCCCGGGTCTCCCGGCCGCTGGCGGAGCAGCGCGACCCACGCGTCGCGCTGGTCGTGAGCGCCGGCGGCTACCTCGCGGTGCGTCTCACCGGCGAGCGCCGCGACAGCGCCGCGAGCTACCAGGGCATGTGGCCGCTCGACCCGGTGACCCGACAGTGGTCGGCCGACCCCGAGGCGTTCGCCCGTACCGGCATGCCGCGCGACCTCCTGCCGCACCTGGTCGATCCGGGCGGCCTGCTCGGCACCGTCACCGCCGAGGCCGCCGCGGCGTCCGGTCTGCCGGTGGGGCTGCCCGTCTACGCCACCGGCAACGACAAGGCCGTCGAGGCCCTCGGCGCCGGCCTCGTCGACCCGGGCACCACCCTGCTCTCGCTGGGCACCTACATCGCCGCCATGACGGTGGCCGAGGCGCATCGCCCCGACGGCGACGTCTTCTGGGTCAACGGCGCCGCCGAGCCGGGCCGCTACCTCGTCGAGAGCGTCGGCATCCGGCGCGGCATGTGGACCGTCACCTGGCTGCGCCGCCTCGTGACCGCCGCGTGCGCCGAACCGGACGCCGACCCGGCCGCCGTCCAGGCCTGGTTGGAGCGCGAGGCCACCGCCGTGCCGGCCGGCTGCGGCGGCCTGCGGGTCGTGCCCGACTGGCTCGCCCCGGGCGACGCACCGCACCGGCGCGGCACCATCCTCGGCCTCGACGGCTCCCATGGCGCGGCCGAGCTGCACCGCGCTGTCCTCGAGGGGATCGTGCTCACGATGCGCCGGCACACCGCCGCGATGGAGACCGCGATCGGCCTGGTCGCCGACCGGCTCATCGTCTCCGGCGGGGGCGCGCGATCGCCGCTGATGTGCCGCATCGCCGCCGACGTCTTCGACCGGCCCGTCGAACGCACCGCGGTGGAGGACGCCGCCGGCCTCGGCTCGGCGATCTGCGCCGCCGTCGGCCACGGGCTGCATCCCGACGTGGCCAGCGCCGTCAAGGCGATGGTGCGCCCCGGCGCGCTCGTGCACCCCGACCCGACGATGGTCGAGCGCTACCGCGCGATCGCCGCCGACCACGACCGCATCCTCGAGCACACCGACGCCTTCTACGCCGCGCGGTCCTGACGCCGATGCGGGCACCCGCCGTCGCGCGCGGGCCCGCATCGGGTGAGGATGGGCGGATGGGGGAGATCGACGACCTGCTCGCCTTCGCCGCGGCATCGCGGACGCCGGCCGGTTTCGGCTGGCTCGACGCCGCCGGCCGGCTGGAGGCCGACCGACCTCCGGCGCTGTGGATCACCTGCCGGATGACCCACGTCTACGCCGTCGCCATGCGCCTCGATCCGCAGGCGCCGTGGGGCGACCTGCTCGACCACGGCGTCACCGCCCTGCTCGACGGGCCGCTGCACGACACCGAGCACGGCGGTTGGTACGCGGCCGTGGGGGAGGAGGCGAAGGAGGCCTACGCCCACGCGTTCGTCGTCCTGGCCGGCGCCTCGGCCACCACCGCCGGCCACCCGCGCGGTCGCGAGCTGCTCGCCGAGGCGATCGCGGTGCTGCGCGACCGCTTCTGGGACGGCGCCGCCGGCATGTGCGTCGACAGCTGGAACCGCGACTTCTCGGTCTGCGACCCCTATCGCGGTCTCAACGCGAACATGCACGCGGTGGAGGCGCTGCTCGCGGCGGAGGACGCCGGGGTGGAGGCGAGCTGGGCGTCCTCGGCGTCCCTGCGCATCGCCGCCCGCGTCGCCGACGACCTCGGGCCGGCCCACGACTGGCGGCTGCCCGAGCACTTCGACGAGGCGTGGCGGCCGCTGCCGTACTTCAACCGCGACCACCCGGCCGATCCGTTCCGGCCCTATGGGGTGACCGTCGGCCACCTCTTCGAATGGGCCCGGCTGCTCGCCCACCGAGACGTCGCCTCCGCCGAGCCGCGGTTCGCCGCGGCGTCCCGCGCCCTCTACGACCGGGCCCGCGGCAGCGAGGGCGCCGACGGCGTCCCGGGGTTCCCGTACACGACCGACTTCGAGGGCGCTCCGATCGTGCGCGAGCGCATGCACTGGGTGATCGCCGAGGCGATGGCCGCGGCCACCGCGCTGGGCGAGGACGCCGATCGGGAGCGGTTCGCGGCCTTCGCGGCCGCCCACCATCGCGACCCGATCGGCGGCTCGTGGTGGCACGAGCTCGACACCGACCTGCGCCCCGGCGGCGTCCTGTGGCCGGGCAAGCCCGACGTCTACCACGCGCTCCAGGCGCTGTGGCTGCCGCAGCTGTGGCCGTGCGCCTCCTTCGCCGGCGTCAGGCGCCCGCGCCGCTCCTGATCGCGGCGATGCGCTCGATCAGCTCCTCCAGGGCGATCTCGAACTCCTCGGCCGACCGGTCCTGACGCAGCAGCGGTCGCAGGGAGGCGACCACGGGGAAGTCGCGCCGCATCTGAGCCAACGACGGGTCGTCGGGCGGGTCGGGGTCCTCGCCGTCCATGACGTCGAGCGGGCCGATGTCGGCGCCGCGGGCGGAGACCTCCAACAGCAGGTTGCCGAGCAGGAAGCCGGTGAACGCGCGATAGCTGTCGACCGCCGCGCGGTCGTCGAACCCCTCGGCACGCAGGCCCGCGAGGAAGGTCTCGACCCAGGCGAGGCTGCGCAGCGGCGGCCGCAGCCAGGGCGCCTCCGGGGGACGGGAGGCCACGAGCGGGAACGCCTTCGGATGCGCCAGCGCCACCCGGCGGACGCCGTGCGCGAGCCGCCGCAGGAAGTCCTCCCAGCCGTCGGTGGGGGCGTCGGGCACCTCGGGATCGTCGTGCATGTCGTCGATGAGCCGCTCGACGATCGCGTCGAGCAGTTCGTCCTTGCCCGGCACGTGGCGGTAGAGCGACATGGCCTCCACGCGCAGTCGCTTGCCGAGCTCCCGCATCGTCAGGGTGCCCAGGCCGCCGTCCTCGAGGTGGGCGAGGGCGGCGTCGATGACGGCGTCGCGGGTCAGGGGTGGGCGCGACGAGCGGGGACGACGGGTGGCGCGTGCGGGCACGGGTTCTCCTCTCCTGCTCCCGAACCTAGCCCTCGTCCGGCCGGGGCGAGCCGATGTGACGCGGGCCTCGTCGGGTCCCGGTTTCACCCCTGCGGGTCTCGGGCACGTTCTGCTTACGTCGTAAGTTTACAACGTAAGCCAATCGAAGGAGAGACCGTCATGGCCCACCCGAAGCGCAACCTGTTCGCCGTCCTCGGCTGGATCGTCTGGAAGCTGCTCGCCCTGGTCGGTCTCCCGGCCGCCAAGCGCAAGCTCGCCGAGCGCCGCGGGTCCGCGGCCTGAGCTGCGGCCTGAGCCGCGGCCCGCCACCGTCCATCCGCTCGTCACCACATCCGTCACGAAGGAGAGATCCCATGGGAGCGACCACCGCCGTCCGCCCCTCCGCCTGGGGCGCCGAGGTCGTCGGCACCGCCTGGCTCGTGCTCGCCGGCTGCGGCACCGCCGTGCTGGCCGGCGACCGGGTCGGCTACGCCGGCATCGCCGCCGCGTTCGGCCTGAGCGTGCTGACCGCCGCCTACGCGTTCGGCCACCTGTCCGGCGGCCACTTCAACCCCGCCGTCACCGTCGGCCTCGCCGCCGCGCGCCGCTTCGCGTGGCGCGACGTGCCCGGCTACGTGGTCGCCCAGGTCGTCGGCGCCCTCATCGGCGCCGGCCTGCTCCGCCTGATCGCGGGAGGCGCCCCCGGGTTCTCCGTCGCCGACGGCTTCGGCACCAACGGCTGGGGCGACGCCTCGCCCGGCGGCTACTCCTTCCTGGCGGTCGCGCTCACCGAGATCGTGCTCACCGGCGTCTTCGTGCTCGTCATCCTGGGCGTCACCGACACCCGCGCCCCGCACGGGTTCGCGCCCCTCGCGATCGGTCTCGCCCTGACGCTGATCCACCTCGTCGCGATCCCGGTCGACGGCACCTCGGTCAACCCGGCCCGCTCGCTCGCCCCGGCGCTCCTCGCCGGCGGCGACGCGCTCGCCCAGGTCTGGCTGTTCCTGCTCGCACCGGTGGTCGGCGGCGTCCTCGCAGCGGCCCTCCACCGCGTGCTCGGCGCCGAGGAGGCCCCGGCGCCGCTCGCCGAGGCCACCCGCGCCTGAGGCCCTGCCCCACCATCCCGACCGTTCCGTTCCACCCACCCGACCCCTAGGAGGTCACCATGTCGATCCACCACGACACCACCAGCAGCACGTCCTCGTCGGCCCTCGACCGGCACGCCGTCCTCGAGCGCCAGAAGCAGCAGTTCGGCGGCATCAAGCCCGGCGCCGCGTTCTTCGGCTGGCTCAGCGCGCTGGGCCTGACCGTCATCCTCTCGGCGTTCGTCGTCGCCACCGGCGCCACGATCGACCTCGTGCCCGACGGCACCGACAGCGGCCAGATCGGCTGGGACGGCGTCCTGCTGGTCGTCGCGGTCGTGCTCGTCTCCTTCGTCGCCGGCGGGTACGTGGCCGGTCGCATGGCCCGCTTCGACGGCGCCCGCCAGGGCCTGGCCGTCTTCGGCTGGACCGTCGTGATGTCGGTCGTCCTGGCCGTGCTCGGCGCCATCGCCGGCGCGAAGTTCAACCTGCTCGACCAGATCGACAGCTTCCCGCGCATCCCCAGCGACCTCGGTGAGCTCACCCTCCAGGCCGGCGCGGCCCTGGTCGGCGTCGTCCTCGCCGCGGCCCTCGGCTCGGTGCTCGGCGGCGTCGCCGGCATGAACTACCACCGCCGCATCGACATCGCCGGCCTCGGCCGCTGATCCGCCAGCTGACAGCGCCGTCCGCCCGATCCCCGGGCGGGCGGCGCTCGGCGATTCAGCCCCGCGCAAGGCTGATCGCGACCGCCACCATCGTCGCTGCGATGAGCACCTCGAGCACCTGCCAGGCCCGCGCGCTCGCCAGCAGCGGTGCCAGCAGGCGTGCGCCGAACCCCAGGCCGCTGAACCAGACGGCGCTCCCGACCCAGGCGCCGACCGCGAACCACCAGCGACCGCCGCCCTCGCCGTCGTGGGTCGCGGCGATCGAGCCCATGAGCACCACGGTGTCGAGGTAGACGTGCGGGTTGAGCCAGGTCAGGGCGACCGCACGCCGCACCACCGGCCCACGCTCCTCGCGCGGACCGTCCGATCCCGCGACCAAGCTCGCGGGACGCCGGGCGCGCCGCAGCGAGGAGGCGGCGTACCAGAGCAGGAACGCGACGCCGAACCACCGCACGACGTCGATGAGCCAGCCGGCCCGATCGACGATCGTGCCGATCCCGGCGACGCCGGCGGTGATGAGGACGACGTCCGAGACCGTGCAGATCGCCACCACCGCGCCGACATGCGAACGCGCGATGCCCTGGCGCAGCACGTAGGCGTTCTGGGCGCCGATGGCGACGATCAGGGTGAGGCCGGTCAGCAGGCCGGCGGCGGCGGAGTCGAGCACGCGACGACGGTAGGGGTCGCGGCATCATCAGGCCAGCGAATGTTCCTTCAGGACCTGAAGGGCCACTTAAGGTGGGGTCGTGCGCTTCGACCCGGTCCAGCTGGAGACCCTCGTCGCCATCGCGGAGGAGGGCACCTTCGATGCGGCCGCCCGACGACTGCATGTCACGCCCAGCGCGGTCAGCCAGCGCGTGCGTGCACTGGAGAACGCGGCCGGCACCGTGCTGGTCCGACGCACCGCACCGGCCGGTGTCACCCCGGCCGGCGAACCGCTCCTGCGGCTCGGCCGCCAGCTGCGGCTCCTCGCCGCCGAGGCCGCGGTCGAGGTGGCCGACGAGGGCGGAGCGCCGGGATCGGACGTCGTCGACCTGCGCGTCGCCGTCAACGCCGACTCGCTGCTCACCTGGTTCCCGCCCGTGCTCGGCGCCGTCGCCGGTCGCCCCGCCACCGCGTTGCGGCTCTTCATCGAGGACCAGGCCTACTCCCACGACCTCCTGCGCCGCGGCGACGTGCTCGCGGCGGTGACCGACAGTCCCGACCCCGTGCAGGGGTGCTCGGCCGAGCCGCTGGGCGTGCTGCGCTACGTCGCCGTCGCCGCCCCCGACCTGCTCGAACGGCATCGGCACGGGCGCCGACTCGATCGCGGCTCGTTGCCGATGGTGGTCTTCAACGAGCGCGACCACCTCCAGGACCGCGCCCTGGCGCCCCTCGGCCTCGACCGCCCCCGGGTGGTGCATCGGGTGCCCAGCGCGGCCGACTTCCTCACCGCGCTCGTCGCCGGTCTGGGCTGGGGGATGTGCCCGGTGCTGGCACTGCGCAGCGGTCCCGGTGCCGCGCTCGAGCGCCTGCGCGGCGTCCCGGCGATCGACGTCCCCTTGCACTGGCAGCGATGGCGGATCGCGAGTCCCGCGCTCGACGACCTCAGCGACGCCGTCCGCTCGGCCGCCCGGTCGCTGCGTCCTCCCGCATCGTGACGACGGTCACAGGGTGAACACTGCCGGACGGCCCGCGGAACAATCGTCTCCTCGCTGGTCTGGTCCGTTCCAGCGACGCACCATGGCGACATGGCCCAGCGCACCCACCCGCCGACGCAGCGCGGCTTCGCCGACGTCGATGCTGCCGCCGCGCGCGCCTACGTCGGTGCCGTCGGGTTGCCCCTCACGCTGCTGCCCGTGGTGCTGGTGCTCCTCCTCGTCGTCGGCGCCATCGAGGGGTGGGCCATCGCGCTCGCCGTCGCCGGCGGTGCCGCCGTGGGGATCGGCCTGGTCGTCGTGCTGTTCCGGATCATCCGGTCGACGTCGGCGCGCTGACCCCGTCCGCTGACCCCGTGGGCTGACCTCGGGAGCTGGTCCCGGGCCGCGCCCTCGTCGACCGCGCAGCCGCCACCCACCCGCCCCGATGGAGCCACCCCCACGGAGCGTGGCTCGGGCCCTCCGCGGCCGACCTCCGCACGAGCGCGCCGAGATCCGACCCTCCGGCCAGGAGTGAGCCGGCGACGAGGTGGGTAAAGGCCCTGCGCCACGCCCGGTCGAGGGGCGTGACGCGAAGTCCCGGGGACGCCGGTCCGCGCCGGCCAAGGATGCGAGAGAAGCAGATGAAGCACACATGGGGGAAGGGCACCGCCGAGCGGCGCCGTCTGATCCGGCCGGCCCACGTGGCGTTGGCCCTGGTCGTCGGTGCCACCGGCGCCCTGGTCACGGTCGCGAGCCAGGCGGGCACCGCCGAGGCCGCACCCGAGCGGGTGCTCCAGGCGGTCGACGTGAAGGTCGGCGACGACGGCCGCGTCGCCAGCATCACCAGTCGTGCGGTCCGCGATCCCGGTGAGGGCGGCAAGGTCACCGAGGACGTCGAGGAGCTCGACGCCGCGACCCTGGCCTCCCAGCTCCCGATCCGCGTGCAGACCACCTGGCGCCTCGGCGACCGCACGGGCACCGACCTCTCCGACATCGAGGGCGCGAAGGGCCGGGTCGTCATCGACCTCACCGTGCAGAACACCACCGTCCAGCCGCGCCAGGTCTCCTTCGACGCCGGCGGGGTCTCGCGGCAGCGCTGGGCGCTGGTCGGCACGCCGCTCACCGTCGTCGCCTCGGCCGACCTCGGCGAGGACTCCTACAGCTCGGTCGTCGTCCAGGACGACATGCACCCCGACGACATCACCAACGGCGTCCTGGGCCGCGGCACCGACAACAACGCGCAGGTCCAGTGGGCCACGATGCTCGCCCCGCCGCGCCTGGGCGCCAGCGCCACCCTGCGCCTGGTCCAGGACACCGACGACTTCGAGGTCCCGCGTTTCGACCTCAGCGTGCAGCCGGGCCTGGTCACCGACACCTCGCTGCGCTCGCTCCTCGAGGCGGCCTTCGGCGACGCCGACGACTCCAGCCTGACGCTGGAGAAGCGCACGATCTCGCTGATCACCAGCGTCACCTCGGTCCTCACCGAGGCGAGCTCGGTGCTCGCCCGCATCCAGACCGAGCTGAACGGATCGGCCACCACCCTCGGTGCCCGCACCATCTCCGACCTCCAGGGCTCGAGCTCGGAGGTCTCCTCCTCGCTGTCGGGCCTGACCCAGGACCTCGACTCGCTGAGCGCCGACATCGCCGGCCAGCTGCGCCAGACCAACGACCAGGCGCTGCGCGCCCTCCAGGGATCGGTCGACCAGGTGAGCCGCCTGCTCGGCGACCCCGACAAGGTCACCCCGCCCACCATCACCGACCAGCCCGACGGGTGCACCGTCGCCCCGCTGCCCGAGGGCAAGCGCCCGACCGTCATCCAGCAGATCGCCGCGGTCTCGGGCCAGCTGACCGCCCTCGCCGGTGCCACCAGCTCCTGCCGGGCGACCATCAAGCAGGGTCTGCTCGACACCGTCGGATCGGTCCAGCCCGACGGCACCTGCGCGCCGCTGCCCTCGGCCGTGTGCGGCATCCTCGGCGTGGGCAACGCGCTGACCAACCAGATCACCGCGATCCAGGTCTTCAGCCAGGGCTTCGCCAGCCGCTTCGACCCGGCGCTGGTGCAGAACATCACCACCACGGCCACCGCACTCGAGGACGCCGTCTCCGGCCTCGCCGAGAGTCTGGGCGGCCTCGGCACCGGCACGGCGCCGATCAAGACCCAGCTCGCGAACGCCGACAAGGCCCTCACCGACGCGCTCGCCCTGCTCCAGCCCAGCGGTGGCGCGACGCTCGCCTCCGAGGTCGGCTCGCTGCGCACCTCGGTCGACGGCGCGGTCACCGCGCTGACCGGCGCCACCGGCGGCGCCGCCGCCGACCTCCGATCGGTGCGCACCACCGTGTGCGCGACGCCCGGCAGCGCGGCCGACGCCGCCTCGGTGACCCTCGTGGGTGTCGACTGCGCCACCCCCGAGCCGACCACCGCTCCGGCCGGGTCGCTGCTGGCCCGGTTCCAGAGCATCGACTCCGTGCGCACCTCGCTGAGCACGGTCGCGACCGGCCTGAAGGACGTCGGCGACGACCTCGCCGCCGTGACCACCGCCGTCCAGAACGCGCAGACCGCCATCCGCACGGCCTCGGGGTCCACCGGCACCGTCGGCACCCAGGTCGGCTCGGCCTACTGCACGGTGGCGGCGATCATCCTCTCGGCCAAGGACTTCCCGACCGCCGCGTGCGGCACGGCCCCCGCCGAGGTCTCGCCGCTCGACGCACTCCGCACGGCGGTGACGAACCTCCAGGAGAAGCAGGGCACGCTGACCTCGGCCTCGATCGTCGAGGCCTTCACCGGTGCTCTCAACAGCCTCCAGCTCGGCACGAACAACGCCGCCCAGCAGGCCCAGCAGATCGCCCAGGCCGGTCAGGAGGCCGCCGACCGCACCGACAGCCTCATCGGCGGCCTGGAGGCCCAGCTCTCCAGCACCGGCGACCAGGTCTTCGCCGACGGTGCCGAGGCGGTGCGTCGCTCGCGCGACCGGCTCGCGACCACGGCCGCCCGATCGGGCGCCCAGCTGACCGCAGGCGTCGACGACACGGTCCGACGCATCGACGCCGACGTCGCCTCCTCCAACCGCAACGTGGCGGCGTCCCAGCGCCTGCTCCTCGCCGACCTGCGCAAGGTGCTGCTCGACCTCGGCGAACGCAAGAACAACGGCAGCGGGCTCCTCGGCTCGCTGGTCACCGGCGCCACGGCCACCGGGGTCAGCAACGACCGCATCCAGCGCGCCACCGACACCGCGATCGCCTTCAGCCGGGTGCGTGCCCAGGGGCTCGACGACCTGCTGCTTCAGCAGGCCCAGACCGCCCTGTCGCTCCAGCTCCAGGCGCAGTTCCCGATCTTCGGCATCGACCTGCCCGAGGGCAGCACCCACCAGACCGTCTTCTCGGTGCAGGTGGGGGCGTGATGCGGGCCCGACTGCTGCGCACCGGCCTCCCGGTGCTCGCCGCCGCCCTCGCCCTCGCGGGGTGCTCCGGTGACGACGACACCCCGCAGGGCCCTCGCCCGGCGGCCGTCGCCTTGAAGGACCTGAAGGTCGACGGCGATCTGCGGATCGGCCTGCTCGTCACCCTCGACTCCGCTCCGGGCCAGGGCGACGCGCTCCTCCCGGCCGCCTCGGGCGCCCAGGTGGCGGTCGAGCGGCTCACCCTGGGCGGCTCGAAGGTCAGCCTCGACGTCCAGGACGACCGGGGCACCGCCGACGGCGCGGTGCAGGCGATCGAGCGGTTCGTCGCCGACGGCGTCGGCGGCATCGTGGTGGCCTCGACCGGCGACCACCTCGACGACGCGCTGGCGGCGGCGAGCAAGGCCGGCGTCCCGGTGATCGCGCCCTACCTGCGCGACGCCGACGGACTCCCGGCCGGCGTGTGGCTCACCGGACCCGACGACCGCGGTGTCGCGGCCGCCACCCAGCGTGCGCTCGACGCCGACAAGCTCCTCGACCCCTTCGTCATCACCGCCGACGGCGTCAGCGCACCGGTCGACGGGCTCGAGGGCTCGGCCGGCACCGACCGCCCCGAGCGCGTCGTCGCCCAGGTCCGCAAGGCCGTCAAGGAGCAGCGGGCCGACAGCGTCGTCGTCGCCGCGGCCCCCGAGACCCAGGCCTCGATCGTGGCTGGGCTCCAGGGCGCGCTGCCCGACCTGCCGATCGTGCTGACCCCCGAGGCGCTCACCCCGGTCTTCGCCACCCGCCTCGTCGACGACGGCGGCACCCCCGCCGACGAGCTCACCAGCGTGGGGCTCGACGCCACCGACGCGACCACGCTGGCGCAGGGACCGCAGGCCGACGCAGCCGCGGCCTACTTCACCGCCCTGCGCCTGATGGCCGACGACCCCGACGCCACCGACGTGTTCGGCTCCACGCCCTTCGCGCAGGTGGCCGACGGCGCCGACATCGCCAGCCACGACGCCGTGATCGCCCTGGCGACCGCCGCTGCCTCGGCCGGCTCGGTGGCGCCCGCCGACGTCGAGAAGGCCCTCGACGGACTCACCGTCGAGGCCGCCGACGGGCTCGCCGGGCCGGCCCTCGACTTCTCGACCCCGGTCGCCCTCGACCAGTCCGACGTCGTCGCGTTGATCTCGACCTCCCAGGACCCCGGCGTCCGGCCAGCGGTGGCCGGCGCCGACCCGGGGCTGCACTGGTTCGCGATCCCCGTCGAGCAGGGCTGAGCCGGTGGGCGCAGCGAGCACGGCCGCCCGCGGAGGCGGCCGGTCGATCACCTCGGTCGACTCGATCACCTCGATCCCCTCGATCACCGGGAGCACGGCATGAGCGTGGAGAACCGGCGGGCGCTCGGCAGCCGCTACCACCTCCTCGAGCGCATCGGCAGCGGAGCGATGGGCGAGGTGTGGCGGGCCGAGGACCGCACCGACGGCAGCGTCGTCGCCGCCAAGCTGCTGCGCTCCGACCTCACCAGCGATCCCGCGATCGTGGCGCGGTTCGTGCAGGAGCGCTCGATCCTGGTGACCCTGCGCCACCCGCGGATCGTGCGGGTGCGCGACCTCGTCGTCGAGGGCGACGACCTCGCGATCGTCATGGATCTCGTCGAGGGCGCCGACCTGCGCCACCACCTGCGCGAGCGCGGCACCTTCGCGCCCGAGCTCGCCGTCGGTGTCGCGGGCGCGGTGCTCGACGCGCTCGCCGCGGCCCACGAGGCGGGCTGCCTGCACCGCGACGTCAAGCCCGACAACGTGCTGATCGCCCGGGCCGACGACCTCGGCCCCGACGACGTCCGACTCTCCGACTTCTCCATCGCGCGGCTCGCCCAGGAGTCCACCGTCATGGCCACCGGCCTGCTCGGGACGCCGGGCTACATGCCGCCCGAGCTCTTCGTGCACGGCACGTTCAGCGCCGCCTCCGACGTCTACGCCGCCGGCGTCCTGCTCTACGAGCTCCTCGCCGGGCGCACGCCGTTCGCCGGACCCGGCACCGCGCACACGGTCGGCAACCGGCATGTCGCGATGGCTCCGCCGCAGCTGCCGGTGCCCGAGCCGTTGTGGCGGGCGCTGGAGACCATGCTCGCCAAGGACCCCGCCCAGCGTCTCCCGGCCGCCCGCACCGCCGAGCTGCTGCGGACCCTGCCGGCCGAGGCCCTCGCCGGTCCCGCCCTGCCGGTGCAGCCCGACCCGACGTCCTGGACCCCCGTCGGCGCCACGACGCCCGAAGCCGGACCCATCCACGTGCGGGAGACCCCCGCAGGTGTCGACGTCGGCGCCACCTTCGTGCCCCGCACCGAGGAGCCCGCGGCGCCGGTCGCGCGCGACGGCGAGGTCCGCCCGCTCGCCCCGGTCACCGGTCTCGGCGGTGTCGACGCCCCTGAGACGATGCTCGGCCGACCGGTCGAGGCGGCGCCCCGACCGGTCCTCGAACCCGCGGTGGCGGCTGCCCCCGAGCGCACCCGGCCCCGCTGGTTCGTCCCCGCCGTCGCCCTCGGCAGCGTCGCCGCCCTCGGCCTGGCCGCCTGGGGACTCACCGCCGTCCTCGGGGGAGGCGGCGGCAGTGACACCGCCGGCAGCGGCGGGCCCATCGAGACCGTCTCGATCGCCGACCCGCTGCCCACCGGTCTGACCGTCACCCACGAGGCCACCTACGACCCCGAGCAGAAGATCGTCGACCTCACGATCCGCTACGGCACCCAGTCCGCACCGTTGACCGGCCCCTTCCTCGAGGTGGTGCCGCCCTTGTCGGAGGGACAGGAATGCCCCGGCCTGGCCTGGCAGGGCGCGCAGGTCACTCCCAACATCCCGCGGGCCACCGGCATCTCGGTGCCGTGCGCCTACGCCATCACCACCGACCCGATCCCGGCGCAGGACAGCGTCGAGGTCGAGAGCCGGATCAGCATCGAGCTGCCGCCCACCAAGGACGCCCTCGACGCCTGGCTGGAGTCGGTCGTGACCAACACCGATGCCGCGCTCGGCATTCAGCCGCGCACCACCGCCTACGCCGCGCAGCGCCTCAGCGACGTCGTCGTGCAGATCAGCCCCACCCAGCCGCGGGTCGGCATCGGCGCCCTCGGCGTCACCCTGCTGCCGGTCTGGCGCGGCTCCTCCGAGCCCGACCAGTCCGACCCGCTCTTCGACAGCCGGGCCTTCGGCGATCCGACGTCGATGCTCCAGCAGGTCGCCGGCGGGCTCAGCGGCGTGCGGCTCTCCGACGGCTGCTCCGGCGCGCTCACCATCACCGACGGGCTGCGGGTCGGGGTCTCCCGGCGGGCCGACGACTGCCAGGTCGACGCCCGGCTCGGCAACTTCACCGACCTCTCCAGCCCCACCTTCCGCATCGAGTCCGCAGGAGGCTGATCGTGCGCATCACCCTGACCGTCCGCACCCCCGACGGCGAGACCGACGTCCTCGTCGACTGCGACGACGACCTCCCCGTCGAGAGGCTGCACCAGGCGGTGCGGCAGGAGTGCGGCGCCCTGGTCGGTGCCGGCGGCGTGCCCGACGTGGCCGCCGAGGCACGGGTGGCCGAGGCCGGTCTGCGCAACGGCGAGGTGCTGCGCCTCGACGGCAGCGGCCCCGAGGCGGAGACGCCCACCACCGGGTGGCAGCTGCACGTGGTGGGTGGCCCCGCGGCCGGCGGCGTCTTCACGCTGCCGATCGGCCGCCACGAGCTCGGCCGCAGCGGCGCGCCGTCCTGGGGCGACCAGGCGATGTCGCGGCGGCACTGCTGCGTCGAGGTGGGCGCCGACGCCGTCACGGTGCTCGATCTCGGCTCGGCCAACGGCACCCTGCTCGACGGCGAGCCGGTGCCGGCCGAGAGTCCGGTCGCCTGGGAGCCCGGCCAGATCCTGCACGCCGGCGACTCCCTGCTCGAGCTGCGCGCGGCCCAACCGGCTGACGCCGCCATCGAGCCCGCAGAGCCGGGCTGGTCGAACTTCCTGCGCCCGCCGCGCATCCGCCCCCTGCACCTGACCCCCAGCGTCGAGGTGCCGAAGGCGCCGATCGAGCCGAAGGGCCGCCGCATCCCGGTGGTCGCGATGATCGCCCCGCTCGCGCTGGGCATCGTCATGGCCACGGTGATGCGCTCGCCGTTCTACCTCGTGTTCGCCCTGATGAGCCCGCTCATGATGATCGCCAACGCCTGGAGCGACCGCCGCGGCTCCGCCAAGGACCACCGCCAGGCGGTGGCCGAGTACGAGGAGGCCCTCGCCCGCGCCCAGGCCGACCTCGACGAGCGCATCGCCGCCGAGCAGCGTCGCCTGCGCCACGAGATGCCCGACGCCGCGGCCACCCTGCTCACCGCCCTCCTGCCCGGCCGTCGGCTGTGGGAACGGCGCAAGCACGACCCCGACACCCTCGTGCTGCGGGTCGGATCGGCCGACATCCCCTCCACGGTCAAGGTCACCGGCGCCACCGACGGCGCCGACCACCGGCTGCGCGAGGTGCCGGTGGCGGTGCCGCTGGCCGAGGCCGGGGTGCTGGGCGTCGCGGGCCCGGCCGACCGGGTCGCCGGCGTCCTGCGGTGGCAGGTCGCCCAGTTGGCCGCCTACCACGCGCCGCGCGACCTCTCCCTGGCCTTCCTCTCCCTCCAGGCCGGCGCCGACTGGGGATGGGTGCGCTGGCTGCCGCACCTGCGCCCCGACGACCCCGACGGCCCGGCGGCCATGATCGGCAACGACACCACCACCACGACCGCGCTCGTCGCGGGCATCGCCGACGTCGTCAAGCAGCGCACCGACGCCTCCCGCGACCAGCACGGCCTGGCCGCCGACAGCTTCCCCACGCTCGTGGTCGTCCTGCACGGCTACCGCCAGATGCGGGGTCTGCCCGGCCTGAGCCGCATCCTCGAGCAGGGTCCCGCCGTCGGCGTGTACGCGGTCTGCACCGACGACGACGAGCGGTCGCTGCCCGAGGCGTGCTCGGCCACGCTGCTGCTCGACCCCGCCCACCCCTCCTATGGCACGCTGAGCCGCGCCGGCCACCCGACCGTCCCGCGGGTGCTGGTCGACGCCGTCGGACACGGGTTCGCCGAGCGCCTCGGTCGCGCCCTCGCGCCGTTGAAGGACGTCGGCGTCGAGGCCGGCGGTGACACGCTGCCCGACTCCGCGCGGCTGCTGGAGGTGCTCGCGCTCGAGGACCCCACCCCCGACGCCATCCGCTCGCGCTGGGTGCTCGAGCCGCGCTCGACCTCGATGGTGCTCGGCGTCGGCATCGACGGTCCCTTCCGGCTCGACCTCAAGGCCGACGGGCCGCACGGCCTGGTCGCGGGCACCACCGGTTCGGGCAAGACCGAGCTGCTCCAGACCATGATCGCCTCGCTGGCGATCGCCAACCGCCCCGACCAGCTCAACTTCGTGCTCATCGACTACAAGGGCGACTCCGCGTTCAAGGAGTGCGTGAAGCTGCCGCACACCGTCGGCAAGGTCAACGACCTCGACCCGCACCTCGTCGTCCGCGCCCTGGCCTCCCTCCAGGCCGAGCTCAAGCATCGCGAGCACTTCCTCGCCGAGGCCGGGGTGAAGGACATCGAGGACTACCAGGACCTCTGCCTGCGCGAGCCGCACCGACCGGCCCTGCCCCGGCTGCTCATCGTCATCGACGAGTTCGCCCAGCTGTCCAAGGACCTCCCCGACTTCGTCACCGGCCTGGTGAGCGTGGCCCAGCTCGGCCGCTCGCTCGGCATCCACCTCGTGCTGGCGACCCAGCGACCCAGCGGCGTCGTCTCCGCCGACATCCGGGCCAACACCAACCTGCGGATCGCCCTGCGGGTCAACGACGTCTCGGACTCCACCGACGTCATCGACGCACCCGACTCCGCGCGCATCCCCAAGAGCGCCCCGGGTCGGGCGTTCGCCCGCACCGGCGCGAGCTCGCTCCAGGGCTTCCAGGCCGGCCGCGTCGGCGGACGCCGTCCCGGTGCCGCGGTCGCCGAGATCCCGCCGCCGTTCCTGGCGCGCATGACGTGGGAGAGCGCCGGCTACACCGCACCGCGCCCCAGCGTCCGCTCCAACGACGAGGTCGCCGACACCGACCTCGCCGCGGTGGTGCGGGCCATCGGCGCCGCCGCCGCCGAGGAGGGCATCCCCGCCCAGCGCAGCCCGTGGCTCGAGCCGCTGCCCGAGCAGCTCCAGGCCGAGGAGGTGTGGGAGCAGGCCCCGCGCACCCCGCTCGCGCCGGGGCACGTGCCGGCCCTGCCCTACGGCCGGATCGACCTGCCCGGTCAGCAGCGCCAGCGGCCGGTCACCGTCGACCTCGCCGCCGACGGCCACCTGCTCGTCATCGGCTCGGCGAAGGCCGGTCGGTCGCAGGCGCTGCGGGCGATCGCGGCCTCGGTGGCGACCCGCACCGACCCCGCCGACGTCCACCTCTACGCCCTCGACTGCGGCAACGGCGCCCTCAACCCGCTCGCCGACCTGCCGCACTGCGGTGCGGTGGTCTCGCGCACCGAGCCCGAGCGGGCGGGCCGGTTGCTGTCCCGCCTGACCGCCGCGATGGACGAGCGCCAGCGCATCCTCTCCGCCGGCGGGTTCGCCGACATCACCGAGCAGCGCGCCCACGGCGACCAGCCGTTGCCCCACCTCGTGCTGCTGCTCGACCGCTGGGAGGGCTTCGCCACCACCATCGGTGAGATCGACACGGTCTTCGACGGCGTCACCCGCATCCTGCGCGAGGGTGCCAGCCTCGGCGTCCACGCCGTCATCACCGGCGACCGCACCCTGGCCAGCAACTCGCGCGTGGCCACGATGACCGAGAACAAGCTGGCCATGCGGCTGGCCGACCGCTCCGACTACACGATGATCGGGCTCTCGCCCCGGGCGATCCCCGAGCGCATCCCCGCCGGTCGCGGGTTCACCCCCGGTGGCGAGGAGGTGCAGATCATGCTGCTGTCGGCCGACGACTCCGGGCCGGCGCAGGCGGCGGCCCTGCGCGAGCTGGCCCGCGGCACCACTCCGGCGCCCGAGGGGCGCCGCCCGTTCCGGGTCGACGTCCTGCCGGCGCGGGCGACGCTCGAGCTCGCCCTCGCGCTGCCGCCCACCGACGCCCCCACCCCGCGGGTGGTGCTCGGTGTCGGCGGCGACGACCTGCGCACCTTCAGCCTCGACCCGGCCGGCGCGCCGAGCTTCCTCGTCGCCGGGCCCGGCCGCTCGGGTCGCAGCTCGGTGCTCCTCGGCGCGGCCCGCTCCTACCTCGCGACCGGGGGAGAGGTGCTGGTCGTCGCGCCGCGCCCCAGCCCCCTGCGCGACCTGGCCGGCACCCCGGGGGTGCGCGGTGTCATCACCGAGGCCTCCACGCCGGGCTCCGCCTACACCGAGGCACTGGAGGGTGCGAGCGGTCGCGTGCTGCTGGTGCTCGACGACGCCGAGCAGCTGCGCGACTGCGGCGGCTCCGAGCTGTTCCTCGAGGTGGTGCGCGGACGCCGCAGCGACCTGCTGCTGCTCGCCGGCGGCCACAGCGACGGGCTCACCTCCGGCATCTCGGGCTGGAACGTCGAGGCCCGCAAGGCCCGCACCGGTCTGCTGCTGTGCCCGCAGGGGCTCTCCGACGGCGACCTCGTCGGTCTGCGCCTGCCGCGCAGCATCATCGGCCAGCCGGTGCGCCCGGGCACCGGTTGGCTGCACGCCGGCGACGGCGAGCTGGTGCAGGTCGCCACGCTCGTCGAGGAGTGATCTCGTTCCCGGGCCGACCGCCACGCGGCCCGGGAACGCCGAAGGCCGGGACCCCCGAGAGGGTCCCGGCCTTCGCCGTCGGAACGGGTCAGCCCTTGAGGGCCGAGGACAGCTGGCTGTCGACGTCGCGGAAGGTCTGAGCGGCCTTCTTGAGGTACTGCGCCATGCCGTGCAGGCCCTCGATCGTCTTCTGCGCGCCGGTGGTGAACTCCTCGTAGGAGCCCTGGAAGGCGCCCGAGGCGGCGTCGGTGACGAAGCCGCCGCTGACCAGGCCGTCGACCTGGCTCTTGAGGTTGCGCAGGTAGCTGTCGATCTCCTGCTGGGCGGAGACGAGCTTGTCGGCCTGAGCCTCCATCTCCTGGTAGGTCACGTTCACGTTCGCCATGGGGGTCTCCCTTGTGGTCTGGGTGGTCTGGTGCCCGAGTCGGTCCCGGACGACGGGGTCGCGATCGCCCCGACAGGGCTTTACCCAGACGTGATCCGGCCCATACCTCCGACCGCGAGATTTCCCGGTGGCTCGTCGCGGTGGGGCGTCTCACCCGGTCGGGAGGAAGGCGGCGCCGTCCGCGCGGGTTGTGCCGGGTGACCACACGCCACGACGAAGGAGTCGATTCCCATGTCCCACCGCGTCCTCCTGGTGCTCACCAGCCACGGCGATCTCGGCGGCGTCCGCCCGACCGGGTGGTACGTCGGCGAGGCCGCGCACCCCTGGGAGCAGTTCCGTTCCGCCGGCTACGACGTCGACGTCGCCTCCATCGCGGGCGGGGTCGCTCCGCAGGACGGTCTCGACCTCGACGACCCGGCACAGAAGGCGTTCCTCGAGGACGACCACATCGCCGCCCAGCTCGCCGACACCCCGCGCCTGGCCGACGTCGACCCGGCGTCCTACGACGCCGTGCTCTACGTCGGCGGCCACGGCACGATGTGGGACTTCCCGAAGGACCCCGACGTCGCTCGGGTCGGCCGCGCGGTCTTCGAGGACGGCGGCGTGGTCGCCGCGGTCTGCCACGGCCCGTCCGCCCTGCTCGGCATCACGCTGAGCGACGGCTCCTCGATCCTCGCGGGTCGCCGTGTCGCCGGGTTCACCAACGCCGAGGAGGAGGCGGTCGGTCTGACCGAGGCCGTGCCGTTCCTGCTCCAGGACGAGCTCGTGGCGCGCGGTGCCACCCATGTGCCCGCTCCCGACTTCACCGACCACGTCGTCGTCGACGGTCGGCTCGTGACCGGTCAGAACCCGCAGTCGGCGGGGTCGGTCGGCACGGCTGTCGTCGAGCTGCTGGGCTGATTCTGCGGCGCTGCCGGCATCACCGCGGGGGGCAGTCGTCCCCCGCGGCGATGCGGCCGGCGAGCCGGCCGAACGTCGTCAGCTGGGTGGGCGTGAGCCGGTCGAGCACGAGCTCCCGGACGATCTCCACGTGGGTCGGCGCCACCGCGACGACGAGCGCCATGCCCTCCTCGGTGAGGGTGGCGTTGGTGCGTCGACCGGGCCCTTCCACCCGGGTACGCCGGATCAGGCCGCGCCCTTCCAGGCGCGTCGCGACGTGGGAGAGACGCGAGAGCGAGGACGACGTCGCCGCCGCGATCTCGCTCATCTGCCGGGTGCGCTCGGGACTCTCCGAGAGCACTGCCAGCAGGGAGTATTCGAAGAAGGTGAGCCCGCATCGGCGGGTCATCTCGGCGTCGAGCTGCGCGGGGAGGCGGATCAGCAGCATCGCCGTCGAGCGCCATGCCTCGTGCTCGTCGTCGTCGAGCCAGCGCGGTGCTGGGGAGCTCGGTTCGGCGGCCATGCGGCCACCTTACTTGACGCTTCAACGAATTATCGGCACTCTGGAGTTGAAGCGTCAACAATCAACCAGGAGTCCCCATGAACATCGCCCTCTGGATCGTCGCCGGCGTGCTCGCCGCCGCCTTCGCCGCCGCCGGTCTGATGAAGCTCGCCCAGCCCCGGGCGAAGCTCGTCGCTTCGGGGATGGGGTGGGCGGAGGACTCCTCCGATGCCGGGGTCAAGGCCATCGGCGCGGTCGAGCTGCTCGGCGCGATCGGCCTGATCCTGCCGCCGCTCGTCGACATCGCCCCCGTGCTCGCGCCGATCGCCGCCACCGGCCTCGCGCTGACCATGGCGGGCGCGATCGTCGTCCACCTGCGCCGGGGCGAGGGCCCGGGCGCCGTCCCCGCGGTCGTGCTGCTGCTCGCCTCGGCCTTCGTGGCCTGGGGGCGGTTCGGTCCGCACTCCTTCTGACCTGCGAACGGCGTGACGCCCCGCGGCCCGGCCGAGAGTCCGGACGACGGGGCGTCACGCGTCGACGACGGGTGGCGACTCAGCCGTGGCGCTCCTCGACCGCCCCGATCAGGACGTCGTGGAAGTGCGGCACGGTCTCCAGCAGCGTCTCGAAGGCCTCGGCGGTGATGTGCAGGACCTCCAGCGGGGTGAGGGCCACGACGCTGGCCGATCGCAGCCGGTGCTCGACCAGGGCCATCTCGCCGATGATCTCGCCGGGCCCGAGGCGGGCGATCTCCTCGCCGTGCCGGCGCACCGAGACCTCGCCGGCGAGCAGCACGTAGGCCTTGTCGGCGGGCGTCAGTTCGGCCATGACCGTCCAGTCCTCCGGCACGGTGAGGTAGGTGGCGGCCTCGATGACGGCGTCCAGCTCGTCGTCGGTGAGGCTCGCGAATCGCTCGATGCGGGCGAGCTCGCGCAACCGGGCCTCCTCGGCCCGTTCCTTACGGTTGAACATGGTGGTTCCTCTCGGGTGGGGCCGACAGGTCGTCGGCGGTGGGGGGAAGGCCCAGCACAGGGAACTGGGCCGAGACGGTGGTACCTGCGCCCGGGGCGCTGTCGATCTCCAGGACGCCGTGCACGGGCGCGATCCGCTCGTGCAGACCGGCGATCCCGGTGCCGTCACCGGGGTGGTCGAAGCCGATCCCGTCGTCGACCACGGAGACCTCGAGCAGGTCGCCGCGGGAGCTCGTGTCGAGGGCGATCTCGATGGTGATGCGGCCCGCGCCGGCGTGCTTGAGCGCGTTGGTGAGCGATTCGGCGACGACGAAGTAGGCGGCCCGCTCGATCGGTGGCGGCAGCCGCGGGACGTCGGCGGCGCGCAGATCGACCAGCACCGGCGCCCGGTCGGCGAGCACGCGCACAGCGCCGACGAGACCCTCCCGCTCCAGGACGCCGGCCTGCAGCCCGCGACTGAACGACCGCATCTCGGCCAGGGAGGTCTGCAGGGTCTGTGCGCAGCTGTCGAGCAGGTCGACCACGTCGCCCACGTCGTCGGCGGCACCGGCCCGCTCGTGCAACCGCTGCCGCGCGAGGTTGAGCATCAGGGCGGAGGTGACCAGGCCCTGCTGGGCGCCGTCGTGCAGGTCGCGTTCGATCCGCCGCCTCTCCGAGCCCACCGCCTCGAGGATCTGGGCGGCCTGGAGACGGGTGCGTCCCGACATCATCCGCAGCAGATCGATGCGGGAGACCTCGCCCACCGGCCCGTCGAAGACGAGTTCGCCGCGTTGCAGCACCAGTACCCGGTCGGCCACGTCGAAGACCTCCTCGACGTCGTGGGTGATGAGCAGCACCGGCGTCCCGGAGGCCGCGATGGCGCGCACCAGCGCCCGCACCTCTGTGGCCTGGTTGAGACCGAGCGCGGCGGTCGGCTCGTCCATGATCACGACCCGCACGCCCGGGCGCATGACGCGGAGGATCTGCACGAGCTGCCGCTCGCCGCCGGAGAGGTACCTGATCGGACGGCGGAGGTCGTCGATGCCGATGCCCAGTTCGTCGAGGCGCGAGCGCGCCTCCCGTTCGGCTGCCTCGTTGTCACGCAGCAGCGGGATGCCGCCGAGGTGCCGCCGCGGCTCCTGCCCGACGGCCAGGTTGTCGGCGATGCTGAGGTTGGGACACAGGGCGAGGTCCTGGTGGACCGTCTCCACTCCGAGGCGCCGGGCGCGTCCCGGGTCGGCGGTCAGGGGGACGCCGTCCAGGGCGATGGTTCCCTCTGCGGGCCGCACGGCACCGGCGAGGCACAGGGCCAGGGTGGACTTGCCGGCGCCGTTGTCGCCGACGAGGCAGACGACCTCCCCGGCTCGGATGTCGAGGGAGACCGACCGCAGGGCTTCCGATCCCACGAAGCGGACCGTCAGGTCGTCGACCGCCACGACGATGCCCGATTGGCCGCTGTCGTCGCGGGTGCGGCGGGCGGGGACGGCGGGCGCCCGTACCGGGAGGGGGCTCCTCGTCGCGCCGGTGCGGATGCGGCGCTCCCGACGGGCGATCACGGCCTGGTCGGCCGCCAGCGCCACCAGCAGCACGCCGCCCTGGGTGATCTGCTGCCACCAGTCGTCGAGGCCGGCGAAGATCAGGCCGGCGTCGAGGACGCCGATGACCGCCACCGCGATCAGGACGCCGAGCGGATGGCCGCGTCCGCCCGTGAACGCCACGCCGCCGAGGATCACCGCGGCCAGCACGTGCAGCTCGAAGTCCACCCCGACCTGGGGGGAGCCGCTGGCGAGTTGGGCGGTGGAGACGAGTCCGACGAGTCCGACCAGGAGGCCGTTGAGGGCGAAGGTCACCACCACCAGGCGCGGCACGCGAACGCCGACGAGGGCGGAGGCGGACGGGTTGCCGCCCGTCGCGTAGAGACGCAGACCGGTGACGGTGCCGACGAGCAGCACGCTGGAGATCACGAAGACGGCCACCCCGACGAGGACGGTGACCTGCACACCCGCGACCGTCGCCCGACCGAAGTCGGTGAGACCCGGCGGGAGCCCGAAGACGGTCTGCCCCTGGTTCGCTGCGTAGGCCAGGCCCCCGTAGATCCCGAGGGTTCCGAGGGTGACGATGAGCGGGGTGACCCGCAGCAGGTTCACCAGCAGGCCGTTGATGGCGCCGAGCAGCATCCCCGTCGTCAGCGCGGCACCCGCGGCCGACCACGACGATCCGGTGTGGTGGCCGACGAGCGCGCACACCACCGACACCAGTGCGTACTGACTGCCGATCGAGAGGTCGACCTGTCCGCAGACGAGCAGGGCCATCGTGCCGATCGAGCCGATGAGCACGAAGGAGGAGGACAGCGCGATCGTGCTGAGGTTGTCGACGGAGAGGAAGCCGGGGTAGCGCAACCCGAACCAGGCGAGCAGCAGGGCGCCGACCAGGGCGAGTCCTGGTCGGCGGCTGCCCTCGGCCGGGGTGCGGACGATCACGGTTGGTACTCGTCGGTCCAGTGGAGGTCGGCGTCCTCGAAGCGGACGTTGCCCAGCAGCGGCAGGTAGGTTCCGTAGCGCTCGCGGTCCTCGAAGGTCGCCCGCGGCGCCGCGGCGTCGGCGAGGAACCGCCGGGCCTTGGCCGGGGAGTCGACCAGGGTCGCCTCGGCCACCATCGCCCGGGGCACCGGACGGCCGGCTGCCCAGTCGGCGACGAAGCGCCCCATGCCGTAGCCCATGAGCGACCAGGCGAAGGCGTGCGCGGCGCGGTAGGGCCCGCCCTGCCCGACGAGCTCGAGCACCTCGGGAGCGCCGTCGATGCTGGCGAAGTACATGTCGTCGGTGAGCCGTCCGGTCTGTTGGAAGGCCCGGTAGGCGGGCAGCACGAAGCCGTCGACGCCGAGCACCACCTTGATCTCGGGATGGCGCTGGAGCTCGGTGGTGATGAGGGCGAAGACCCGCTCGGGTGTCTGGTCGCCCGAGGAGACGTAGGTGTCGATCACCTCGACGCCGTCGCCCGCCTCCTCCAGGCCCGCGAGAACGCCCTGGTTGCGCAGTTCCAGCTGGGGTGCGATCTCGTTGAGGTTGGCGTTGAAGACGGTGGCGCGCCCGCCGAGCTCCTCGACGATGTAGCGCGCCGCGGCCCGGCCCTGCTGGAGGCCGATGTCGTACTGCCGCGCGGCGACCTGGATGGTGCAGGGATGGTTGATGATCCCGACCACGCACACCCCCCGGTCGAGTGCCTCCTGCATGAGGGGTTGCTGGGCGGCGGGGTTCAGCGGCTGGATCGTCATGCCGGCGATGCCGCGTGCGAGGAAGGTCCGGATCTGGTCGGCGTTGCGCTGCGGATCGCCCTCGGCGTTGGCCGTGAGGTATTCGAGGCCGGCGTCCTCGCCGGCCGTGCGCATCCCGGCGCCGAGGGCGGCGAAGATGCCGACGTCGCTGGTGTTGGCCCACGCGATCCGGCTCGGCAGGCCTGCGGGCCGGCCGGCCGGGGCGTCGGGATCGAAGGCCGGGAGCGCGGGTGAGCGGGTCGGCTCGGGGCGCGCGAGGACGGTCGACTGGTCGGCCGACGCGGAACATCCGGAGACCGACGGCGCGAGGGCCGCGGCAGCGAGGGTGCCGGACCCCACGCGCAGCAGGCTGCGACGGGTCAGGGGTGACATCTCATGATCCAGAAGGGGTGGGGGAGCGATCCCGAGTGGGCTCACCGTAGCTGCGCGGTGACGTCGCGTCCTGGTGATCACCAACTCGTCCGTACCTCCCCGGTCGGCCCCGCGTGCCCGGTACCTCCAGAGCGGTGTTCTCTGCGGTCCTACCCGCTGGAGGCTCCGTGCTGGCACGCATGACGTGTCTGCGGGCCCGCGCGTACTGTGCGGCCCGTGATGTCCCTCCTGATCGTCGACGATCACGACGGCTTCCGGTCGTTCGTCGCCTCGATGCTGGAGGGGGAGCGGTTCAGCGTCTGCGGTGCCGTCGAGGACGGCGCCGCCGCGCTGGACGCGATCGCCAGGCTCCGACCCGACCTCGTGCTGCTCGACGTGCAGCTCCCCGACCTCGACGGGTTCGAGGTGGCCGAGCGGGTCGCCGTCTCCTGGCCGCGCACGGCCGTGATCCTCACCTCCACTCGTGATGCCGAGGACTTCGGCGCACGCCTGCGCCAGGCGCCGGTGGCCGGATTCGTCCCCAAGCACGGCTTGTCCGTGCAGGCGCTTGTCGACCTCGTGGCGGTCACGTGAGCACGCCTGCTCCGCAGGCGGCGAGCCTGCGGGTCGCCGTGTGCGACGACTCGGTGCTGTTCCGCGAGGGTCTCGCGCGTGTGCTGCCGGAACTCGGCTTCGAGGTCGCCGGCCTCGCGGCCGGTCCCGACGCCCTCGACGACCTGCTCGATTCCGCTGCCGTCGACGGGCCTGTCGACGTCGCGATCGTCGACATCCGGATGCCCCCGACCCATACCGACGAGGGGTTCCAGGTCGCGGCGCGGCTGGCGTCGGACCGTCCCCGGCTCGGGGTGCTGCTGCTCTCGCAGGTCGTCGAGGTGGGCCCGACCGTCGCCCTTCTGCAGCATGCGAGCGCCGGGCGGGGCTACCTGCTCAAGGACAGGGTGACCGACCTGGGGGCGTTCGCCGAGGCCGTGCGGCGCGTCGGCGCCGGCGGTTCCGTCGTCGACCCCGAGGTGGCTGCTGCGCTGCTCGCCGACGGACGGGACGACGCCGTGCTGGCAGCCATGAGCGCCCGTGAGCTGGAGATCCTCTCCCTCATGGCCGAGGGCCGTTCCAACATCGGCATCTGCGAGCGGCTCGTGCTCTCCCCCCGCACCGTGGAGAGCCACGTGCGGGCGATCTTCCGCAAGCTCGACCTCGCCGATGCGCCGGACGACCACCGGCGCGTGCTCGCCGTCCTCGCCTACCTGCGACGCTGAGCCCTCCGACCGGTCGGGCGGAGCGCCGATCGTCGGCGGATCGATTTCAGTGCTCCCACCGATGTCGGACGGCGAGGCCGGCGCGGATGCTACGACCATGGCCGTCATCCTCGACCTCCCCGCCGAGCCGGGCGCCGGTCGGGAGGTCGCGCGCCGACTCGCCGCGGCGTCCGATGCGCGTCGCCGGGCGGTGGAGCGGCAGATCCACGACGGCCTCCAGCAACACGTCGCGATCCTGGGGCTGCGGCTCGGGATGCTGCAGCGGCGGATCGGTGTCGACCCGGCGGCCTCGGTGGAGGAGTGCGACGAGCTCGGGCGGGAGGTCGGCGAGATCCTCGGTGAATTGCGGTCGATGGCCCACCTCGTCTACCCGGCGATCCTCGAGAACGAGGGACTGCAGGCCGCGCTCCAGCTCGCGGCCCGACGTCTCGACGCCCGAGTGGAGGTGCGGTTCGCGGCGCCCGGCAGCGCCGACCACGCCCCGGAGAGCGTGCTTCCGGCCGAGATCCGACGGGCGCTGTACTTCGTGTGCCTGGAGGCTCTCGACAACGCGGTGCGGCATGCGGGCACGCCGGCTTCGGTGGTGATCGAGCTGATCGTCTCCGACGACGAGGTCGTCGTGCGCGTCGACGACGACGGCGAGGGCATCGTGCCCGCCCGGGTGGACGCCGGGTCGGGGATCCAGCACATGGTCGACCGGGTGCACGCGCTCGGCGGCCGGCTACGGATCGAGAGTTCCCGCGACGGCACCTGCGTGGTCGCCGCGGTCCCGAGGATGCCGGGGTGACGGCGTCCGGCGATGTCCCTCGGTGGGTGCGTGGGCGCCGAGGCTGACCAGCGGTCGCGCCGAGGTCGTCATCGGCTCCGCGGACCTCGTCCCTGGGCCGACCTCGGCGCAGCACCGGTCGAGCTCGCCAGCATGAGGTCGGGCAGGGTCGGCTCCTCGATCCGGGACGACGCGCCGGCGTCCGATCGGGGGCCGCGCCGTACGGTGACCGCCCGGGCCACCGAGGCGGTGCCGAAGCGGTCGCGGACGGCGTCGAGGGCGCGGTCGAGGGCGGCGGACTCCTCGCGCCGGCGTTCGCGCCCCCACAGGTCGAGCTCGAGCTGCTCGTCGTGCACCTCGTCGACCAGGCCCGAGATGCTGACCCCGATGAGGGTGCACCCGCGTTCGCGCAGCAGCGGGTAGGAGGTGTGCAGCAGGGCCCGCGCGGTGTCGATCCAGGCGGCGGTGCTGGCGGTGGATCGCGGGATCGTGGCCGACCGGGTGGCCCGCTCGAAGTCGCCGAAGCGCAGGCGCAGGGTCATCGTGCGGCCGATGCGCTCCCCGGCGCGCAGGCGGCGGCTGACCCGGTCGACGAGACCGACCAGGATCGCGTCGAGCTCCTCCAGCGTGCGGGTGCGCGAACCGCCCAGGGCCGACTGCGAGCCGATCGAGCTGCGGCGGCGTCCGACGGTGACCGGCCGCGGGTCGCGCAGGTTCGCCAACGCCCACAGGTGGCGGCCGCTGGCGCTGCCGAGGGCGAGTTCGAGGTCGCTCTCCGCGTGCTCGGCGAGCTGGCCGATCGTGCGGATGCCGCGCGCGTGCAGCTTGGCGGCGGTGACCTGCCCGACGCCCCAGAGCCGCTCGACCGGCAGGGGGTGCAGGAACGCGACCTCCTGCTCGGGTTCGACCACCAGGAGGCCGTCGGGCTTGCTGACGGCGCTGGCGACCTTCGCGAGGTACTTGGTGCGCGCCACGCCCACCGAGATGGGCAGCCCGACCTCCAGGCGCACCCGGGCCCGCAGCGCGGCCGCGATCTCGGCCGGCGGACCCACGAGCCGCTGGAGTCCGCTGACGTCGAGGAACGCCTCGTCGATCGAGAGCCCCTCGACGATCGGGGTGGTGTCCTCGAAGATCGCGAACACCTCGCGACTGGCCTCGACGTAGGCGCCGAACCGCGGCGCGACGACGTGCGCGTGCGGGCAGCGTCGCATCGCCTCCCGGCCGCCCATGCCGCCGCGGACCCCGAAGGCCCGCGCCTCGTAGCTGGCGGCCAGCACGACCCCGCCGCCGACGATCAGCGGGCGCCCCGCCAGCTCGGGACGGTCGCGTTGCTCGACCGCGGCGTAGAAGGAGTCGAGATCGGCGTGCAGGATGCCGGCGCTCGTCATGACCCCATGATCGAACATGCGTTCGATCATGGCAAGGGCGGGTGGGGTGCCCGGGGGGCTGGTTTCCCCGGCCGGCCGGGGAAACCGGCCGTTCCGGGCCCGGATCCGCCCCGCAGCGGGCAGTTCCGCCTGTCCGGTGTGACCCCTGGTGTTGGCGGTGCGATCCGGGGATGCCCGATCTCCGGCCCCGATCTCCGCCTCCGGTACGACGACCGTCCCGCTCCGGGTCGCTACGGTGCGGCCATGCCCTCCGCCACCGACCGGTCCGCCCCGCGCCTGCACGAGGTCCGCCGCGGCGATCTCGTGCTCACGGTGCGCGAGTTCGCCCCTACCGGCGACGGGAGTGATGCGACCTCGCGGGCACCCTTCCTGCTCCTGCACGGCTGGCCGCAGGACGGTCGCTCCTGGGACGCCGTCGTGCCGCACCTGCTCGCCGCGGGCCACCCGGTGTGGGTGCCCGACCTGCGCGGCACCCGTCCCGAGGCGGCGCCGCGCAGCCGGTGGTCCTACCGCGCCTCGGAGCTCATCGAGGACGTCGCCGCGATCGCCGCCCTCATCGGCGAGCCGGTGCATCTGGTCGGCCACGACTGGGGCGCGGCGCTCGCCTGGTGGGTCGCCTGCGACCGCCCCGAGCTGTGCCGCACCCTGACGGCGGTCTCCGTGCCGCACACCGGCGCCTTCCTCTCCGCCCTGGTCACCACGCGGCAGGCCCGCGACTCCTGGTACATGCTCGCCTTCCAGCTCCCGGTGCTGCCCGAACTGCTGCTCGGCGACCCGAGGCGTGCCGCGCGGATGCTCGAGGCGTCGGGACAGCGTCCGACGGTGGCGGCCCGCGACGCCGCTCGCCTCACCGATCGGCGCATCGCCCGCGGTGGCCTCGGGTGGTACCGCGCGATGGCGTTGGCCGCTCCCCGACTGCTGCGCACCCCGGCGTCGGTCCCGGTGCTCCAGGTGTGGAGCGACGGCGACGTCGCGGTCGGGCTGGAGAGCAACCGGAGGGCCGCCCGCTACGCCCCGGCCGGCTTCCGTCTCGAGGTGCTGTCCGGGGTCTCGCACTGGATCCCCGACGAGGTGCCCGACCGGCTCGCGGCCCTCGTGCTCGACCACGCGGCGTCCTGACCGATGCTCGGGACGCTCGCCCCGGCGATGTGAGGGACGACCGGTCCGTTCCCGCCCGCGCACTGGATCATCGGGGTTTCCCGACGCACGATGGACCCATGGGGGTCAAGCGAGCCATCAAGAGGAAGCGTCGCGCCATCCGGTGCCGACGCCGCTACGGTGCCGGGCACTGCCCGCACCGCGAACGCCACTCGCGCGACCGGGCTGCCGATCGGTCCGAGATCCTCGAGGACGGCGACGGCGTCGCGACCCCCGGTCTGCCGGGCCCGACCGACGCGGACTGGTTCAAGCCGGCGTTCTGAGTCCCGCGGCCGAGCGGGCCGTGAGGTCGGCGATCGAGGCGTCGGTGCAGGTGGCCCAGAAGCCGCCGACGACGTCCTCGACATGGCTGAAGGACTCCGCCGCGTAGAGCAGCGGCTGGTAGGCGGTGATGTCGTAGCTCGTCGTCCCCATCGCCACCAGGTCGAGCGGTCGGATCGCGATGTCGCGGAACTCGGCCGTCTCCCCGGGTGAGGAGAGGATGCCGGCCCCGTAGGCCTTGAGCTCGCCGCCCTGCCAGACCACCCCGAACTCGAGGGTGAACCAGAAGACCTTGCTGATGAACTCCAGTGCCTCGGGGGTGCTCACCCGGCGCGCGGCGGCGCCGGCCAGCTCGTAGAGCGCGGTGAAGCGCGGATGCGCCAGCGTCGTGCCGTGCCCGATGACCTCGTGGATGACGTCGGGTTCGGGGGTGTAGAGCGGCACAGAGTGGTGGCGCACGTACTGGGTGGAGTGGAAGATGCGCTCGGCCAGCGAGCCGTAGAAGAGGTCGAGCGGCACGAGTCCGGCGGCCGGCCGGTAGGTGAAGGCGGTGAGCGGGCGCAGGGTCGCGCTCACCTCCGCCAGCTGCGGGATGTGGTCGTGGGGGAGTCCGAGGATCTCCTTGCCCTCGAGGAACTCCCGGCAGGCGTGGCTGCGGTGCAGCGGCACCAAGGCGGCGCTGACGGCGGCCCACACGGCGTGCTCGGCGTCGGTGTAGTCGGCGGTCGGCACCGGCATGCCCGGACGCCAGGCTGCCGCCAGGGTGGCCAGCGTGTCGCGGCGGGCGCGGTAGTCGGCGTCGGCGAAGCCGGGGTGGCCGCGGCCGAGCTCGACGGCCAGCGTGCCGTCGGCGCGTTCACGCAGCGGAGCGAAGTACTGGGCCTCCTCGAACATGGCCCGAGTGTGAGCCGGATGACACGCCGACGGGAACCCATCGGAGACGGATGGTCGCCATCTGGCGTTTCCGGTGGCAGATTGTCTCAACATGGACGACGTCGACCGCCGCCTGCTGGACGTCCTGCGCGAGGACGCCCGCGCCTCCGTGCGCGATCTCGCCGACCGGGTCGGCATCAGCCGCGCCAACGCCTACGCCCGTATCGCCCGGCTGCGTGAGGACGGCGTCCTGCGCCGCTTCACCGTCGACGTCGACCCGCGCGCGCTCGGCCTGGGCCTGCCGGCCTACGTGCACGTGCGGATCAAGCAGAACAGCTGGAAGAGCTTCCGCGACCGGGTCGTCGCCCTCGAGGAGGCCGAGCATGTGGCCCTCGTGGCCGGCGACTTCGACTGCGTGCTGCTGGTGCGCGCCCGCGACGCCGACCATCTGCGCGAACTGGTTCTCGGCCGCATCCAGGCGCTGCCGGAGGTGGTGGCCACCCAGACCGTGCTGATCTTCGCCGAGCACGGCCGGGGTGCGGGCGGTGGGTAGGCTCGGACGGTCATGAACGCCGCCGCTGACCCCACCCGTCCCGCCCGCCCTCGCGGCGAGCTGTTCCGCTACCTCGAGCACACCCTCACCCCCGACGGCGTGCTGAGGTGCGCCTACGAGGCCGACGGCGAGCGCTTCGAGGAGATCGTCGACTGCGGCGCCGACGCGGGCCCGGACGCCGACTGGTCGACGCCGGGCGCCCACGCCGCCGCGCGGCTGGTGTGGCTGATGGCCGGCGTCTCCTACTGGAAGACCACCGCCGCGCCGCGCATCGTCGTCGAGGGCGGCCTCTCCGCCCTCGAACGCGACTTCCTCGCCGACGTCTACCTGCACGGCCTGGCCGAGTTCGCCTACGTCAACGGCCTCGACCTCTCCGACGTCGTCGTCGAGGGTGAGCCGCGGGAGGTCGCGCCGGTGGCCGCGGCCACGACGCCGGGGCGTCCCCTCATCCCCTTCGGCGGCGGCATCGACTCGATCGTGGTCGTCGAGGAGACCCGACGCCGTCACCCCGACGCCGTCCTCTTCGTGGCCAACACCTCCGACGTCCTCTTCGCGCCGATCGAGGAGACCGCCGTCGTCGCCGGCCTGCCGGTGCTGCGCGCCCGGCGTCGTCTCGACCCGCTGGTGCTCGCCTCCCGCGAACGCGGCTACCTCAACGGGCACGTGCCGGTCACGGGCGTCCTCTCGGCGATCGCGGTGCTGGTGGCGGTCGCGCACGGTCGCGACAGCGTCGTGATGTCGAACGAGCACTCGGCCAGCGAGCCCACCGCCCTGCGCGCCAGCGGCGTCCTGGTCAACCACCAGTGGAGCAAGGGCCTGGAGTTCGAGTCCCGCTTCCGCGAGCTGCTGGCCGCCACCGTCACCGGCGTCGACTACCACTCGGCGCTGCGCCCCTACAGCGAGCTGTGGGTCGCGCTGCGCTTCGCCGACCTCGCCGAGTACCACCACGCGTTCCGCAGCTGCAACCGCGCCTTCCACATCGACGCGGGCCTGCGTCGCGACCGGTGGTGCGGCGAGTGCGACAAGTGCTGCTTCATCGACCTCATCCTCAGCCCCTACCTCAGTCGCGAGCAGTTGGAGACGATCTTCGACGGCCGCGAGCCGCTCTCCCGCGACGACCTCGAGGGCCGTTTCCGGTCCCTGCTCGGCGAAGTCGGCCGCCCCAAGCCGTTGGAGTGCGTGGGCGACGAGGGGGAGTGCCGCCGCGCCACCCTGCTGGCCGCCGACCGCGCCGATCGCGCCGACACCCCGCTGCTCCACCGGCTCGCCGCCTACGTCGCCGACACCGGGCTCGCCGTGCCCGACACGGCGGTGCTCCTCGCGCCGCAGGGCCCCCACTTCCTGCCCGATCCGCCGACCGAGCCCGCGACGGCGGTCGATCCCGCAGGCGTGGCGTGACGGCGCTGGGCTTCGCCGACCTGCGCGGCCGCATGGTCGGCGTGTGGGGGCTCGGCGTCGAGGGCCGCGCGACCCTGCGCCGCCTGGACGCCGAGGGCGTCGTCCCGGCGGTCCTGGTCGACGCGCACGGCGGTCGCACGGACGACGGCCGCGAGGTGCTCGCCGCCGACGCCGCGGGCCTGGCGGCGCTCGGCGCCTGCGACGTCGTCATCAAGAGTCCGGGCATCAGCCCCTACGACCCGCCGGCCCTCGAGGTGGCCGCGGGCGGTGCCGACCTCGTCGGCGGCCTGGGCCTGTGGCTGGCGGGCGCGCCGCGCGAGCGGGTCGTGTGCATCACCGGCACCAAGGGCAAGAGCACCACCTCGGCGATCGCCGGTGCCCTGGCCACCGGGCTGGGCGCCCGGTGCGTGGTCGGCGGCAACCTCGGCACGCCGCCGTGGGACCCGCAGGCCGACCTCCCGGCCGACCCCGACGTGTACATCGTCGAGACCTCCAGCTACCAGGCCCACGACCTGCGCCTCGGCCCGCGCGTCGCGGTCGTCACCTCGCTGAGCCAGGACCACCTCACCTGGCACCACGGCTACGAGACCTACGTGCGCGACAAGCTCTCGCTGTGCACCCGGCCCGGCGTCGAGGTCGTGCTGACCCCGGTCGGCGACCCCGAGCTCGAGCGGCATGCGGCCCTCCTCGGACCGCGCCGCCGCACCGTGCCCGCCGCGCGGGCCGCCTGGACCGACGCGCTGGGGGTGCTCGGCGAGCACAACGTGCGCAACGCCGCGCTGGCCCGCGCGGCCCTCGTCGCCCTCGGGGTGCCGGGCGCCGACGACGACGAGCGGGTCGCGGCCGCGGCCGCCGGATACGTGCCGCTGCGCAGCCGGCTCACCCCGGTCGGCACCGTCGACGGCGTGGCCTTCGTCGACGACAGCCTCAGCACCAACGTGCTCCCCACCCTCGCCGCCGTCGACGCCTTCCCGGGACGACGCATCGCCCTGCTGGTCGGCGGCCAGGACCGCGGCATCGACTACGCGCCGCTCGCGCGCGGCCTGGCGGGCCGCGCGGGCGGACTGCTCGTCCTGACCCTGCCCGACAACGGGCCGCGCATCGCCGCCGCCTTCGCCGACCACGCCCCGGAGGTCGAGGTGCGGGCCGTCGACGATCTCGGCGAGGCCACGGCTGCGGCGTTCGCCTGGGCCCGCCCCGGCGGCGTCGTCCTGCTCTCGCCCGCGGCACCGAGCTTCGGCCGGTTCCGCGACTACGCCGAGCGGGCCGAGGTCTTCACCGCCGCGGTGGCCCGGTTGGCTGCTCTCCACCCCCAGCCGTAGGCGGCCCCCCGCGTGGGAGTGGGGTTGGTCACGCACCGTTACCTTCGCGCGGATTTCACACGTCCGTGACATCCGCTCCGAAGACTGGAGCCATGGCTTGGGGGAGCGCATGGCGACGGATGCAGCGGGCACGCAGGTGCCGACGTCTCTACGGGGCGGGTCACTGCCCGCACGTCGAACGGCACGGCCGGGGTCCGGCCCCGATGCCGGCCGACAACGTCGACTGGTGGGGTCCGGTCCGCCGTTGACCTGATCGGGAGGGGCACGCTCCGGTCCAGTCGTCTGGACCGGACCTGGGTCCTGTCGGCGGCCCGGCGGACCGGGCCTGGCTCCCTGTCGGGGGGTGTCGCAGCGTCACTAGCGTCGTGATGCTCTTCTCCCCCCACACCCCCGGAGCTCCCCGTGGTCCGACGTACCGGCCTGCCCGTCGCCCTTCTCTGCCTCGCCTCCGTGCTCTACGGACTCCCGGCGCCGGCGTCCGCCGACCCGGCGCCGCCCGCACGGCGGATCCGTGCGGTGGCCGGCGGGCAGGACGGGGGGTACATCGGGGGGGCCTCGGCGTCGCAGTACCGGCCCACCGGCACAGCGCCGAGCGGGACCACCGGTGCCCCGGCCACCGCCACGGACACCGGCTCGGGCGGCTCGGGCGGCTCGGGGAGCTCGGGTGGGACGACGATCACCCTGCCGCTCACCTCCAGCGCCGACGCCGCCCTCGCGCTCGGCTCGCTGTCGGGACTCTCCTTGAACATCCCCTCGACCGACGGGCTGATCTTCCCGACCTCGGCGACCGAGCAGAGCCAGGGCGAACCCTTCCCCCAGATCTCCGGCGTCGGCACCACCGGGTCGATCGACGAGGGCACCGCCGACGTCACGCCGTGCGTGCTCTATCCGGTCAGCGACGTGTCGGGCTACTTCGAGACCACCCGCGCCCAGTGCGACGCCTGGAACCGCCTGCAGGACAAGGCGGTCGACGAGGTCATCGCCACCCGCGGTCTCGTGGCCGACCGCACCCTCGCCCTCCAGGCCGCGCGCGGCGAGGTCCGCACCCAGCTCTACCTGACGCTGGTGAAGGCCCTGGTCACGCCGGCCGCCACGCGCACCGCCGACGAGGCGACGATCGTGGAGTGGTTCGCCCAGGTGATGAAGCGCTACCAGATCGCGGTCGCGCAACAGACCCTCGCCGAGTTCACGACGTTCGACAAGGACAACGGCTACGGGTCGTGCACCTACACCCCGCCGGCCCCCTACCAGGCCGACTACCCGGGCTCGGGCGGCCGATGGCCGAACTGCCGCAAGAACGCCACGCTCTCGACCCTGTTCTCGGCGCTGCCGAAGTACCCCTCGGCCGAGGAGTTCGTGAAATGGGGGACGGCGGCCGCGAACGTCGGCCTGACCGACCCCCAGGTCGCCGGCGTCCAGGGCCAGATCTCCACCGCGCTGGCCGCGACCCTGGCCGGCGGTGCCGTGGGCGGCGCGGTCGGCGCGACGATGCTGGGCATCTCGGCCTTCGCGCCCGCCGCCTCGCAGGCCATCATCGGCGCGATCGCCCCGTACGTCGCGCAGAGCCTCGTCGAGCTCGGCCTCGCCTCCTCGATCGCGGGAGCCTCCCAGACCTGGCTGGCCACGCTCGCGGGCCCGGTCGGAGCGATCATCGCGGTCTCGCTGATCATCCTGATCTACTCCATCACCGACTTCATGAGCCGCGACAAGCTGCGTGAGCAGTTCCAGAGCGCCGTGGCCACCGCGAAGACCACGACGCCGGACGTCGCCTCGCTCGCCACCACCCAGAACGGCCTGGCCACGATCCTGTCGATGACCAGCAGCTGGCTGGGCCTGCAGCACGGCGACGACCCCACGCCGTCCGCGGTGCCGCCGCGGCGCTACGACGACGGCGCGTTCCGGGTCGACGGCACGCGTGCCGCCTCCTTCACCGCGGTCGGCTGGGACGGCAAGCAGCACACCACCTCGCTGCGCAGCGGCTACTTCGTCACCGACGGCGTCCCCTCGATCTCCCTGTCCTACCTCGACCCCGCCGGCGTGCAGCGCCGCGCCTACCGGCTGCGCCAGGGCGGCAAGTGGGTGTGGGACTCCGTGGTGGTCGACGGATCCTTGACATCCTGCACCGGCGCGACCACGTCGGGCTGCCAGGTCACCAGCGCGCTGCGGATGCGGCGTGCCCCGCTCGGCTCCCCGGACACCTCCACCCTGAGCGTCGAGCTCGTGGAGAACCAGGTGCCGAAGGTCGACCCGATCGACGGCCCGACCCGGGTCGAGGCCGCCCAGACGCCGGTGCGCTACCGGGTCCGCCCGACCGACCAGGAGGGCGACCCGCTCGCCGTCACCTGGGCCGTGCAGCGCTACCCCTCGATCGTCGCCGGCAGGGTCGTCGACCCCTGCATCGGTGCGCTGCCGGCCGACCGCATCGCGCCGAGCCTCGCCCAGCCGCTGCCCAGCTGCTTCGTCACCGCCGCCACCGGCACGCCCGAGCTGACGACATCCTTCGACGTCGCCGGCAGCTACCGGGTGCGGGCGCGCCTCGACGACGGCGTCGGCGTCGTCGCGCGGGAGCTCACCACCACGGTCCTCGAGGCCCCCTTCCGGCTCGCCCCCGCCCTGCAGTGCGGCTCGGCGGCCGCCGACAAGACCTACTGCACCGGCCTGGAGACCCGCTACGGCGGCGTCCTGCGCGCCTCGGGCGTGGTCACCGAGCCCGACGCGAACGACACCACGACCGTCGTGGTCGACTGGGGCGGCGGCGTGACCACGCGATCGACCTACCCCTGCTCGCCCACGACCACGCCGTGCGCCGCCGACGTCTCCTGGCAGGCCACCGGCGCCACCCGCCGGTTCGTGGCGACCCGCACCTCGGCGCCCGTCGGCGCCGCCAAGGTCGACGTCCTCGTCACCGACGGCCGTGCCGGACGCCGCGACGGATTCGCCAACGCTTACACGGTGACGCCGGCCGTCCCCGTCGTCGCCCTGGACGACGCCACCACACCCGCCACGGCCGACGAGGGCTCGCCGCTCGTCGTCACCGGCACGGTCACCAGCGGGTCGTCGTCGACGCCCTTCAACCTCACCGTCGACACCGGTCGCGGCGTCGAGGCGATCCGCCTCTACCCGTGCAGTCGGCTCTCGACGGGCTGCCCCTCCGACATCGCCTTCACCCCGACGGCGAACGGCGTCCGCTTCACCTACCGCCGCACCTTCGGCGACGACACCCGCGGCACCCTGCGCATCGGCGTCGCCGAGCCGGTCGGCGGGGCCGTCTACCAGACCGCGACCCGCCCCTACCTCATCGCCGACGTCGCGCCGACCGTCACCCTCGACCCGCCGCCGGCGGGGACGCCGGTCATCGGCTCGCGGCAGCCCTTCACCGGCCACGTCAGCGACCCCGGCACCGACGACCAGTACCTCGCCACCCTCACCGACACCGACGGCCGCCGCTCCCGGCTGCCGCTGGTGCCCGCGGCCGGAGGCGGCTACGACCTGGCCGGCACCTACACCGCGGCCAACGCCGACGTCCGGGTCGAGGTCACCGACCGCCGCACCGGCGCCACCGGCGTCGACCTCCTCGAGATCTCCGCGGCCAACCCGACGTACGCGGTGCCGATCATCGAGCCGCCGATCGGGATCATCCTGACCCGCAGCGCCGGGCACGGCGCGCGACGTGCCGGCGCCGACTCGATCATCGACCTGCCCACCGGCGCCGACGGCCTGCCGGTGACGTCGGGTCCCGCGCTCCCGGTGCACCTCGTCGCCTCCTCCGCGGTCGACGTGATCGGCACCCGTGCGTGGATCGACGAGCGTCCCGCCGAGGGCGCCGCGGTCGGCGGCGTCGCGCTGCCCGGCGAGTACGGCAGCGGCGACGTCGACGTCACCGCCGCCATCGGCGTCCAGCCGCTCGCGGAGGGTCGCCACGTGCTCTACGTGACGGCCATCGACGAGTTCGGCCGCACCTCACCGCTCCAGGCGTTCCCCTTCGTCATCGACCGCACCGGACCGGTGTTCTCCGCCGACAGCACCAGCGACACGGTGGTCGGGCTCGCCGACGACAGCGGCTCGGCCGAGTTCACCCCGTCGGTCTCGGCCACCGACCGCAGCCCGGTCACCGGGACGGCGTCCGCGGTCGCCGTGGCCTGCGACCCGGCAGGCGCGCTCGACCTCTCCTTCGCCGCGCCGGTGGAGGTGGCCTGCACCGCCACCGACGTCGCCGGGAACGCCACGGAGTACAGCTTCGCGGTGGGCGCGGTCAACGCGCCGGGTGCCGGTCCGAGTGTGACCCGGCCCGCTCCCGCGGGCGGCAGCATCGCCTTCCAGGTCACCCGCGGCGCCTCGCGGCTGCGCTCGGTCGCGGCCGCGATCGACGACGACGCTCCGACGCCGCTCGCGCTGCCCGCCGACACGGCGTCCCCGCAGGCCTTCAGCCTGCCGGTGCCGGCCACCGGTCTCGACGACGGCGAGCACCGGTTCACCGTCCTCGCCATCGATGCCGGCGGTCGCTCGGTCACCCGCACCGCCACGTTCGTGATCGACCGTCGCGGGCCGGTGTTCGAGAGTCGCCCGCCGCTGATCGTGCGCAGCTCGTCCGCCGACGAGGGCCGCGTCGTCCGCTTCGTCGCCCCACCCGCCGTGGATGCCGTCGACGGGCAGCGGCCCGCCTCCTGCGCCCCGGCGTCCGGCTCGTACTTCCCGCTCGGCGACACGGTGGTGACCTGCACGGCCAGCGACGCCACCTCGCACACGACGAGCACCGCCTTCACCGTCAGCGTGCTGTCGCCCGGTGTCGCCCCGACCGGCGAGTACCTCGACGTGCCCGACGTCGTCGGTGGCGACGAGCTCCCCGTGGAGTTCTCGGCCAGCACGACCGCGCCCGGCACGAGCATCGCCGGCGGCTTCCTCGCGATCGCGCCGACGCTGGACGCCACCACCGACTACGCCGGCGTCGGGACGAACCCCGACGACGAGGTCGACATCGACGAGGATGCGGGCACCGCGCACTTCGTCGCCCGTCGCTCGGTGCGGTCCCTGCCCGACGGCACCTACCGGGTCGGCGTCCTGGTCACCGACACGGCGGGGCGTCAGTCGACGGTCGGGGTGCGCACCGTCCGCATCGACCGCACCGCCCCGCTGTTCCGCACGCAGGGGACGATCAACGCCGTCGCCTCGACCGCCGACGGCGTCGTCCTCGCCTACACGGTCGGCGCGGACGACGCCGGCGACGGCGGGCCGAGCCCGGTCGCGTGCTTCCCCGAGAGCGGGTCGGTCTTCCCGATCGGCACCACCCAGGTCACCTGCACCAGCGCCGACCTCGCCGGCAACGAGTCCTCGACGACCTTCGACGTCGTCGTCGCCCCGCCCGGCTCGGGCGGCTCGGGCGGCTCGGGCGGCGGCGCGGCCGCGCCGACGGCGAGCGTGGACGCCCTGCCCGCCCGCACCTCCGCGACGACCCTGCGCGTCGGTGGGACGGCGCTCGCGGCCACCGCCGCCCTCTCGGTGCAGAGCGTCCGCGCCTGGGTCGACACCGTCACCGGCGACGGCACCGTGCTCGTGCTCGGCCCGGGTGCGCAGCAGCGCTCCTTCGCCGGCACGCTCGACATCGCCGGTCTCGCCGAGGGGCGGCACACGCTCATCGTGCGGGTGACCGACTCGGCCGGCACCACCGCCGAGCGCACCCTCGCCTTCGTCGTCGACCGCACGGCGCCGCTCGTCACGGTGCCCGCCGCCGCGTTGGCCACGGCCGACACCGCGGCCGGCACGGTGGTGGACTTCGAGCCCACCGCCGTCGACCCCGGCGGCGACGGCGTGCTCGCGCCGGTGTGCGTGCCGGCGTCCGGGTCGGTGTTCCCGGTCGGCACCACCACCGTCACCTGCACGGCCACCGACGCCGCCGGCAACGTCGGCACCGCCACCTTCCCGGTGACGGTCGCCCCGCCCGTCGACGACCCGTCGGTGAGCCTCGACGGGCTGGCCCGCTTCGTGCGCGCCGGCGTCCTGGAGGTGCGGGGCTCGGCCCAGGCCCTCGCCGAGGGGGTCACCGTCACCGGCGCCCGCGCCTGGATCGACCGGGTGCGCGGCGCGGGGCAGGCACTGAGCCTGGAGACGTCCGGCTCCCGGGTGACGCTCGGCGGGGCGCTCGACGTCCGCCGGCTCGCCGAGGGCGCGCACACCCTCATCGTGCGCGTCACCGACAGCCGGGGTCGGACGGCGGCTGTGCGCGCCGCGTTCACCGTCGACCGCACCGCCCCCACCCTGCGCCCGCGAGCGAACGTGCGCCGCATCCTGCTCGGGCAGCAGGGGGTGAGCGTCGCCCCCGGTGCCCGCGACAGCGGATCGGGCGTCGCGGCGGCCCGGTGCGGCAGCGTCGACACCTCGGTGGCCGGTCTGCAGACCGTGCGCTGCTCGGCGCGCGACCTGGCGGGCAACGTCGGCCGGGCGAGACTGCGGGTGCTCGTGCGCGACGTGCTCTCGCCGACCGATCGCACCACGCTGGTGGCCGGTCGGTCGACCGGGGTGGAGCTGCGGCTCACCGATGTCGACGGCGGTTCCATCGGCGCGGCCCGGGCCCGGGCGCTGAGCCGCGACTGCGCGGTGACGGTGCGCGTGGTCGGCGCGCCCGTCGACGGCGACCCGCTCGGGTGCCTGGTCTGGAATGCCGCGACGGCGTCCTTCGTCGGTGCCGTCCGCACGGCCGCGGACGCCCGTGGCCCGGCCCGGCTCGTCTATGCCGTGGCCTACGGGGCGAACCGGAGCGTGCGGACGACCCGGACGGTGCGGATCGTCGGTCCCTGAGCCCGTTCCGGCCTGATCCCGAGGCAAAAAGTCTCCACGACGCCGAGATTGTTCGCCCGAACGGGTGAAAATCTGCGAAAATAGTGGAGCGTCGGCTCCGGTCCCCCCTCCGGAGCCGACGCTCCACCCCCACTCCCAAGCCTCCCTCCGATCGCACGCGAAGGTCGCCCATGACCCGTGCCCCGATGGTGCGTGATCCGTTCGATCGCGCACTCGTCCTGCTCCTCGCCGTCGCCACCCTGGTCGCGACCCTCGAGACGGCGTTCGCGCTGGCCCAGCACCCGCCCTACCCGTACTTCTTCGCGGCCTTCCCGCTCTCCGGGCTGTTCTCGGTGGCCGTCGGCGTCCTGCTGTGGCATCGGCGTCCGAGCCTGCCGATCGCCTGGCTGCTGGTCGTGCAGGGCGTGTTCCTGCTCGCCGCCGCAGGCAGCAACGTGCTGAACCCGTACGCGATGTTCATCGGCATCGCCCTGGCCGAGGCGCCGATCGGGGCGCTCTACGCCCTGGTGCTCGCCTTCCCCGGCGGTGACGTGCGACCGCGGTTCGCCCGGCCCCTGGTGATCGCCTTCTACGTCGTCACCATCGGCCTGCAGATCCCGCAGTACGTCACGATGCCGGTGGAGATGCCCGTCGACTGGCTGCGCATCGAGGGCCACCCCGAGTGGGCGGCCCGCATCAACGACGTCCAGGCCACCTCGGTCAGCGTCCTCACCGCCCTCGGCGCGCTCGTCGTCCTCGACGTCCTGCGACGCACCCGCGACGCCCGGCGTCGGCGCGTGCTCGCGGTCGTCTACGGCTACGGCCTCATCGCGCTCCTCGGCATCCCGATCAGCGCGCACGTGCTCGCTCCGCTGCTCGGGTGGAACGTCTTCCAGCGCTTCGGGTTCCAGGTCGGCCTCTTCGTGGGCATCCCGCTCGTCTTCGGCATCGCCGTGCTCGCCGGGGCCTATGCCCGCACCTTCGAGGTCAGCGAGCTGGGCCGCTGGTTCGCCGACCCGGAGGTCCGGTCGACCCCGCAGGAGGCGATCGCACGCGCGCTCGGCGACCCGAGCGTCCAGGTGCTGTACCGGCTGCCCGGCTCCTCGCAGTTCGTCGACGCGGACGGCGCCTCGGTCGCCGTCCCCTTCGGCTCGGAGCATCGCGGCATCGTCGCCGTGCACACCGATCAGGACGGCGCCGCGAGCGCCGTGCTGGTCTACGACGCGAGCACGGTGCACCGCGGTCTGGTGACCGAGGCGGCCCGGGTCCTCGCGCTCGTCATCGACCGCGACCGGTTGACCGCCGAGCTGGCGGCCAGCCGTCGGGCCCTCCTCGAGGCCGGCCGCCAACTGCTGGCCGGTGGCGACCAGGAGCGCCGCCGCATCGCCCGCGACCTGCACGACTCGGTGCAGAACCGGCTGGTGCTGGCCGCGATGGAGATCGGCCGGCTCCAGGAGCTCGTCGGAGCCGACGGCCCCGGGCGCGAGCGCGTCGATCAGCTGCGCGGCCACCTCGACGACGCGATGACCGAGCTGCGTCACGTCGTCGACGGCGTCATGCCGCCGCTGCTGCTCGAGCAGGGCCTCATGGCCGCTCTCGACGAGCTCGTGCACGCCACGCCGCTCGTCGCCGAGCTGCGCGCCAGCGGGGACGACGCCGTCGTCGCCGACACGGTCGCCACGGCCATCTACTTCGTCACCGCCGAGGCGCTGACCAACGTGCTCAAGCACGCCGAGGCCTCCCGGATCGAGGTCGAGGTCAGCGTCGAGGAGGAACTGCTGCGCCTCTCGGTGCGCGACGACGGCAACGGACGCGTCGATCGCGCCGGTTCGGGTCTGCGCGGCATGGCCGGTCGGGTGGCGGCCCTCGGCGGCACCTTCCGGGTGCGCAGCGAACCGGGCACGGGCAGCCTGGTGAGCGTGGAGGTGCCGTGCGGGTCGTGATCGCCGAGGACGAGGTGCTGCTGCGGCGGGGCCTCGAGAGCGTCTTGACCGGTGAGGGGTTCGAGGTGGTCGCGGCCGTCGGTGACGCGCCGGGTCTGCTCGCCGCGGTGGCCGCGCTCGAGCCCGACCTCGCCGTCACCGACATCCGGATGCCACCGGGCAACACCGACGACGGGCTCCAGGCGGCGTCGCGGATCCGCGAGCAGCATCCCGGCGTCGGCGTCATGGTGCTCAGCCAGCACGCACAGCGCAGCTACGCACTCACCCTGCTCGGCGACAACCCGCGCGGGGTCGGCTACCTGCTCAAGCAGCGGATCGGCGACATCGCCCAGTTCGTCGCCGACCTGCGGCGCGTCGCCGCGGGCGGCAGCGTGCTCGACCCGGAGGTCGTCGACGCGATGGTGGCCCGGGCGACCGTTCCCGACAGCCGCATCGCCGGGCTCACCCCGCGCCAGCGCGAGGTGCTCGGCCTGGTCGCCGAGGGCCGCAGCAACGTCGCGATCGGCGAGAGGCTGTGCATCACCGAGAAGGCCGTCGTCCAGCACATCTCCAACATCTACGAGGCCCTCGGGCTCGCGGCCCAGCCGGAGGACCACCGGCGCGTGCTCGCCGTCCTGCGCTACCTGTCCTGACCGGCCGCGCCGTCCGTGGTCGGGCTCAGCAGCCGCCGCCGACGGCGTCGACGACGCCCGGACCCGGCACGATCGAGGGGGTCTGCCAGACGCGGACGTCGTCGCCGAGACGACCGCCGGTGAAGCGCCACGCCACCAGCACCGGCTTCGGACCGCTCACCTCGACCGGCACGATCACCGCGGGCCGTCCGGCGTAGGTGGCGGTCGTCAGTTCGGGGGTGACGTCGCGGCCGTCGACGTCGACCTCGGTCAGGACGGCGCCCGGCGGGCCGTAGAGGCGGACGACGACCTGCTGGTGACCGGCGGTCACCCCGTAGAGCCCGGCTCCGTTGACGTAGCCCGGCAGCCGGCGCGCACGGGCCGCGCTGATGGTCTGGGAGAGCCGGGTGAAGCCGGTGAGGGTGGGGGTGCCGCCGGGGCAGTCGACCTCGGCCTCGGTGTCGCGGCGCAGGTAGTAGGACATCTTGGCCGCCGTGCCGTCGTCGAGGGTGACGAACGCGGTCGCGGCGTCGGGTGCGGCGGGGGTCAGGCGGCCCGCCCCGCCGGCGGCGTCGAGGGCCGAGCGCACCTGCGGGGTGAGGCCGACGGCGGAGAAGCGGTCCTCGGCGCGCGCGCGGGCGAAGCCGGAGATCAGCGCCACCAGCGACCGCGGCCGCGTGGTGATCGCATCGAAGACGGCCCGGGTGGTCTCGCGGTAGATGGCATCGGAGCGCCCGCCGTAGGTGGCGTAGACGCGGGAGAGCAGTTCGTCGACGGCGTTCGCCGAGGTGAGGCGCAGGTCGCGGACGGTCAGCGGCCCGGTGCCCTCGAGGAGGTAGGAGAGACCGACGGTGTCGAGGCGCAGCACGCCGTCGAGCGGGATCGGGACGCCGTCGACCCGACCGGGGCCGCTCTGCCACAGCGCGGCCTGCAGGCGCGCGGCGCGGACGGCGTCGGGCACGAAGGAGGTGTCGCGGAAGTCGGTGGCCGGGAGCGCGGTGAAGAGCCGGTCCTCGGCGCGGTTGAGCGGCAGCACCGGCTCGGGCGCGATGGGCACCGCGCCGGAGGAGCCCTGCGTGGTCAGGCTGACCTTGCCGTCGACCGCGGTGAGCAGCGCCCACGAGCCCGGCAGGCCGCCGGAGGTGCGGATCTCGGCGTTGTTGTCGAAGACCAGCAGGTAGCGGTGGGTGCCCGCGAGCATCGTGGGCAGGACGTCGGCGGCCTGGCGTCCGCTGGCGATGATGGCGGCCGCCGAGCGCACCTGCTGCACCGAGCGGGCCAGCCGCTCGCCGATCGGTCCGCTCAGGGAGCCGGTGTCGATCCCGTCGAGCCGTCGTGCTGCGGAGGCGAAGCCCGCGTCGGCGTCGGCCAGCGGGGCCTGGAGGGTCGCGAGGGTGGCGGTGTCGACGCGGCCGGCGTCGATGACACCGGTGGCGGTGCCGGTGGCGTCGACCAGGGTCGGGAGGGTCGGGGAGATGTCGACGGCGGCGTCGGCCAGGGCGCGCGCGGTGCGGACCTCCTCGCCCACGCCGGGCAGGTGGGCGGCGAGCGCCCACCACGGTCGGTGCAGGCGCCGCCGGGCGTCGTCGGTGGCGCGGCCGATGTCGACGGCCGCGATCCGCGCCTCCGCGATCTGGCCGGCGCGCAGGTTGACGGCGATCCGTGCGGTCGCGGCGTCGACGTCGCGGAGGTCGCGGTAGGTGCGCCAGGAGTCGTAGGCCACCAGGGCGCCGAAGACGACCACGACGCCGAGCACGCTGAGAGCGATCGCCCGCCGACGGCGGCGTTGCCGTCGGGAGCGCCGGACGCGCACCCGGACCCGGACGTACTCGACGCCGTCAGGTCCGACGCGACGCGACCCCGCCGAGGAGTCGGTCACGCCGTCCGATCAGAGAGCGGCGCGTCGCGAGCGACGCAGCAGCGCGAAGCCGAGGACGACGAGCGCCAGCGCGAGGGCGATCAGCCAGAGGCTGATCTCGCTGCCGGTGTTCGGGAGCAGGCCGTTGCCGTTCTGGCCGTCGGCCGGGCCGACGCCGCCGGGCAGGGTGCCGCCGTTGGCGGGGCCCGTGCCGGTGGGCGGCACGTAGGGGCCGGTGTAGTCGGCGAGGGCGGGCGTGGCGAGGAGGACCGTGGCCATGAGCGCCGAGACCAGGGCGCCGACGACCGCGAGGGCGCGGAGCGCGAGGCGGTGGGCGGGGGCGACGAGGCGCGAGGTGTGAGGCACGGAGTCTCCTGAGGCGAGGCGGCTGTGACGCCATTGTGCCTCCCCCCGGGCGGTTATGAAACCTGATCACGCAGAGTGGGACCGAGGATCACCCCCGCGGTGCGACACTCGGGGGCGTGACCTCCGCTCCCTCGGTGCCCGCCGGCCCCCCGCCCGCCGCCGGTCGTGCGGGCGATGCCGGCGGTCCGGACGGTCCCGCGGGCCGCCCGCCGCGGCGTCGGCGCGCCCTGCGGATCGCCGGCATCGCCTTCCTCGTCGCGGGCGTGGGCATCCTCCTCTGGATCGCCTGGCAGCTGTGGGTCACCACCTGGCTCTCCCAGCGGCATCAGGCCGAGATCATCGGGTCGCTCGAGCAGGGCTGGTCGCAGGGGCAGCAGGAGGTGCGGGTCGACGTCGGCACCGGTATCGGCATCCTCCGGGTACCGCGGTTCGGTGCCGACTACGAGGTGCCGGTCCTCGCCGGCACCTCCGACGACGTGCTCGCGGCCGGAGTCGGGCATCAGGACGGCACGGCGATGCCGGGCGAGCGCGGCAACATGGTGCTGGCCGGGCACGTGATCACCCACGGCGAGCCGTTCCGGCACCTGAAGGACCTCCGGGTCGGCGACGAGGTCGACCTCCAGACCGCGCAGGGCACCTACCACTACGTGATCGACACCCCGGGCGATGCGCTCACCGTCGACTTCAGCGCCGGCTGGGTGCTCGACCCCCGGCCGGTCAACCCCGACCCGGCGGGGGTGGACCCGACCGACGACCCGCGCCTGCTGACCCTCCTCACGTGCGCGGAGCTGTTCCACACCGATCTGCGCACCGTCGTCTTCGGCCACCAGACCGGCTTCGATCCCGCCGGCTGACCGGCGGGCGCCCGGGGCGCGACGGCATCGGACACCCCGGTCACCCCGGTCACCCCGGACACCCCGGACACCCCGGACACGCAGGGAGGGGCCGGCGCCGTCGCGGCGCCGGCCCCTCCCTCCGGGTCTCACGCGTCCTGCGTGACCACCCGGCGCAGCGCGACGGCGAGGAGGCCGACCGTCCACGCGAGGACGATGACCACGCCCACGGCACCGCTGATGTCGATGTCGCCGGTGGCGGTGATCGTGGTGAAGGCCGCGGCGGCGTTGCTCGGCAGCGCCTGCAGGACGGCGTCGGTGCTGTCGGGCAGGAGCGCACCGGCGATCGGGGGCAGGATCAGGACGACGCCCAGCAGGCTGCCGATGCTCGAGGCGGTGCTGCGCAGCAGGAAGCCCAGGGCCAGGCCCAGGAGCGAGACGCAGGTCAGCCACAGGACCATCCCCAGCAGGGAGCCGAGCGCTCCGGAGTCGCTCAGCGCGACGGTCGGCTCGCCGGCTCCCTCGAGCACGGCGGTGCCGGCGGCGTAGGCGCCGAAGGTGCCGATCGCGGCCACCGGCACGACGACCGTCGTCAGCACGAGGGCCTTGGCCGCGACCACGCGCCAGCGTCGGGGGGTGGCGACGAACGTCGTGGTGATCATCCGCGAGCCGTACTCGCGGGCGCCGGTGAGGCAGCCCAGCACGCCGAGGATCAGCATCGCGAAGTTCGCGCCGGTCAGCACGGTCGAGAGCGGGTCGGAGCCGTCGCTGCCGGGGGCGCCGACCGCCTCCCCGGAGGCCGAGGCGGCTGCCGCCACGGCCCCGATGACCACCATCACGATCGCGGTGGCGGCCAGGGTCAGCCAGGAGGAGCGCAGGCTGGCGAGCTTGATCCACTCCGAGCGGAGCGTGGCCGAGAGGCCCGGACGGCGCAGGGGGGTGACGAGGTCGACGGTGGTGCTCATGCGGGGCTCCCGGTGAGTGCGGTCGTGGTGGTGTCGGCGGAGGGGCCGGAGGTCGCGCCGGAGGTCGGGTCGGCTCCGGAGTCGTGCCCGGTGCTGTGCCCGGCGTAGCTGACGGCGTCCTGGGTCAGGCGCAGGTAGGCCTCCTCGAGGGAGGTGTCGCGGGTGGCGAGCTGGTGCAGCTCGATGCCGTGGGCGGCGGCGAGACGGCCGACGGCCACGGCCTCGACGCCGCGCACCTCGAACTCGCCGTCGTGGGCGGAGGAGACGACGACGCCGTCCGCGGCCAGCATCCGCGCGAGCCGGTCGGCCTCGGGGGAGCGCACCAGGGTGCGGTGCTCGTCGGCTCCGCTGAGGAAGTCGGCCATCGAGGTGTCGGCCAGGATGCGACCGCGGCCGATCACCACCAGGTGCTCGGCGACGAGCTCGAGCTCGCTCATGAGGTGGGAGGAGAGCAGCACGGTGCGGCCCTCGGCGGCGAGGTCGGTGAGCAGCCGGCGGATCCACTGGATGCCGTCGACGTCGAGGCCGTTGACCGGCTCGTCGAGCATCACGGTCTGCGGGTCGCCGAGGAGGGCGGTGGCGATGCCGAGGCGTTGCCCCATGCCCAGCGAGAACCCGCCGAGGGGCCGGTCGGCGACGTCGGTGAGACCGACCAGGTCGAGCACCTCCTCGACCCGCCGCCGGGGGACGCCGCCGGCCGCCGCCAGCGCCCGGAGGTGGTTGCGGGCGCTGCGGGCCGGGTCGGCCGCCTTCGCGTCGAGCAGGACGCCGAGCTCGTGCATCGGCACGGCGGCGTCGGCGTAGCGGCGGCCGTTGACGGTGGCGGTGCCCGAGGTCGGCCGGTCGAGGCCGGTGATGAGGCGCATCGTCGTGGACTTGCCGGCGCCGTTGGGGCCGAGGAAGCCGGTGACCCGGCCGGGCTCGACCCGGAAGGAGAGGTCGTCGACGGCGAGGTGGTCGCCGTAGCGCTTGGTCAGCTGGGAGGTCTCGATCATGGATCCAAGGCTCTCGGCCGCAGCCGTCGCGATCGTCGTACCGGTGGAGACACTTCCACCTACTCCCGTGGGAGTACGCCGCGGACGCCGCGGACGCCGCGCCGTCCGGCGTCAGCGCCGAGGACCGCCCTCGGGGGAGCCGTCCATGAGGCCGCTGCGGTAGGCCCAGACCACCAGCTGGGCGCGATCGCGGACGCCGAGCTTGCCGATCGCACGGGTGACGTGGGTCTTCGCCGTCAGCGGGGAGACGACCAGATGCTCGGCGATCTCGGCGTTGTCCAGGCCCTGCGCCACCAGGGCGACCACCTCGAGCTCGCGCGGCGTCAGCCCGGTGCCCTCGATGCGGGCCTCCGGGACGGCGGTCTCGGGGGCCGCGAGGTAGCGATGGATGAGCGAGCGGGTGGCCGCGGGGGAGAGCAGCGCCTCGCCGGCGGCGACGGTGCGGACGGCGTCCAGCAGCCGGGCGGGGTCGATGTCCTTGCCGACGAATCCCGAGGCCCCCGCGCGCAGCGCCTCGGCGATGTGGTCGTCGGTCTCGAAGGTGGTGAGCACCAGCACCCGCACGCTCTCCAGCTCGGGGTCGGCGGTGATCGCGCGGGTGGTGGCGAGGCCGTCGGCGCGGGGCATGCGGATGTCGAGGACGACGACGTCGGGACGCCGTGCCCGCACCAGGTCGAGGGCCTCGACGCCGTCGGCGGCCTCCCCGACCACCTCGAGGTCGGGGGCGCTGGCGATCAGGGCGGCGAACCCGCTGCGGATCAGCGGCTGGTCGTCGGCGACGACGACTCGGATCGGGCTGCTCATGCGGGGGCCTCCCCGTCGGGGCGACCCGGCTCGGTCGGGAGGGCCACGCGCACCCGCCACCGCCCGTCGGCGGGTCCGATCTCGGCGGTGCCGCCGTGGGCGTGGGCACGTTCGCGGATGCCCGTGAGGCCGTGGCCCGAGATCGGAGTCCCGGCGCGCGGGGTGGTGGCGATCGCGTTGACCACCTCGACCACCGTCGCGGTCGGGCCGTGGCCGAGGTGCACCTCGACGGAGCCGGCGCCGTGCTTGACCGCGTTGGTCAGCGCCTCCTGGAGGATCCGGTAGGCCGCCAGGCCGGTGCCCTCGCCGAGGCGGCCGGGATCGCCGCTGGTGCGGAAGTCCACCTGGAGCCCGGCGAGCCGGGCCGCGTGCACGAGGTCGTCGACGTCGCCGATCGTCGGGGCCGGCGCGGTGCCGGGATCGCCGTCCTCGGCGCGCAGCACCCCGAGGAACGCGGGGAGCTCGCGCAGCACCTGGCCGGTGGCCGCGCGCACGTGCCCGAGCGCCTCGGCCGCGCCGGTCGGATCGGTGGCGAGCAGGTGCTGGGCCAGGCCGGCCTGCACGTTCACCACGGCGACCTGGTGGGCGAGGACGTCGTGCAGGTCGCGGGCGATCCGCAGGCGCTCCTCGGCGACGCGACGCTGGGCCTCCTCCTCGCGGTTCTGCTCGGCCTGCTCGGCGCGGGCCTCGGCGGCCGCGACGGCGTCCCGCTGTCCCCGGATCGCCACCCCCACCGCGGCCGCGAGCCCCAGCCAGGGGATGATCGCGCGCTGCCCGGCCTCACCGGTGTCCTGCCCCGCGACGAGCAGCGTGGCGACCACGGCGCCGGTGAGCACCGCCGTCGTCACGGCGACCGCCACCACCCGGGCGCGGGTGCCGAGGGTGTAGAGCACCACGAGGAGCGGCACCACGGCCTGGGAGGCGGCAGGCTGCCGGGCCAGGGCGACGAGCACGAGGGTGCCGACGGCGAGGGTGGTCGGCCACGGCGCGACCCGACGCAGCATCAGCAGGGCGCACGCCGCCAGCACGAGGGCGATGCCGGGCGCGTCGAGACGGTCGAGGAACGGCGTCGATCCGCCGATCTGCGCCGGCGGCGGCACGACCGTCGGCAGCACGGCGAGGGCGACGGCCAGATCGAGGACGCGCGGATGCGACCGGCTGGGCAGACCCGGTCGCGACACGCTCGGAGGATAGCCCTCGGCCGCCGTCACCCGGCGGCGACGACGGCGCTCGCGGCGTTCTCGGCGCTGCCGGCACTCGTGGCGCTCTCGGCGTGGATGAGCCGCTCGTAGAGGTCCATCAGCCGGCGCAACTCGGCGAGGTCGCCGGGATCGCGGGACTGCTGGAAGCCGACGAGCACGCTATGGCCGAGGACCGCGAGGTCGTGGGCGCGCTGCGGCCGGCCGACGACCAGGCCGATCGCGGCGGTCAGCACGCTGCGGCGCTCCTCGTCGACGCGGGCGACGACGAGCGCGATGGCGGGGTCGCGCAGGCTCCAGGCCCGCAGGTTCGCCTCGGCGGCATGGGGGAGGGCGATCGCGACCTCCTTCAGGACGCCGATCGCCTGGTCGGGTGCGGTGATCTCGGCGACGGCCACCGCGACCCGCCGGGTGTTCTCCTCCTCCCAATGGGCCAGCAGCGCCGCGACGAGGTCGGGCAGGCCCGCGAAGTGGTGGTAGAAGGAGCCGGTGGTCAGGCCGAGTTCACGGCACAGGCGTCCGACCTTGAGCGCCCCGTACCCGTCGGTGGCCAGCAGCGTCATCGCGGCCCGGAGGTAGTCGGCGCGGGTGCTGGACGCGGTCATCGGGGTCCTCGGTGACGGGGAGGGTGCGGGCTGCTCATCGTATGTGGCGTGGGTCTCCTCCGGCCCGCACCTCGCCGCGTGACCTCGGGGCGGCGTCCGCGTTGTCACTCCGGGTGACGCGGGGTCACCCGCTCGTCCCGGAACATGGGGTCCCTTGATGCGTCTCACCCGACCGTCGTCCACCGCCCGCCGTCCGTTCCTGCCCTGGGTGGCAGCGGCCGTGGCGCTCCTTCTCCTCCTCGGTGCCGGCGTGGCCGGCGTCCTGCGGCTGCGATCCGACGGTGACGGCGATGTCAGCGCGGGTGGCGCGTGCGCCCGCGGCTACCAGCCGGTCGAGGACGCCGTCCGCGAGGTGCGGGCGGAGATGCGTGCCGAGGGCGAGGGCGAGGAGGCCGGCGAGGAGGCCGAACGCGAGCGCGAGGAGGCCGAGCATGAGGGCGAGGAGGGCGAGCACGAGGAGGAGTCGGAGTTCGTCCGCGAGGTCACCCGCGAACTGCCGATGCTGCGGGGTGTCGACCCCGACACCTGGGACTCCCTGTGCGTGGTGAGCAAGCGACCGGAGTCGCTCCAGGAGCTCAACACGATGTTCGAGACCCGGGCGATGCCGCGCCTGGCGCCCTACGGCGTCTACCGCGACGGCGCCGCGGTCGCTGCGGCCCGGGAGGCCGCCGCCCTGCGCCCGGGCTCGGTGGCCGGCACCCGCGGTAGGGCCGCGCTCTACGGCAAGGGTCCGCTCATCGTCGACGACCCCGACTACACCGAGGTCAACGGTCTGGGCCTCTCGCGCAACATGGGCCGCATCGACTCCTACGCCTGGGACCCGAAGGCGCAGCGGCTGTGGGCCGCGGCCGGCAACGGCGGCATCTGGCGCTCCGACGACCTCGCGGGCCACTGGCGCAGCGCATCGGGCAACCTGCCCACCAGCGTCACCGGCGCGGTGGCCTGGACGCCGTCGCGCGGCGGCACCGTGCTCGCCCTGACCGGTGAGCCGACCTTCGGCTCCAACGCCTACACCGGCGTCGGCGCCTACTGGTCGAAGGACCTCGGCCGGCACTGGAAGCGCAGCAAGGGCCTGCCCTCGGGCGCCCTCGGCTTCGCCCTGGCCGTCGACCCGCACCGCACCTCCACGGTCTACGCCGCGACCCAGTACGGGCTCTTCGTCTCCACCGACGCCGGCCGCAGCTACCGCAACGTCAAGCTGCCGACGGGCACGTGCGCCGGTGTCACCGACATGACCAAGCGCCCGGAGTGCGCCCTGGCCAACGTCGTCACCGACGTCGTGGTGGTCGCCCCCGGCGGCGTCGACACCGCCACCAAGGCCGGCACCGTGGTGGCCACTGTCGGCTGGCGCGGCGGCCAGCGCACCAATGCCGACGGCTCGGTCCAGTCGCCCAACAACGGCGTCTACCGCTCCACCACCGGGCGCCCGGGCAGCTTCCGCAAGCTGGCCGTCACCGGCTTCGCGCCGCAGGCCAACATCGGCCGGGTCGAGCTCGGCAACGCGGTCGGCCCGGAGCAGGACCACGACGTCCTCTACGCGCTGGTGCAGGACGCCAAGCTGCTCAACGAGGGCGGCCTGGCCGGTATCGACCTGCCCGAGGGCTCCCCGGCCTCGCCGGTCGGCACCACGGTGCTGAACGGCCTCTACGTCTCCACCGACTTCGGTGCCACCTGGACCGAGTTGGTCAGCGGCACCGAGCTGGTCGCCGACCCGACCACGGGCTCGGCGCTGATCGGCACCGGCACCGCCACGGGCTACCAGCCCGGCGTCCAGGGTTGGTACAACCAGTGGGTCCAGCCCGACCCGACCCGCGCGACGGCGTCCGGCGCCCCGACCCGCCTGGCCTTCGGCCTGGAGGAGATCTGGACCAACGACGCCGCCCAGGCCGGCCTGCCGCTCGACGGCTCGGTGCCCGTGCACTTCGGGGTCGTGGGCAAGTACTTCGGCGGCAACTCCTGCCTGCTGCTCTCGGCCGGGCTGCCCGCGTGTCCGACCGACCGTGACCCCACCGACGACAACTCCACGACCCACCCCGACCAGCAGGACGGCATCTGGATCCCCGACGCCGACGTCGACGGCGGCGTGCAGCTGGTGGTCGGCAACGACGGTGGCGCCTACCGCTACCGGTTCGAGGACGACAGCGACGGCGAGCTCGACAACGCCCACTGGGGCAAGGGCGACCAGACCGGCTTCTCGACCCTCATGCCCTACTTCGCCTCGATCGCCAACGACGGCACGGTCTACGCGGGTCTGCAGGACAACGGCAACCTCAAGATCGACGCGAAGACCCGCAAGCAGTACGAGACCTACGGCGGCGACGGCTTCTTCACCGCCGTCGACCCCTTCGACTCCGACACCGCCTACGAGGAGTACACGAACGCCGCCATCTCGGTGACCACCGACGGCGGCAAGAGCTGGGCGAGCATCGACCCGGGCCTGACGGCCTCGAAGTTCGTCAACCCGTTCGTGATGGACCCGCTCGACGCCAAGCACCTGGTCACGGCCGGACGCGAGGTCGTCGAGACGCTCAACGGCCCGAGCACCACCTCCGGCATGACCGCCGCGGACGCCGCGGACGGCTCGACCACGACCTGGCTGAAGGTCTTCGACCTCGGCACCCGCTCGCAGCCCGGTGTCGCGGGTGCGACCTCGAGCGCCACCGACCCCGACAACTCCATGTCGGCGGTGGCCACCCGCGGCAACGCGACCTACGTCGCCTACTGCGGTCAGTGCGACACCCTCAACCGGCTCGCGCCGTCGAAGACGGTCTTCCGCAACGGCATCGCGACCAACGTCGGCGGCAAGCAGTCGCCGAAGGCCGGCACGAGCCGGGGCTGGCACGTCGTGCGCACGAAGGGCCTGCCGAACCGCTACATCACCGACCTGGCGATCGACCCGGCCTCCCCGCGCACCGTGTACGCGACGCTCGGCGGCTACACCCGGCGCTGGGTGCCCGCGGGTGCTGTGGGCGATGTGAACAAGCAGGTCGGTCGCGGCCACCTCTTCGTCTCGCGCGACGCCGGCCGCACCTGGCGCGACATCACCGGCAACCTGCCCGACGCGCCGGCCACCTCGATCACCCTGCGCAAGGGTCAGCTGCTGGTGGGCACCGACGTCGGCGCGTTCGCCACCGACCAGACCGGCACCCGGTCGGTCTCGCCGCGCTTCGCCCGCCTCGGCGGTCTCCCGCCGGCGCCGGTCGCGAGCATCGAGCTCAAGCCGAACGACCCGAACACCGCGGTGCTCGCGATGTTCGGCCGCGACGTGTGGAGCTACCGCTTCGCCGACCGCGTGAAGGTCGCGACCCCGACCCAGGACGACGTGAGCGTGCCGGCGATCGGCCGCACCGCCGCCTCCTACGACTTCGAGGCGGGGGCGCAGGGCTGGACGGCGTCCACCGGGCTGTTCACGTGGTCGCTCGGGACGCCGGGGCACGGCTCGGGCACGAAGGAGGACGCCGCGGGCCAGGCCTTCGCGCTGTCCGGTCCGCTCGCCTACCAGGACTCCGTCGACGCCACCCTCACCTCGCCCTCGGTCAAGCTGCCCGCGGGTCGGGGCGTGCTCCAGTGGTCCATGCGGGTCGACACCGAGGCCGGTCTCGACGTCGTCAAGGTCGAGGTCTCCGACGACGGCGGCACGAGTTGGCGTCCGATCGGCAGCTACTCCGGCACCAACCCCGACAGCCCGGGCTGGACCCGCTACCGGGCGCTGGTGCCCGCGGGCGGCCCGCTGCAGGTGCGCTTCCACTTCACCAGCGACTCCCTGTGCAGCGCGCTGGGCGGCCCGCTGTGCGCGGAGACCGGCGGGTACGACGGCGTCCACGTGGACGACGTCGCGCTGGGGGTCGCGCGCTAGCGGCCCCCGGCCCGGGTTCCGGGCCTATCCGAGGAAGCGCGCCGCCAGGGTGGCGGCGACGTCGTCGAGCTCGCTGAGCAGGTCGTCGAGCGGGACGTCGAGGGTGCCGTTGTGCCAGGCGAGCACGACCTCGACGAACCCGCCGATGCCGAGCAGAGTGTGGATGCGCAGCGAGTCGAGGTCGACGGTGTCGGCCAGGAACGGCTGGGCCAGCGCGATGAGGAACTCGGTGGCCACCAGGATCGCGTCGCGGCGGCGCTGTTCGAGCACGGCGCTGCCGCCGTGGTCGCCGAAGAGGATCTGGGCGTGCACGGCGTCGTCGGTGAGGTCGTGGAGGATCGCGCCCATGGCGGCGCGGATGTGCACCAGCGGCGGCTCGTGCTGCACGGCGGTGATCGCGGCCCCCATGCGCTCGAGCATGCGGTCGCGCAGGCGGTCGAAGATGGCTCCGAGCAGGGCGTCGCGGTCGGCGAAGCTCTCGTAGAAGTAGCGGTCGGTGAGCCCGGCGCGGGCGCAGACGCCGCGCATGGTGACCGCCGCCCACCCCTGCTCCTGCCAGATCTCCTGGCCGACCGCCAGCAGGGTCTCGCGGCGTTCGGCGCGCCGCTCCTCGGCGCTCTTGCCGCCGTAGCGGCGGGGAGCGGCGGAGGTGGTCACCGGCCCATCCTCTCACCGCGCGCCTCTTGACGGCACCCGCCCTCAGATACATTCTGACGGCATGCGCCCTCAGAAATCGGGACGACGACGTCCCTCCCTGCGCAGTCGGGCCCTCGCCGGCCTGACCCAGGTGACCATCCGGCCGCTGGCCGAGGTCCTGCCCGCCAACCGGTTCGGTGTCGTGGTCTCGCGCCGCATCACCGCCCACTCGATGACCAGCCTGGGCCCGGTGCTCGAGGGCACCCGGATCGAGGTCGTCCGGCCGCCCGCCGCCGCCGGGGCCCCGCAGGTGCGGGGGGAGTGGGTGCGCTCGGCCCTGGCTGCGCCCGATCCCGCGCCCCGCACGGTGATCCTCTACGTGCACGGCAGCGCCTACGCCATCTGCTCGGCGCGCACCCACCGCGGCATCACCTCGCGCCTGGCCGCGCTGACCGGGCTCCCGGTGTTCTCCGTCGACTACCGCCTGGCGCCGCGCCACGTCTTCCCCGCGGCCGCCGACGACGTCCGCGCCGCGCACGACTGGCTGCGCGACCAGGGCGTCGAGCACGTCCTGGTCGCCGGCGACTCCGCCGGCGGCCACCTCGCCGTCGACCTCGCGCTCTCGCTCTCCGACGAGGGCCTCCCGCTGCCCGCCGGCCTCGCGCTGCTCTCCCCGGTGCACGACGTCACCCTGCGGCTGGCCGCCGGACGCGAGCGGATGGCGCCCGACCCCATGTGCACCGCCCGATCGGCCGCGGCGCTCGTCGATCTGCACGTCGGCCACGCCGATCCCGCCGCCCACCCGCGGCTGCGCCTGCGCCCCGGGCGGCTCGGCGCCGACTTCCCGCCCACCCTCATCACCGCCGGCGGCGCCGAGATGCTGGCGGCCGACGCCGTCGAGCTCGCCCGCGAGCTGCGCTCGGCCGGCGCGCGCGTCGACCTCGACGTGTGGCCCGGTCAGATGCACGTGTTCCAGGCCTTCGCCAAGGTGCTGCCCGAGGCCCGCCGCTCGTTGGAGCAGATCGCGGGCTTCCTCCTCGAGCGGGCCGCCGAGGCGGCCGGCGCCGAGACCGCGGCTGCCTCTGCACCCGTCGAGGCCCGACGCCGTCCGCGCACCGCGGCGGTGAGCGCATGATCCCCGGGCTGGCGCGCGGCCCGCGCCGCACCGCGCACGCCCAGGCGATCGTCACCGGAGCCGGCAGCGGCATCGGCCGGGCGCTCGCCCTCGAGCTCGCGCGCCGCGGCGGGCGCGTGGTGTGCGCCGACATCGACGAGGCGAGCGCCAAGGAGACCGTGGGACTGATCGAGGCCCGAGGCGGCGAGGCCATCGCCGTGGTCTGCGACGTCGCGCAGCTGGCCGAGGTCGAGCATCTCGCCGCCGAGGCGGCCGCCTGGCACGGCGGCGCCCCCGACCTCGTCTGCAACAACGCCGGCATCGGGGCCGGCGGCAAGCTCGTCGGCGACGTCGCCTTCGCCGACTGGCAGCGCACCCTGGGCGTCAACCTGTGGGGTGTCATCCACGGCTGCCACGTCTTCGCCCCGCGACTGCGCGAGGCCGGACGCGGCGGCATCATCAACGTCGCCTCCGCCGCGGGCTTCACCGCCGCACCCCGCATGGGGCCCTACAACGTCAGCAAGGCCGGCGTCCTGAGCCTGTCGGAGACCCTCGCCGCCGAGTTCGCCGGCACCGACGTCGGCGTCACCGTGCTGTGTCCGACCTTCGTGCGCACCGGCATCTTCGGCGGCGAGCTCATCGACGCCAAGGCCGCCGATCTCGCCGCCCGGCTGGCGAAGGTCGCCGGCTTCTCCGCCGACCGTGTCGCCCGGATGACCCTCGACGCCCACGACGCCGGCCGCCTCTACGTCGTCCCGCAGCTCGATGCCCGTGCCCTCTGGCACGCCAAGCGCCACCTGCCCACCACCTACACCCGCGCCGCCGGCCTCCTCGGCCGGTTCGCGCCCGCTCTCGAAGGGGAGAAGCGATGACCGACCCGACCACCGACACGACCACCGCCACAGCCACCGCCACCGGCTACGACTTCGACGCGATGCTGCAGACCATCAAGGACAAGCAGTGGTCGCTGGCCGACATCGACTGGGAGGCCCCCGGCGCGGAGCTGATGACCGACGAGATCCGCGCCCGCCTCCAGCCCTTCATGGCCGACCTGGTCTGGATCGAGCACGTCGGCGCCCGCGGCTTCGCGGCCCTGGCCAAGAAGGCCCCGACGCCGGCGATCGCCGAGATCTACCGCTACTTCCACGCCGAGGAGCAGAAGCACGCCAACGCCGAGCTGGCCCTGATGAAGCGCTGGGGCATGCTCGACGAGAGCGGCGCCGTGCCCGAGCCGAACATCAACGTGCGCATGGCCATCAAGACCCTCGACGACTTCGGCGACTCCCTGCCGCTCACCGGCCTGGCGACCCTCATCCCGTTGCTGGAGTGCGCATTGGACGGCGCGCTGGTGAAGTTCCTCCTCGACGAGGTGCCCGACCCGGTGTGCCACGAGGTCTTCCGGCACATCAACTCCGACGAGGCCCGCCACATCACCGTCGACTTCCAGGTGCTCGACCTCATCGGCGCCGGTTCGCTGCACAAGCTGATGATCGAGAGCATCGGCAACCTCAAGCCGCAGGTCGTGCTCGGCCTGATCATCGTGTTCGTCCCGCTCATCAACAAGATGCGCGACAACATCGTCGCGATGGGCCTGCCCGAGCAGAAGCTCTACAACGCCGTGAAGCGCTTCTCCAGCATCGGCGGCCGGGGCGCCTACACCCATCGCATCCCGGCCTTCCACGTGCTCAAGGCCCAGGCCACGATGATGGTCGACCGCACCCACCCCTACCACCGGTTCCTCGCCGACCCGCTGGTGAAGGCCACCTCCTACGTGCCCGTGCGGCTCCTCGGCAAGCCGCAGAGCTGGACCGAGGCCCTGACCCACGAGCCGATCGCCTCGTGAGCCGCCGACCTCCCGCGCCGCGCGCCGCCTTCGCCGGCCGGATGATCCTCGACGACGCCTGGCGCCGCGAGGACTTCAGCGGCCGCCGGGTCGCCGTGGTCGGTCCCGGGCGCGAGGTGGCCTGCGTCGTCCCGGCCGCGCTCCGTTCGGCCGAGCGCGTCACGGTCTTCCTCGACGAGCCCGACTGGCTGCTGCCCGCCGGGCCCGCCCCGGTGCGCGGAGCGCTCGGCGCCCTGGGCCGCGTGCCGGCGCTGGACGCCGTCCTGACCCGGCCGGTGGCGCGGCTCCAGCTGCGCCGCCACGTCGACGACGCCTGGACCCGTCGGCTCCTGACGCCGCACCGCTTCTCGCACCGGCGTCCCGGAGTCGACCTCGCGTTCTACGACGCCCTGGCCGACCCGCGCTGCCGCTTCATCGCCTGGCCGGTCTATGCCATGGCCCCGCAGGGGGTGCGCACGGCCGAGGGCATCGAGCATCGTGTGGACGTCGTGGTGCTCACGCCGGCCGCGCGCATCCGCGCGGAGCTGCGCGAGCCCGCGACCGCAGCCTCCACCGCGGGCACCGCCGCCCCGGTGGCCGACACCCAGGAGACCGCCTCGTGACCAGTCCCGCCACCACAGCCTCCGCCGTCCCCGCCGCCGAGCGCACCGAGGTCGACGTCGCCGTCATCGGCGGCGGCTTCTCCGGTATCGGCGCCGGCATCCTGCTCGACCGCGCCGGCTTCGGCGACTACCTCGTGCTCGAGGCCGGCGACGGCCTCGGCGGTGCCTGGCACTGGAACACCTATCCGGGCGTGGCCGTCGACATCCCCTCGTTCTCCTACCAGTTCTCCTTCGAGCAGAAGTCGGGCTGGTCGCGGGTCTACGCGCCGGGGGAGGAGCTCAAGGCCTATGCCGAGTACTGCGTCGACAAGTACGACGTGCGCCGGCGCACGCGCCTGCACACGACCGTCACCCGCGCGGTCTTCGACGACGCGACGTCGCGGTGGACCCTGGAGTTCGCCGACGGCGGCAGCCTGGTCGCGCGCTACGTCGTGGGAGCCACCGGCGTGCTCACCCAGCCCAAGCTGCCCGAGATCGACGGGGTGGAGTCGTTCGCCGGCATCACGATGCACACCGCCCGGTGGGACCACGACGTCGATCTGGCGGGCAAGCGGGTCGGCATCATCGGCACCGGCGCCTCCGCGGTGCAGGTGATCCCCTCGATCGCGCCGGAGGTCGAGCACCTCACGGTCTTCCAGCGCACGCCGATCTGGTGCCTGCCCAAGCCCGACGGGCCGATCACCCTGCCGGTGCGCACCCTGCTCAAGGTGCCCGGCGGCAAGCGGGTGGCCCGCTTGGCCAGCCAGACGTTCGTCGAAGTAACGTTCCCGCTGGCCGCCCACTTCCACGGCCTCGTGCCCACTGCCGGCCTTGGCGAACGCCAGGCGCGGGCCTACCTGCGCAAGGCCGTCACGGACCCCGAGGTGCGCGCCAAGCTCACCCCCGACTACGACCTGGGCTGCAAGCGGCCGAGCTTCTCCAACTCCTACCTGCCGACCTTCAACCGCGCCAACGTGCACCTGGAGACCACCTCGATCGAGGCGATCACGCCCGCCGGCGTGCGTACGAGCGACGGCGTCGAGCACGAGGTCGACGTGCTGATCATGGCCACCGGCTTCAAGGTCTTCGAGCACGGCAACATGCCCACCTTCGAGGTGATCGGCAGCGGCGGGCGCGACCTCGAGGCGTGGTGGGAGGCGAACCGCTTCCAGGCCTACCAGGGCGTGAGCGTGCCGGAGTTCCCCAACTTCTTCTCGATCCTGGGGCCCTACGGCTACAACGGCTCGTCCTACTTCAACCTCATCGAGACCCAGATGGCCCACATCGTGCGGCTGCTCAAGCGGGCCCGGCGGCAGCGGGCCGACCGCATCGAGGTCACCCCGCAGGCGCATGAGCGGTACTGGAAGCGCCAGCTCGGACGCCGTCGCCACCAGGTGTTCTTCCAGGGCGGCTGCGGGCAGGCCAACAGCTACTACTTCGACGCCCACGGCGACGTCCCGTTCCGGGCCTCGCCGACGCTGGAGACGATGTGGACCAGCTCGCACTTCCCCCTCGACGACTACACGTTCTCGCGGTCCTCCGAGCGGGGCGCGACACGCGAGCCGGTCGGCGCGGCTGCCGAGGGCTGACCCAGCAGGTAGCCCAGGCACAGGTCGGTGAGCTCGTCGATGATGCGGCTGCGCTGCTCCTCGACGGACTCACCGCGCCGGGGTGCTGGGGGTTCGAGCACCCACTGCATCGAGAGGGCCTCGACCGCCACGACCAGCACCCAGGCCGCGGTCGCGGGGTCGGGACGCCGCGCGCCGCTCGGCCCGGCGAGACCGGCGGTCGCGATGTCGGCCACCCGGCGGCGCAGCGCCTGGCGCCGGTCGCGGTAGCGCGAGAGCGGCAGCTCGGTGGCGACCACCCGCAGCAGTTCGGGGTCGTCCTCCAGGGCGTCGAGCAGGGCCTCCAGGGTGCCGCGCACCAGCACCGGTCCGGGGGCGCCGAGGTGGTCGGTGAGGCTGGCGGCGACGCGCTCGGCGAGCTCGTCGAGCCAGCGGTCGGCCACGGCCTCCACGATCGCGCCCTTGTCGGGGAAGTACTGGTAGAGCGAGCCCGGGCTCACGCCCGCGCGGGTGGCGACCCGGTTGGTGGTGAAGGCGTCGTAGCCGTCGGTGACGAGCACGTCGCGGCCGGCGGCGAGGAGCCGTTCGACCATCGCCCGCGAGCGCGCCTGCCGGGGGATCTTCCGCACGGATCGCGAGTTTTATGCGAGTAAATGATCGTGTCAAGCTCCCGGGCATGACCGTCGTGGACTCGCTCGCCGCTCCCACCCGCCACCGCTCCGCCGAACGGCGCGGCGCCACCCTGGGCCGCCCGCTGCGCCGCATCGCCGGTGTCGAGGAGCTCGACGAGGCGCTGATGGACCGGCTCGGCGAGGCCTACCTCCAGTGCGATCCGCTCGGTGGGGCGGTCGCCGAGGCCATGCGCCTGCCCGCGGGCGACCCGGCACGGGTGACCCATGCCGCCGTCCGCCGGGCGCTGGCGGCCGGGCCGGCGGGGGCGCACGACGACGGCCTCCCGGCGTCCCTGCGCACGCTGCTGGCCACGACCTCGGCCGATCCCGACTGGCTCGACCGCGACCTGCTCGCCGTCGGGCAGCGCGTCTACCGCGGCTGGGGACGCGCGGCCTCCGACGTGCTCCTCCAGCTCGCGCTCATCGGCGGCTACCGCTTCGGCGGGCCGACCGACCTGCTCGTGGCCACCGGCGCGCTCACCGGCGACCAGACGCGCCGGCGGCTGGCCGAGACGCAGTCCTGGACGCTCAGCCTCAGCGAGCCCGGCGGACTCGAGCCCGGCGGTGAGGCCTGGCGCCTCACCCTGCACGTGCGCGTCATGCACGCGGTGGTCAACCGCGAGTTCGCGCCCCGCTGGGACGTCGCGCACTGGGGCCTGCCGATCAACGACGCCGACCAGGCCGCCACCCTCGGCCTCTTCGACGCCGTGTGCATGCTCGGCGTCCGGGCGCTGGGGGTGCCGGTCAGCCGGGAGGACTCCCGCGCGGTCATGCACCTGTGGCGCTACGTCGGCTGGCTGATGGGCGTGCACGAGGACTTCCTGGTCGCGACCGAACGCGAGCGGCACCGGCTCAACTACCACATCCTGGTCTCGCAGGCGGAGCTGTCGGAGGCCGGGCCGCAGCTGGCGCGGGCGATCGTCGACGTCCAGCGCCACCTGGACTTCGCCCCGCTCCCCGCCCCGCTCGCCGCGATCCGCGGGCACTACGAACGCGAGCGGCTGTTGAGCATGCTCACCGTCTTCCTCGGCACGCGCAGCATGCGCGAGATGGGCCTGCCGATGCGTCCGCCCTGGGCGATCGCGACCTCGATCGCCCAGAACGTCGTCCGGTACCGCGTGCTCGCCCGGGTGCCCGGGGGACGCCGGGTGCTCGGGGCCGTCACCGAGCGCGAGGTCGCCGCGCTCCTGGCCCGGTACGGAGGAGGTCAGGCTCACGCGGTCGCGCCGATCCCCGAGGTCGCCACGCCGACGGGGTGAGGCCGGGAGCGCCCGTCCTGCCACTACTCTCCGGCCATGTTCGCCGTGACCGTCCGTCAGGAGTCCGATCGCACGGTCGTCTCCTGCGCCGGCGAGATCGACCTGATGAGCACCGCCGAGCTGCGCACCGTGATCGGCGATCAGATCGTCGAGGGGCGCGTCCACCTGGTCGTCGATCTGGCGGAGGTCACCTTCGTCGACTCCTCCGGGCTGGGCGTCCTGGTCGCCGCCCGACGCAAGACCCGCACCTTCCGCGGATCGCTCTGCCTGGTGGTCGACCACCCTGCCGTGCTGCGCGTGCTGCACGTGACCGCGCTCGACCGGGTCTTCCCGGTGCACCGCACGCTGGCCGATGCGCTCGCGGCCGACCCGGCGGTCGACACGGCCGGCCCGGTCGATCCCGACGGCGGGGCGGCGGTCACCCGACCAGCAGGCTGACCTGGGTCGAGAGGTCCTGGAGCGAGAACGGCTTGGTCATGTAGTGGTCGGCGCCGGCCTGCAGGCCGTCCTGGACGTCCTGCTCCTGCACGAAGGCCGTCACCATGAGGATCTTCAGCCCGGCCAGCGCCGCCTCGGCCCGGCAGCGCGCGGTCACCTCGAGCCCGGTGAGCTCGGGCATGGAGTTGTCGAGGATCGCGAGGTCGTACCCGCCGGACCGCAGGGAGTCCCAGGCCTCCTGTCCGTCGGCGACCGGGGTGACGGCGTGTCCCTCGCGGCGCAGCCGCATCTCGATGAGGAGACGGATGTCCTCGTCGTCGTCTGCAACGAGGACCCGGGCCATTCGCGCAGCCTAGCCGGGTCGACCGTCCCGCTCGACGGGTCCGGCCGGGATCGTCGAGATCACCCGGTCGGGTGAGCGGATCGCGCAGAGGTCCCGAATCCTCCCGTTCCGCTACCGTCCGCCGATCGTGCGGGCTATGTTCATCGCGTTCCACACCACACCCACCTCAGGTGACGCCTCACCGGTGCCGGGTGTCCTTCGGAACCTGCTCGCCGATGGGTGCCTACCCGCGTCGTGAGCGTCGGGGCGGCGGATCTCGATCCGCCGCCCCGATCCGTTTTCCGGGCTCTCCTCCCGGGCGCCTGCGGGGTCGGGCCGATGCGAGTCCGGGCGCGGTGTCGGATAGGTTCGGCCCGTGAGCCCCGCCCGCCCCGTCCGCGTCACCCTCGTGGACACCTACGAGCTCGCCGCCGCCGGCCTCCAGGCACTCCTGCGCCCCTACGCCGGCCGCGTCCAGCTCCTCGACCTCGACACCGCTCTGCGCGAGCCGGCGTCCCTCGACGTGATCCTCTACGAGCCGGTGCACCAGTCGCCGGCCAGCCAGGAGGTCCTGCGCCGACTCATCACCGGCTCGCAGCGGCGCGCCGTCATCTACTCCTGGCGCGATCGGTCCGAGGGCGCCAGCTACGGGTCCTTCGCCGGCCATCTCTCCAAGGCGCTGCCCGCCGAGGAGCTCGTCGGCGCCCTGGAGTCGATCCACGCCGGCGACGACGTCCTGACGGTGCGCACGCCGGTCGACCGCGGCCCCCTGAAGGCGGTCTCCGCCGCCGGGTCCGGCACCGACTTCGACCTGACCCCGCGCGAGGCCGAGATCCTCTCGCTGGTCACCCAGGGCCTGACCAACGCCGAGATCGGCGGGCGGCTCTACCTCTCCATCAACTCGGTGAAGACCTACATCCGCACCGCCTACCGCAAGATCGACGTCTCGCGGCGCGCCCAGGCCGTGGCCTGGGGGATGGAGCACGGGCTCGCGCCGCTGGCCACCGTCGACGACGGGCGCTGACCTGCGCTGACGGGCGTTCGGAGCCGATCGGCGCGACGCTGGTCACGGCCGTTGACCGAGCACGTCCGAGACCCGCGTCGTCTGACTGATGTGGTCACCCAGGTGCGGGCTGACCCGCTCGGCGAGGGTGAGGACGCGCGCGAGATCGTTCGCCAGCGGGCGTCGATGGATCGGCTCATGGTGAGCGATGCGATTCCGCAGGCGACGGACTTCGTCCAGCTCGCTGTGGAGAGTCCGTCGGCGAACCGGTCGATCGAAGGCGTGCCGAAGCGCGGGCTGCCATAGGCGGCGGTTGTACTCGTCTGCGAGGAGCGACCACCAGAAGCCGAAGGGCAGCTCGGCGACGATCTTGCCGTGAGGTACCTCGGGACCACTGGCGTGGGCGAGTGCGGTCGCGACGACCCTCTGCGATCTGGCCGTCAGCACCTCCTGCGTCGGCATCAGCCAGGCTCGACCGATGTGCGCGAAGGCAGCGAGATCGAGAGCATTGCGCAGGCCGACCTCCAGGTAGTGGATCGACTCGAAGAACGCGGCGCTCAGTGAGGTGTTCCAGTCGTAGAGGGAGAGAGAGCGGCATCCCAGTCGCCCTCGCTCGCGGCGAGGTAGGGAGTCATCCGGGCAGGCGAGAGCAACGTCGGCAACGCCCACGGCTCCCGAGGCATGTCGCTCCCCTCGAAGGGGTGGATCTCTCTGTTCGTGAGCGTAGAGTTCGGCTCCGACAGAGAGCCCCGGGAACCACGGCGTAGCGGCTACGGCCAGCGAAACCCCCCGGGGCCTTGTCCTTCTCCACGGCGGGTGGTGTCGAGCGTCGCACGGCGGGTGGGTTCACGCTCGGTGGTCGAGGTCCCTCCCGCCGGATCGGTTTCGCCTGGCAACTCGTCCTGGAACGGTGAGGGCCGCCGCCGACTCCATCGCGGTCGGGGCCACCGGCTACCATCCGGATCGACCAACGACAGGGGAGCACCCGGCCGATCCGGCGCGGTGCTGAGAGTGCGGGCCAGCCGCAGACCCTCCGAACCTGCTCCGGTTAACACCGGCGAAGGGAGTTCCGATGATCCTGCGCACCCGTGCCCGCTCCACCGCCCTCGGGGCCGCCGTCCTGACCCTCGCGCTCGGCGCCTGCTCGCTGAGCGGCGGGTCGGCCGACGAGGGCGCCGCCGACGACGCCTCCCCCTCGGCCGGCGCCACCGCCGGCGGCCGCGTCGTCCTGCTCACCCACGACTCCTTCAGCCTGCCGAAGAAGCTCATCGCCGCCTTCGAGAAGGAGTCGGGCATCGATCTGACGATCCGCTCCACCGGCGACGCCGGCGTGCTCACCAGCCAGCTCGTGCTCGCGGCCGGCGACCCCGTCGCCGACGTCGCCTACGGCATCGACAACACCTTCGCCTCCCGGGCGCTCGACGCCGACGTCTTCGCCCCCGGGACGCCGTCCGCGGACGGCGTGGCGGCCTACGACCTGCCCGGCGACGACGAGCACGCCCTCGCGCCGATCGACACCGCCAGCGTGTGTGTCAACGTCGACGACGCCTGGTTCGCGGCCCGCACGATCACCCCGCCGACCTCGCTCGACGACCTCACCGACCCCCGCTACCGCGACCTGTTCGTCACGCCCGGGGCCACCACCAGCTCGCCCGGACTGGCCTTCCTGCTCACCACCATCGCGGCCTACGGCGAGGACGGCTGGCAGGACTACTGGCGTGCGCTGCTCGACAACGGCACGAAGGTCGTGAGCGGCTGGTCCGACGCCTACGAGGTCGACTTCACCGCCGGTGGTGGCGGCGGCGACCGGCCGATCGTCCTGTCCTACGACTCCTCGCCGGCCTTCACCACCGACGGGAAGGGCGGCAGCACCACCCACGCGCTCCTCGACACCTGCTTCCGCCAGACCGAGTACGCCGGCGTCCTCCAGGGCGCGGCCAACCCGGCCGGCGCGGCCGCGGTGGTCGCCTGGCTCCAGAGCCCGCAGGTGCAGGCCGCGCTGCCCGACTCGATGTACGTCTTCCCGGTGCTGCCCGACACCGCGCTGCCGACCGACTGGGCGCGCTTCGCCGTCCAGCCCGAGAAGCCCTACAGCGTCGACCCGGCCGACATCACCGCCCAGCGCGACACGTGGCTGCGGGAGTGGAACGACCTGATCGGCGGCTGATGCCGATGCGCCGCGCCCACCTCCAGCTCGCGGCCCTCGCCGCGGTGCCGGTCGTCGTGCTCGCGGTGTTCTTCGTGCTGCCGGTGGCCGGCATGGTGCACCGCGGATTCGTCGTCGACGGCCGCTACGACCCCGGCGCGGTGCTCGAGGTGCTCGGCCGGGCCCGGGTGCACCGCGTGGTGCGGTTCACCCTGTGGTCCTCGGCGGCCGCGACCCTCATCGCCACCCTGCTGGGCCTGCCGGCCGCCTTCGTGCTGCACCGCCTCGACTTCCCCGGACGCCGGTTGCTGCGGGTCGTCGTCCTCGTGCCGTTCGTGCTGCCCACGGTCGTGGTCGGGGTGGCGCTGCGCGAGCTGCTGGGGGAGTCCGGCCCGCTCGGCGGACTCGGGCTGGACGGCACGGCCGGCGCGATCCTCATCGGCCTGGTGTTCTTCAACGTCTCCGTGGTCGTGCGCACCGTCGGCGCCGCCTGGGAGGGACTCGACCCGCGGCCCGGCGAGGCGGCCGCGGCGCTGGGGGCCTCGCCGTGGCAGGTGCTGCGCACGGTCACCCTGCCCGCGCTGCGCCCGGCGATCGTCTCGGCGGCCAGCGTCGTCTTCCTCTTCTGCGCCACGGCGTTCGGGATCGTGCTGACGCTCGGCGGGCTGCGGTACTCCTCGGTCGAGACCGAGATCTACCTGCTCACCACCCAGCTGCTCGACCTCCAGGCGGCTGCCGCACTCTCGATCGTGCAGCTCCTCGCCGTCGTGCTGCTGCTCGCCCTGGCCGCCCGGCTGCGGCAGGTGCCCGACCCGACCCAGCGTCGCGTCGTCCCGCGTCCGCGTCCGGTACGGCGTTCGGACCTGCCGGCGATGGCGGTGACGGCCGCGGTGGTGGCCCTCGTCGTCCTGCCGATGCTCACGCTGCTGCGCGGTGCGCTGCGGGTCGACGGGCACTGGAGCCTCGACCACTTCCGGGCCCTGCGGACGACGGGCGGCGACAACGCGTTGGCGGTGCCGGTGACCGAGGCGATCGCCACGTCGTGGCGCATCGCCGTCGACGCGACCTGGATGTCGCTGACCCTCGGCGTGCTGGTCGCCGTCGTGGTCACCCGCCGGTCGACGGGCCGGGTCGAACGCCGCGTGCGGGGCCTGCTCGACGGCTTCTTCATGCTGCCGCTCGGGGTCTCGGCGGTGACCCTCGGTTTCGGCTTCCTCATCACCCTCGACCGACCGCCGCTCGACCTGCGCGACTCCCCGCTGCTGGTGCCGCTCGCCCAGGCGCTGGTGGCCCTGCCGATCGTCGTGCGCACGCTCGTGCCCGTGCTGGCCGGCATCGATCCCCGGCAGCGCCAGGCGGCGGCGTCCCTCGGGGCGGGGCCGCTGCGCGCCTGGATCGACGTCGAGCTGCCCGTGGTGTGGCGACCCCTCCTGGCCGTCGCCGGCTTCGCCTTCGCGGTCTCGCTGGGCGAGTTCGGCGCCACCTCGTTCCTGGTGCGCGACGACCGACCGACCCTGCCGGTGGTGATCGTGCGACTGCTCGGCCGGCCCGGTGCCGACAACTACGGCATGGCGCTCGCGGCCTCCGTCGTCCTCGCGGTGCTGACCGGCGCCGTCATGCTCGCCGTCGAGCGCCTGCGGGTGCCCTCGCTGGGGGTGCTCTAGATGGTGCTCGAGCTGCGCGACGTGAGCGTCGCCTATGACGGCGTCCCGGCGGTGCAGGGCGTCGATCTCACCCTCGACGACGGTCAGGTGCTCGCCGTGCTCGGCCCCTCGGGCTGCGGGAAGTCGACCCTGCTGCGGGCCGTCGCCGGGTTGGAGCCGGCGTCCGGTGCGATCGCGTGGGACGGCCGCGACCTGGCCGGGGTGCCGACGCATCGCCGCGGGTTCGCGCTGATGTTCCAGGACGGCCAGCTCTTCGGCCACCTGACGGTCGCCGGCAACGTGGGCTATGCGCTGCGGCTGCGGCGTCGTCCTCGTGCGGAGGTGCGGGCGCGGGTCGCCGAGCTGCTGGAGCTCACCGGGCTCTCCGGGTACGCCGACCGCCTGCCCGGCACCCTCTCGGGAGGCGAGCGGCAGCGCGTCGCGCTCGCCCGGTCGCTGGCCGTCGAACCGCGCCTGCTGCTCCTCGACGAGCCGCTCTCCGCCCTCGACGTCGGGCTGCGCGAGCGGCTCGCCACCGACCTGCGCGCCATCCTGCGCGCCGCCGGCACCACCGCCCTGTGGGTCACCCACGACCACGAGGAGGCCTTCGTCGTCGCCGACCGGTTGGCGGTGATGCGCGCGGGCCGGGTGCTCCAGTCCGGCGCCATCGACGAGGTCTGGCGTGCGCCGGTCGACGCCGACACCGCACTGCTGCTCGGGTACGCCCGCACCCTGGACGGCGCCGCGGCGGCGATGATCGGCGGGGCCGCCGGCATCGAACCCGGGCCGGAGGGCCTGGCGCTGCGGCGCTCCGCGCTCCGCCTGGACGACGACGGCCCGCTGACCGGCGTCCTGGAGTCGTTCCGGCCCACGCCCGACCAGGTGCGGCTGCGGGTGCGCCTCGACGGCCCGGACGTCGGTGGGTCGGCGCCGCTGTACGACGCCGTCGCGCCCCTGGATCGCCCGCTCGTGGTCGGCGAACGCGTGCGGGTGGTCGTCGATCCCACCCGCGTTGCGCCGCTGGGGTCCCGCTCCCTGCGGGGCAGTCTCTAGACTGCTCGCCGTGCCCCGCCGTACCTACGCCGCTCCGATCGTCATCGCCGTCGCGATGGGCATCTGGGCCTGGCTGACGGCGCAGCACCTCGGGCAGAGCCTGGTCGACCCCGAGGGCAGCTTCCTCGGCCCCTCCAGCGTGCGGCTGCCGCTGCTGCTCGGCGCGGCGCTGCTGCTCGACCTGCTGCCGCGCACCCTGTGGCTCTCGCGCCTCGACCCGCGGCGCATGCCGGCGATCGTGCGCGACCGCTGGCGCTCGCACTGGAACCGGCCGCGTCTGACGCTGGTCGCCATCGGCGTCATCAGCTTCTACGTCGTCTACGTCTGCTACCGGAACCTGAAGTCGTTCCTGCCGTTCGTGCGCCCTGATCCGCGGGCCGAGCCCGGCGTCGTCCGGGCGCTCTCCTACGACCGCGAGCTGCACCTGCTCGACCGGGCGCTCTTCTTCGGTCACGACCCCGCGATCGTGCTGCACGATCTGCTCGGCACCGACATCGCCGCCCACGTGCTCAGCTACATCTACCTGTGGTTCCTGCCGCTCGTGCCGCTGGCGGTCACCGCCTGGGTCGTGTGGTCGCGCAACCTGCGGTTCGGGTACTGGTTCGTCACCTCGCAGTGCATCGCCTGGACCCTCGGCACGCTCTCGTACTACGCGCTGCCCACCCTCGGCCCGGGCCTGGAGTACGCCTTCATCTACTCCGACCTCGCCCACACCCCGACGTCCTCGCTGATGAACTCGCTGGTCTACGCCCGCCAGGGCGTGCTGCTCACCGGCGTCGAGGGCCAGGTGCAGTCGGTGGCCGGCTTCGCGAGCCTGCACTGCGGCATCACCCTGCTGGTGGCGCTGATGGTGCAGTACACCGTGCGCAACCGTCTCGTGCGCGCGGTCTTCTGGGTCAACTTCTCCCTGACCGTCGTCGCCACCGTCTACTTCGGCTGGCACTACCTCGCCGACGACATCGCCGGCATCACCCTCGCGCTGGTCTCCTTCTACGTCGGCGGCCTGCTCAGCGGCCAGCACTTCGACAAGGCCTCCTTGCGCGCCGCCGAGCAGGAGGCCGCCTGGGGCGACGCGCCTGCCGAGCCGGACGCCGTCGTGCCCGCGGCCGCGCCCAGCACCCCCGAGGCCCCGGACGCTCCCGCGCCCGAGCCCGTCGGCTGACGCCACCCGCCGACCCCGCCCCGCCGTCCGGATCTCCCTGGGACGGCCGCGCCCGGATCTCGCCGCGCCCGGATCCGCCCGGGATGGCCTCGCCCCCACGGCTTGTAACGCGCAGTTCGGTACCTCTACCCGACCCTTGCAAGGGGTGCCTAGTGGTACCGAACTGCGCGTGACATGCGCGTAGCGCTCGAATGACATCGATGTGGTTCGTGAACTACATCGATGTAATTGTCAACGCGACACGCCGAAAGACTTGTGAAAATTGTTGTCTTCTGGGTCCAATGTGACGCACGTGCACTGGTGAGGCACCCCTCGGTGGCCCGCCCCGACCCGAGAGGCCCCCCTCGTGCTCCGCAGCCGGATGACCCAGACCGCCGTGGCCGGACTCGCCATCGCCGTGCTCGCCGGCGGCGTGACGGCCGGCGCCGCAGCGGACGACGCCCGGGGCCCCTCGCGCCAGGACGTGCAGGACGCCCGCGACGCCGTCACCCGGGGCAAGCGGGACGTCGCCCAGGTGCGCGCCGACCTCGCCGCCGCCGAGGACCGCCTGCGCAGCGCCGCCGACGCCGCCTCCGCCGCGGGCGAGGCCTACAACGGCGCCCGGTGGCGGCTCCAGCAGGCCCGCCGGGCCGCGGCGAAGGCGCAGGTGCGCTCCGCCGCCGCCGCCGTCGCCGTCGAGCAGCTGCGGGCCGGCGTCCAGGCCTCCGTCAGTGCGGCCTACGAGAACTCCCCGGCCCTCGACACCCTCGCCGCGCTCACCCGCGCCGACGGCATCGACGGCGTCCTCTCCGACCTCACCACCCTCGACAGCGCCCAGGAGGCCCTCGGCCAGAGCTGGGTGGAGTACCGCCGGGCCGCCGCCCGGGCCGCCGCCGCCAGCGCACGAGCCGATGCCACCCGCCAGGACGCCGCGGACGCGGCCGTCGCCGCGAAGCAGGCCCGGGACGACGCCGCCGCCGCCGCCGCCTCGGCCCAGGCCGAGGCGACCCGGATCGCCGAGCGGAAGACGGAGCTCATCGCCGAACTCGCCCACCTGGAGCACGTGAGCGTGCGTATCGCGGCGAAGCGCCAGGCGGCGCTGGAGGAAGCCCGTCGCCTCGCCGCGGAGAAGGCCGCTCAGGAGGCCGCTGAGAAGGCGGCCCAGGAGGCGGCCCAGGAGGCGGCGGCGCAGGCCGCCGCCGCAGCGGCCGCGGCCGCCCAGAGCCAGGCCGGCACCGGCGGCTCGGACCCGGCTCCGCCGGCCCCGGCGCCGACGCCCGCTCCGCCGACGTCCGGTGGGGTCGCCGCGGCCCTCGCCTTCGCCCGCGACCAGATCGGGGAGCCCTACGTCTGGGGGGCCGCAGGCCCCGACGCCTGGGACTGCTCGGGTCTGACGATGGGCGCCTGGCGCGCCGGCGGCATCTCCCTGCCGCACTACTCGGCCGCGCAGTACCAGGTCTCGACCCCGATCGGGCTCGACGACCTCCGCCCGGGCGACCTGGTCTTCTGGGCCACCTCGAGCGATCCCTCGACGATCCACCACGTCGCGATCTACGCGGGTGACGGGATGATCATCCAGGCTCCGCGCACCGGCCGCGACGTCGACGAGGAGTCGATGTACGCCTGGGAGCCGCCGACCTTCTTCGCCCGTCCCTGACGGGGCCGCGACGAGCACGCCACTAGATTGGCGGGGTGCCCAGCCTTCCGCGCATCCCCTCGGTCCCGGCCGTGAAGATCCCCCGCCTCCTCGGCAGCTGGGGCGAGGACCCGCTGTGGGGCACCTTCTACGACTGGACCGTCGAGCACCGGCGCCTCGGCGGCGCGGTCTGGTTCGCCGGCCTCCAGTCCGACCTCGGTCGGCTCTACGCGGCCACCGAGGAGATCGGCCGCCAGCCGGCTGACGCGCGCATCCTCGACGTCCCGTGCGGCGGCGGGGTCGCGTTGCGCGGGCTGCGCCCCGACCAGCAGGTGTCCTACGTCGCCGCCGACCTCGACCCGCGCATGCTCGAGCGCACCCTGGCCAACGCACGCCGGCGCGGCCTGGCCCACCTCGTGCGGGCCGAGCGCGCCGACGTCGGGGCGATGCCCTTCGCCGACGCCTCCTTCGACCTGGTGGTCAGCTTCACCGGGCTGCACTGCTTCCCCGACCCGCGCCAGGCGATCCGCGAGATGGCGCGCGTGCTCAAGCCCGGCGGTCGCGTCACCGGCAGCGCGGTGCTCGAGGACACCGGGCTGCGGTTCACCGCGCTGCGCGAGGGCGGTCGGCTGGCCGGACTCATCGGTCCGGGCTGCTCGAGCACCGAGGTGCGGGCCTGGTTCGCCGAGGACGGCGTCGACGTGCGCGTGGACCTCTCCGGCGCCCTCGGCTACTTCACCGGCACCAAGGACGCCTGAGGTCGGTCTCCGACCGGCGTCCCGCGCACAGCCCGGGGGCCGCGGCAACCCGGGGAACGACGAAGCGGCGGCGGCCCGCAGGCCACCGCCGCTCGGCGAGGTTCGGGTCGGTCAGTGACCGTGCGTCTTGAACCGCTCGAAGGAGGCCAGCACCTCGGCCTCGGCCTCGGTACGGCCCACCCACTCGGCGCCCTCGACGGACTTGCCGGGCTCGAGGTCCTTGTAGACCTCGAAGAAGTGCTGGATCTCCAGGCGGTCGAACTTGGAGACGTGGGAGATGTCGCGCAGGTGCTCCAGGCGCGGGTCGGACGACGGCACGCACAGCACCTTGTCGTCGCCGCCGGCCTCGTCGGTCATGCGGAACATGCCGATGGCACGGCACTTGATGAGGCAGCCCGGGAAGGTCGGCTCCTGGAGGATCACCATGGCGTCGAGCGGGTCGCCGTCCTGGCCGAGGGTGTCCTCGATGAAGCCGTAGTCGGCCGGGTACTGGGTGGAGGTGAACAGGGTGCGGTCCAGGCGGATGCGGCCCGACTCGTGGTCGACCTCGTACTTGTTGCGCTGACCCTTGGGGATCTCCACGAGTACGTCGAACTCCAGCACTGCTTCCTCCGGTGGTGGCGGGCCGCGCGGGGGTGCGCGGCCGGGCGATCAGGCGGGCCGGGACGTCGTCGACGGGTCGGCGACTTGGGGGCCGGGGGCCATCCTCCCGCACAATGGCGCCGAGCGTGCAGGCGGGAGGGGATTCGTGGACCGAGGTGAGCGGCACCACACCCGTGCGGCCCGTCGTCGCGCCGCCCGGGACGGACGTCGTCGTGGCCGGCGTTGGGCGACCGCGACGGTCGTGGTGGCCGCGCTCGCGCTGATCGCCACCGCCGTGCTGTGGCCGCACCGACTGGCCGAGACCACGCCCCCGGAGGAGACCCTCGGCCTCGCGCTCCCCGCCGTCCCCGCGGTCGCCGATCCGGCGGCCGCCGCGGCGGCGGTCGCCCCGGCGGCGCCCGTCGGCGGGCTCGACGTCGCCGCTGTGCGGCGGGCGCTGGCTCCGGCGCTGGCGACCCCGGAGCTGGGGCCGCGGGTGATGGTGGCGGTGGCGCCGCTCGACGGGTCGGCGGCCTACCGCAGCGGTCCCGCGGCGGTGATCCCGGCCTCGACCACCAAGCTGCTCACGAGCGCCGCGGCCCTCGCGCTGATCCCGGCTGGCACGACCTTCGCGACCACCACGGTGCGCAGCGGTCGCACCCTCACGCTCGTCGGCGGGGGAGACCCGCTGCTCACCACCCAGCCCCAACCGGACGCCGTCCCGGCCCGCGCCGACCTGACCACGCTGGCCGAGCGCACGGCGGCCGCGCTGCGGCGCGACGGCGTCACCGCGGTGCGCCTGCGCTACGACGCCTCCCTCTTCACCGGCCCCGCCCTCAACCCGACCTGGCCGGCCGGGTACACCGGCAACGCCGGCGGCTTCGACGTCGTCTCGCCGATCAGCGCGCTGTGGGTCGACGAGGGTCGCACCGAGCCGGGCGGCGCGGCGCGGGTCGGCG
>NZ_BAAAZH010000006.1:0-51004 GCF_039536805.1 Nocardioides fonticola | reverse complement strand
CCCGCGCCGCCCCCCGACCGCTTCGCGGCGGCGTTGAAGGTGGCGGGCGTCCGGGTGAGCGGCACGGTCGCCGCCGGCCGGGCAGCCGAGGACGCCGTCCCGGTGGCCGCGGTCGAGAGCGCGCCGGTCGGCGAGCAGGTCGAGCACCTGCTGGAGTACAGCGACAACGAGGCCGCCGAGGCGATGCTGCGCCAGGTCGGACTCGCGGCCTCGCGCGAGGGCTCGACCGCCGCCGGGCTGGCCGGGGTCGCGAGCGTGCTGCGGCGCCTCGACGTGCCCCTGCCCGAACGCCAGCTCGACGGCAGCGGGCTGTCGCGGCGCGACCTCATCGGCGCCGACACCTTCGTCGCGCTGCTGCGCGCGGTGGCGACGGCGTCCGCCGACTCGCCGCTGCGCTCGCTGCTCGACGGGCTGCCCGTCGCCGGCTTCTCCGGCTCGCTGGCGGCCCGCTTCGACCAGGTGGCGCCCGCCGGGCGCGGCGTGATCCGGGCGAAGACCGGCACGCTCACCGGCGTCTCCGGCTACGCCGGGGTGGGCGCCGACGCCGACGGCGTCCCCTTCGTCTTCGTGATCATCGCCGACCGGGTGCGCACCGACGGACCGGGCACGTTGGAGGCGCGGGCCGCGCTCGACCGGGCGGCCGCCGCCCTCGCCACCTGTCGCTGCGGGAGTGCGGCCGCCGGGTAGGTTCGAGCCCATGGCTGCGCCCTTCGACCCCGCCGACATGATCGACTGGGGTCTGGCGACCTCGCTGGGCGCCCGCATCGCCGGCCAGGGGCCGGTGGTCACCCGTGCGGAGGCCGACGCCGCCGTCGCCGAACTGCGTGCCGCCGCCGACCGCTCCACCGGGCTCGTGCACGGCTGCACCGGCCTGGAGGCCGGCGCGAACACCGCTCCGGTGCTCGTCGTCGACCGGGCGGGGTGGGTGCAGGCCAACGCCGACGCGTTCCGCACCATCCTGACCCCGGTCGTGGGGCGGCTGACGGAGAAGAGGCCGCCCTCCGGGCTCACCCTCAAGGTCGGCTCGCGCATCACCGGCGCCGAGGTGGGCGGCCTGCTCGGCTTCCTCGCCAGCCGGGTGCTCGGCCAGTTCGACCCCTTCCACGACCCCGCGGGCCGGCTCCTGCTGGTCGCACCCAACATCGTCCACGTCGAGCGCGAGCTGGGCGTCGACCCGCACGACTTCCGGCTGTGGGTCTGCCTGCACGAGGAGACCCACCGGGTGCAGTTCACCGCCGTCCCCTGGATGCGCGAGCACCTCTTCGGCCTGATCAGCGAGGTCGCCGGCACGATGGAGGGCGACGCCGGCACCGTCCTCGAGGGCGGTCTCACCCGCCTGCGCGAGCTGCTCGCCGACCCGCAGCGCCGCGGCACCGGCAGCCTCATGGAGATGTTCTCCTCGCCCGCGCAGCGCGAGCTCCTCGACCGCGTCACCGCGGTGATGTCGCTGCTGGAGGGTCATGCCGACTTCGTGATGGACGAGGTGGGGCCCGAGGTGATCCCGAGCGTCGGCCACATCCGCTCGCGCTTCGACCAGCGCCGCAAGGGCGTCGGGGCGCTCGACCGGCTGCTGCGCCGCCTGCTCGGCCTCGACGCCAAGATGGCCCAGTACCGCGACGGCGCCCGCTTCGTGCGCGGCGTCGTCGAGACCGTCGGCATGGACGACTTCAACGCCGTCTTCTCCGAGCCGGCCCTGCTGCCCACCCGCGACGAGATCGCCGACCCCACCGCCTGGGTCGCCCGCGTCCACGGCTGAGGTCGCCGTGGCCCTGCATCCCTCGGTCGCGGCGGTCCGGACGGCGGTGCGCCGCGGCCTCGCCGACCTCCCGCCCGGCGCGACCGTGCTCGTCGCCTGTTCCGGCGGGCCCGACTCCGTCGCCCTGCTGAGCGCGACCGTCGCCGAGGCGCGCCGCGCCGGCGGGGCCGGTATGCGCGTCGTCGGCGCCACCGTCGACCACGGTCTCCAGGAGGGCTCGGCCGAGCAGGCCGCCCGCACCGTCGCGCTCATGGCGTCCCTCGGCGTCGACGAGACCGTGTCCTCGCGCGTGGTGGTCGAGCACCGCGGCACCGGCCCCGAGGACGCCGCCCGGCGGGCGCGCTACGCCGTCCTCGAGCAGATGGCCGCGCACTTCGGGGCCTCCGCCGTCCTGCTCGGGCACACCCGCGACGACCAGGCGGAGACCGTGCTCCTCGGCCTGGCCCGCGGGTCGGGGGCCAGGTCGCTGGCCGGCATGCGCGCCTCGTTCGAGGTCTTCCGGCGTCCGCTCCTCGGGGTGGCCCGCGACGACACCGTCACCGCCTGCCAGGTCGAGGGCCTCGAGGTGTGGGACGACCCCCACAACGCCGACCCCGGGTACGCCCGGGTCCGGGTGCGCACCCGGGTGCTGCCCGTGCTCGAGGAGCAGATCGGCCCCGGGGTCGCCGCCGCGTTGGCCCGCACGGCCGAGCAGCTGCGCGCGGACGCCGACCTCCTCGACGACCTCGCCGACGCCGCCTACGCCCGACTCCTCGGGCCCGACGGCGGCATCGCGGCCGAGGCGCTCGCGGCCGAGCCGACCGCCCTGCGGCGCCGCGTGCTGCGCCGCCTCGCGCTCGAGGCCGGGTCGCCGGCCTCGGAGCTGTTCCACGAGCACGTCGTCGCCCTCGACTCCCTCGTGCTGGGGTGGCGGGGCCAGAAGTGGATCGACCTGCCCGGTCATCGGCGCGGTGTGCGCACGGACGGCGTCGTCCGGGTGATCGCGGCGTCGGGGGAGCCCGGCGAGCCTGCAGCGGACTAGACCGCCCGGCCGCGGTGCGGCGGATCGGTCAGGTCGGCTCCGGCAGGGCCGATGAGGGCAGAACCCCCGTTCGTGCTCGATCACCCCCCGAGGAGCCACCCGTGGTCCGTCTTCCGCGCGCTCTCACCACCGTCGCGTCCGCCGTCCTGTCCGCGGCCACGACCGTGGTCGCCACCCTCTCGATCGCCCTGATGGCGCCGCTGCTGGCGCTTGCGGTGCTCTTCGGCGCCGTCGGCCTCGTGGCCGCACCCGCCGACGCCGCGGCGACCCGCCTCATCCAGGGCGTGGTGTGGGACCAGAGCGGACGGGCGATCGACGACGTCCTGGTCGAGGCCGTCGACGCCGACGGCGACGTCGCCGCGAGCGCCTTCACCTACGCCTCGGCGTGGGACAGCGGCCCGCAGCACGGCTACTTCTTCCTCGAGGTCGGCCCCGGCGACTACACGATCCGCCTCTCCAAGGCGGGCTACCGCTCGGGCACGGTCGAGGACGTCGTCGTCACCCGGCGTCACGGCGCCGCGCTCGGCGACCTGGTGATCAAGCGCCGTCCGGCGGTGAGCCGCACCACCGCCAGCCTCGTCGACGACCGGGTCAGCACCGCGGACGACGTGCTGGTGCGGGTCGCGGTGACCTCCAGCGCCACCGACCGGCCCACCGGCACCCTCTCGGTCGTCGACGCCGGCCGCACCGTGGCCTCGACCGCCCTGCGTCCGAACCGTCACGGCCGTGCCGTGCTCTCCCTCGGCCAGCTGCGCCGCGGCGTCCACCTGCTCCAGGTGCGCTACACCGGCGACGACCTCGTGCTCGGCTCGGCCTCGCAGCGGCTGATGCTGGTCGTGAGCCGCTACCACCGCGGCCGGGTCACCGCGCAGGCCGCCCGGGTGGTCACCTCCGCCTGGTGATGACCTAGGGTCTCGCCCATGGACGTCGACCACGTCGAGAGCGACCTCGTCTCGGTGCTCTTCACCGAGGCCCAGATCCAGGCCCGCCTGGCCGAGCTCGCCCGCGAGATCGAGCAGGACTACGAGGGCAAGGATCTCGTCATCGTCGGGATCCTGCGCGGGGCGGTCATGGTCATGGCCGACCTCGCGCGGGCCCTCGACCGGCACGTCGAGATGGACTGGATGGCGGTCTCCTCCTACGGGTCGGGCACCAAGTCCAGCGGCGTCGTCCGCATCCTCAAGGACCTCGACGCCGACATCTCGGGGCGGCACGTCGTCATCGTCGACGAGATCATCGACACCGGGCTCACGCTGTCGTGGCTGACCTCCAACCTCGGCTCGCGCAACCCCGCGAGCGTGGAGATCTGCACCCTGCTGCGCAAGCCCGAGGCGCTGACGATGCCGGTCGAGGTGAAGTACGTCGGGTGGGACATCCCCAACCACTTCGTGGTGGGCTACGGCCTGGACTTCCGCGAGCGCTACCGCAACCTGCGCGACATCGCCACGCTCGCCCCGCACGTCTACTCCTGAGGCCCGTCCGCAGGTCCGTCCGAAGGTCCGACCGGTGACCCGTCCCGGGGTCCGAGCGGCCTGCGCGCCCGCCGCGGGAGCAAGGCTCCCGGCCGGCCCCCGACGGTCACCGGAATGGTGCTCCGTTGTCGCCCGCCTGTACCGTCGTGGTGCCGGCACTGTCCGGTGTCCGAGCGTCGTACCCGTCGAGAGAAGACTGTGAAGCGCATCGTCAAGGGTCCCTGGTTGTGGATCGTCCTGGCCGTGGTGGGCGTGCTGCTCGCCCTGCAGTACCTGACGCCCAACAGCGGTGGCGACGAGATCCCCGCCTCCCAGATGAACGACTACATCGTCAAGGGCCAGGTCAAGGACATCACGTTCGTCGCGGGCGACCAGCGCATCAAGGCGGTCCTCGACGACGGCGTCCGCTCCGAGGGCGCCGACGTCACCACGCAGTGGATCCCCGGCACCCAGTCCGCGATCTACAGCGCGGCGATCCAGCAGTACGACAAGGGCACGATCGATGAGGTCAAGACCGACATCGCGAAGCCGAGCCTGCTGGGCAGCTTCCTGTTCTCGGTCCTGCCGATCGTCATCATCTTCATCGTCTTCCTCTGGCTGCTGAACAACATGCAGGGCGGCGGCGGACGCGGCGTCATGCAGTTCGCGAAGTCCCGCGCCAAGCTCATCTCCAAGGACATGCCGAAGACGACGTTCTCCGACGTCGCCGGCTGCGAGGAGGCCATCGAGGAGCTCGGCGAGATCAAGGAGTTCCTCCAGGAGCCCGCCAAGTTCCAGGCCGTCGGCGCGAAGATCCCCAAGGGCGTGCTGCTCTACGGTCCGCCGGGAACCGGCAAGACCCTGCTCGCGCGCGCCGTCGCCGGCGAGGCGGGCGTCCCGTTCTACTCGATCTCCGGTTCGGACTTCGTCGAGATGTTCGTCGGCGTCGGTGCCAGCCGGGTGCGCGACCTGTTCGAGCAGGCGAAGGAGAACGCTCCGGCGATCGTCTTCATCGACGAGATCGACGCCGTCGGCCGCCACCGCGGCGCCGGCATGGGCGGCGGTCACGACGAGCGCGAGCAGACCCTCAACCAGCTGCTGGTCGAGATGGACGGCTTCGACGTGCGCGGCGGCGTCATCCTCATCGCCGCGACCAACCGTCCCGACGTCCTCGACCCGGCGCTGCTGCGCCCGGGCCGCTTCGACCGCCAGATCCAGGTCGACGCCCCCGACCTCGCCGGACGCCACAAGATCCTGCAGGTGCACTCGCGCGGCAAGCCGATGTCGCCCGACATCGACCTCATGTCGGTGGCACGGCGCACGCCCGGCTTCACCGGTGCCGACCTGGCCAACGTGCTCAACGAGGCGGCGCTGCTCACCGCCCGCTCGAGCCAGAAGCTGATCACCAACCCGGCTCTCGACGAGGCCATCGACCGCGTCATCGCCGGCCCGCAGCGGCGCACCCGCCTGATGAGCGAGAAGGAGAAGCTCATCACGGCCTACCACGAGGGCGGGCACGCCCTGGTGGCCGCGGCCCTGCCCGGCACCGACCCGGTGCACAAGATCACGATCCTGCCGCGTGGTCGCGCCCTCGGCTACACGATGGTGCTGCCCGACGAGGACAAGTACTCCCAGACGCGCTCGCAGATGCTCGACTCCCTCGCCTACATGCTGGGCGGCCGGGCCGCGGAGGAGATGATCTTCCACGACCCCACCACCGGCGCCGGCAACGACATCGAGAAGGCCACCAACCTGGCCCGCGCGATGGTCACCCAGTACGGCATGACCGAGCGCCTGGGCGCGATCAAGCTCGGCGACTCCAACTCCGAGCCGTTCCTGGGTCGCGACCTCGGCCACTCGCGCAACTACTCCGAGGACGTCGCCGCGATCGTCGACGAGGAGACCAAGCAGCTCCTCGCCGCCGCCCACCAGGAGGCCTTCGACATCCTGGAGGAGAACCGCGAGGTGCTCGACGCGCTCGTGCTCGAGCTGCTCGACAAGGAGACCCTCGACAAGGCCCAGATCGCCCGGATCTTCGAGCCGCTCAAGCGGCGTCCCGAGCGCCCGGCCTGGACCGGCTCGCCGAACCGCCGTCCCTCCGACCGTCCCGCGGTCGAGATCCCGGCGTTCATCCGCGAGCGGGCCCACGCCAACGGCGTCGCCCCGCAGACCGGTGCCGGCGCGGTCGTGACCCCGCCGGGCCCGGGCGGCGACGTCCACGGCGGCGTCACCCCGCCGACCTACCCGAACCCGCCCGCACCGCCGGCGCCGGGCACCCCGACCCACGACTGATCCGACCCGCGACCGTCCCGACCAGCGTCACTGCTCCATCGCGTCACTGCTCCAACGATCCACAGCACGACCGCGTCACAGCACCATCGCCGTCGGCCACCGGTCGGCGTCGCCCGCCGCCACACCCACCACCCACGGCTCAGCGACGAGCCCGGCAGCGAGGAATGTCCACGATGACGACGTCCCCCATCCGCCCCCTCCGCCCCGAGGCGGAGCCCCAGATCATCCGCGAGTTCGACCACGAGCGTGCCGAGGCCGCCGTGCGCGAGCTGCTGTACGCGATCGGTGAGGACCCCACCCGCGAGGGTCTCCTCGACACCCCCGCCCGCGTGGCGCGGGCCTACGCCGAGCTCACCCAGGGGCTGCGCCAGACCCCGGAGGAGGTCCTCTCGACCACCTTCGACCTCGGCCACGACGAGATGGTGCTGGTGCGCGACATCGAGCTGTGGTCGATGTGCGAGCACCACCTGGTGCCCTTCACCGGCGTCGCGCACGTCGGCTACATCCCGGCGGCCTCCGGCAAGATCACCGGGCTCTCCAAGCTCGCCCGGCTCGTCGACGTCTACGCCAAGCGCCCGCAGGTGCAGGAGCGGCTCACCACCCAGGTCGCCGACGCGCTGATGGAGATCCTCGAGGCGCGCGGCGTCATCGTGGTCATCGAGGCCGAGCACCTGTGCATGACGATGCGCGGCGTCCGCAAGGCCGGCGCCCGCACCATCACCTCCGCCGTCCGTGGCATCCTGCACAACGCCGCGACCCGGGGCGAGGCGATGGCGCTCATCCGCGGCACGCACTGACCTGCGCCGGCCGACGCACGACCCCCGCCCGACCCCGCACGACGAGGAACGCCGCAGGTGACGCACGCCGGACGTCGACGCCCCCTCGTCATGGGCGTCGTCAACGTCACCCCGGACTCCTTCTCCGACGGCGGGCGCTACCTCGAGACCGATGAGGCCATCCGGCACGGTCTCGAGCTCCTCGCCGACGGGGCCGACGTGCTCGACATCGGCGGGGAGTCGACGCGTCCCGGTGCCACCCGTCCGGTGGTGGCCGAGGAGCTGGCCCGGGTGGTGCCGGTCATCACCGCGCTCGCCGAGCACGGCGCGGTGGTCTCGGTCGACACGATGCGGGCCGAGGTCGCCGAGGCGGCGCTCGCGGCCGGAGCCCGCATCGTCAACGACGTGTCCGGCGGTCTGGCCGACCCCGCGATCCTGCGGGTCGTGGCCGAGGCCGACGCCGGCTACATCGCGATGCACTGGCGCGCGCACGCCGAGCGGATGGCCGACTTCGCCGTCTACGACGGCCCCGACGGCGTCGTCGGCGGCGTGCTCGACGAGCTCGGTGCCCGGGTCGAGGCGGTGCTCGACGCCGGCGTGCACCCCGATCGGCTCGTGCTCGACCCTGGCCTCGGGTTCGCCAAGACGGGGGAGCAGAACTGGGAGCTGCTGCGCGCGCTCGACCGGCTCGCCGGCCTCGGGCGCCCGTTGCTGATCGGCGCCAGCCGCAAGTCGTTCCTCGGGGCGCTGCTGGCCGGTCCGGACGGCGTCCCGCGACCGCCGGCGGGGCGCGAGGCGGCGCATCTGGCGCTCGTGCTGCACCTCGCGGCGGCCGGGGTGTGGGGGGTGCGGGTGCACGACGTCCGCGCCACCTGCGACGCCCTCGCCGCCTGGGAACGGCTCGGCGGTGCGCCCGAGGCCGCCGTCCCACCCCCTGCCGCCGCTGTCGGCGGGGCAGGGCATGATGCGATCGGCGAGGGGGCCGCCCGGGCTCCTGCGCCGTCACCGACACCGACGAAGGAGAACGAGCGGTGAGTCTCGACGAACTGGCGGTCTACGGCATCGAATGCCGGGGTCACCACGGCGTCTTCGAGTTCGAGAAGCGCGAGGGCCAGACCTTCGTGATCGACCTCGTGCTCGGCACCGACACCCGTCCCGCGGCGGCGTCCGACGACTTGCACGACACTGCCGACTACGGGAGTCTCGTGATGGCGGTGAAGGCCGCCGTGGAGAACGATCCGGTCGACCTGATCGAGACCCTGGCCCAGCGCATCGCGGAGGTCTGCCTCTTGGCGCCACGTGTTGAATGGGCCCGGGTCACGGTCCACAAGCCGGAGGCACCCATCGAGACGACGTTCCGTGACGTCGCCTTGACGATCACACGACGACGCGAGGGCTAGACGTGACCGAGACCCCCAACCCGCACATCATCGACGCAGACACCCTGACCGGGGAGATGCGGCCGATCCGCCGGGCGGTGCTCTCCCTCGGGTCGAACCTCGGCGACCGGCTCGCGGCCCTCCAGGGCGCCGTCGACGCGATCGCCGACACCCCCGACGTGTGGGTCACCGGCGTGTCCCCGGTCTACGAGACCCAGCCGCTGAACTGCCCGCCGGGCTCGGAGGCCTTCCTCAACGCCGTCGTCCTCGTCGACACCACGCTGTCGGCCGCGCGTCTGCTCGACCGCGCCCAGGCCATCGAGGACGCCTACGACCGCGAGCGCGGCGAGGTCGCCAACGCCCCGCGCACCCTCGACGTCGACCTCATCGTCGTCGGCGACCGGCGCAGCGACGACCCGGCGCTGCGCCTCCCGCACCCGCGGGCCGCCGAGCGCGCCTTCGTCCTCAAGCCGTGGTTCGACCTCGAGCCCGACGCCGAGCTGCCCGATCACGGCCCGATCGCCGACCTGCTCGCCCGGATCGGCCTCGACGGGGTCGAGCCGCGCACCGACCTGGTGCTCGACCGCGGGTGAGCGCCCGGTGAGGGGGGAGCTGCCCCCTCCGACCCCGGAACCGTCCGGGGAGGACCCCGAGGGCACCATCCGGCCCGCCTCGCCGTGGGGGGCGACGCTCTGCGTCGTCCTCGGGCTGGTGGCCGGCTGGGGGTACGGCCGGATCGCCGAGGCCACCGACACCACCGCACCGGTGCCGTCGTGGGCCCAGCCGGTGACGCTGGCGTTCTTCGCCGTCGCGATCGCCCTGACCGCCCGGCAGACCCACCGGTGGCTGCAGGTGCACCGCGAGCCGATGGAGGCCCACCGGGCCGTCAACCGGCTCGCCCTGGGCCGGGCGGCGGTCTACGTCGGCTCGCTCATCGGCGGCGCCTACGGCGGGTACGCGGTCAGCTGGCTCGGCCTCTCGGCCGAACTGGCCGACCAGCGGGCCATCCGCTCGGGCCTCGCGGCGCTGGCCGCGCTCGGGATCGTGGTGGCCGGGTTCTTCCTCGAGCGTGCGTGTCGCGTCCGCGGGGACGACGAGGAGTCGTAATGTCGCAGCATGTCTTCCCCAGGGGTCACTCCCGTCACACCCGTCACTGACGCGAGCGAGCGCTCCCGCCGCCGCCAGCGCAGTGCACGCCTGAGCGTCGCCACGGCCCTCCTGGGTCTCGCCGTGCTCGTCGTCGCCGGGGCCGCGGCCGCCGGCGCGGTGCTCCCGCTCGTCCTGGCCGGCGCCGCCGCCGTCGTCCTGGGGGCCGCGGCCACCCGCATCACCTACGCCGAGCTCGTGCAGTCGCGGCGCGACGCCAACCGCGACCGGGCCGAGCAGGCGCAGGCCTACCGCCGTCTCGCCGAGACCCGCTCGTCCGAGCACGCCGACGACCTCGACCGCGCCGTCGCGCGGCTCTCCGTCGAGATCGCCGAGCGCGAGCAGTCGCTGCGCGACCTCGAAGGTGCGCTGGCGACCGTCCAGCGTCAGGCGGCCGACGCCCAGCGCGGGCTCACCGCGGCCAACCGGCGTGCCGACGAGCTCGAGGCCGAGGGCCGCATCCTGGTGGCCTCCCTCGACGCCGCCGAGGAGCGCGCCTCCACCGCGATCGTGCGCCTGGCCGAGCTCGAGCAGGAGCTCGACGTCCTGCGCGCCGAGCTCGACACCGTCACCGCCGCCTGGCACGCCGCCGAGGCGCGGCTGGGGCAGCGCAAGCACGCCTGAGCCGGCGGCAGGTTTCCCCGGTCAGCCGGGGAAACCTGATGTTGATGGGCGAAGTTTCGCCCCACAACATCCGGCTTCGCCCGTCGCCTGTGACGGGTGGGACGCCTCGGCCCCGGCCCTCACCCCCAGGAGTGACGCGTCACAGGGGGTTTGTCGGGCCCGTCGGCCCGGGGAGGCTGACCCGACGTGATCCCCGAGGAGTCCCGTTTCGCGTCCGATCCCGCCGAGCTGCTGCCCGAGGTCCCGGGGCTCCCGGCGGGCTGGCAGGTCGGTGCCCCCGACCCCGCCGACCGCTTCGACGTCGCCGCGCTGACCCGGTTGCTGCGCGACCACGAGCGACACGGCCGCGGCTGGCCGGGCTCGGGCGTCGACGACGTCCTGGTCGAGGTCTCCGAGCACGGGCTGCGCATGCGCGAGAACCTCGTCGTCCGCGACGCCGCCGGCGACATCCGCGCCTGGGGCAGCGTCCACGACCGGGCCGGCGGGCGCATGCTGTTCGTCCACATCGTCGACCGCTCCCTGGAGGGGGCGCTGGCCGACGCGTGCTCCGACCTGCTCCTGGTGTGGGCCGAGGCCCAGGCCCGCAGCGTCGGCGAGGCCCGCGGTCTCGCCGTCCAGCAGATCGACACCGGCGCCTTCGAGGGCGACCGACGCCAGGAGCACTGGCTGCGCGGCGCCGGGTTCGAGCGCGTCCGTCGCTGGTGGCAGATGAGCCGCCCGGTCGAGGCCGGCGAGACCGAGCTCGTCCCCGACCCCGACGCCTGGTCCGACCGCGGCGTCCGCTTCCGCCGGCTCTCGGACGGCGAGCGTCCCGCCGAGGCCGATCTGCGCGCCGTCCATCTCGTGCTGGAGGAGGCGTTCCGCGACCACTTCAACGGCCGCGAGGAGACCTTCGAGGAGTTCGTGCACCGTCTCGAGGAGGATCCCGGGCACGCGTGGCACCAGTGGTGGCTCGCGGAGATCGTCGACGGCGAGCACCCCGAGCCCGTCGGAGCCCTGGTCGGCACCCTCAGCGAGGGCGGCACCGGCCCGGGCGGCTCCTACGTCTCCTACCTCGGCGTCCGCTCCGCGGCACGAGGTCGCGGCGTCGCCCGCGGCCTGCTCGCCACGATCGTGGCCGACGCCTCCCGCCGCGGCCACGACCGGGTCGGCCTGGAGGTCGACGCCGACTCCTCGACCGGGGCCGACCGGCTCTACCTCGACCTCGGCTGGCGCACCCGCTACGTCACCGAGTCCTGGCACCGGCACGTCGTCGTCGGCGACCTCCTGCCCGGCTGAGCCTGCATCCACCGGTTCTCCGCTACTGCGCGACAGCGCCGCTCGCTACGCGGCGCACCGGTGGATCCAGGCTGAGCCCCGCCCCACCGGGTGGTCGGCCGGACGCCGGCGACGGCGTCGTTAGGCTGACCCGCGTGCGACCCCGGCCCCGCCTCGCCCGCGTCGGTGCGCGGGCCCTCCCGCCGGCGGTCTGGTGGCGCGCGTACACCGCCGCCCTGCGCGGTACCCCGGCGGGCCGCGACGCCGCCGCGGCGTCCGGACGCCGGGTGCCGCCGCTGGTCACGATCGTCCTGCTCGTCGAGGACCGCGACCTCCCCTGGTGGGAACGCGCCCGCGCCGCGGTGGCGGCGCAGACGTGGCCGCTGCGCGAGGTGCTGATCGCCCCCGTGGGCGCCGGGGTCGGCGTGGCGCTGCGCAGCGAGGTGGCCGACGACGATCCGCGCTGGCGCCTGCTCCCCGCCGCACCGACCTGGGTCGAGGCCGCCGACCGCGCCGCGCGGACCGCCCACGGCCACTGGATCTGCTGGTGGCGAGCCTGCGACGTGCCGGCGCCCGAGGCCATCGAGGCGCTCGTCGCGGCCTCCGCCGGCGGCGCCCGCGTCGTGCGCGCACGCTGGCAGCAACGCGGCGAACCCGTGCGGTGGCTCGCGCAGGCGCAGGAGCGGGCCCACCCCTCCGACGACACCGGCATCCGGCCGGTCTCGGAGCGTCCCTGGACCGTCGGCGATCTCGCCGTCCCCGCCACCCTGGTCGAGACCGCGTTGTGGCGCGGGCGTCGGTGCTCCTTCGTCGAGGCCGAGACCCACCTTCCCCGGCCCGCCTGCGATCCGTCGTCCACGCCCGCCGATCCGTGGCTGGTGGCGCCCGCCCTCGCCCGGCTGCTCGCGGCCGACCCGGCCAGCGCGGTCGTCGACCGGCCGGTGGTCGAGATCGCCCCCGAGCACGGGCACCGGGCGTTCGGGGCGACCCCGAGCGTCTGGCCCGCGTGGGCGCCCGCGTTGGCCCGCTGGGCCGCGCTCGACGCGACCTGGCCCGCCGGTCCGCTCGCCGACGCCTGGGCACGCCACGTGGCCGACGAGGCGCTCGCGGCGTTCCTGGCCGACCTCGAGCGCGTCGACGCCGACTCCTGGGCCTCGCTGCGACCGGAGGCCGCGCGCCGCCTGCTGCCGCCGGGCCGCTCGCGTGACGTCGCGACGCGTCTGGTCGCGCTGCTCACGGCCACCGGACGCCGTCCCGATGCCGAGAGTCTCGCGATCGCACATCGTCGTGAGGAGGGCGTGGTACCGACCCGCGTCGACGGCGATCGGGTGATCGCGGCCTGGCCCGAGCTGCCCGACGACCTGCGCGACCACCCGCTCCTGGTGCTGGACGACGCCGAGACGCCGGCGCGTGCCCGGCTGCTGCGCCGGGTCGGCGACCTGGTCGACCTCGATGTCGCCGTCGAGCACCTCGATCTCGCGGCCGACGACCGCCCCGCCGAGCTCGATCTCGACGACCCCGGCGCCGAGGTGCTCGGTGCCGAGGTGAGCCCGGAGTCCGCCCGCCGCCAGGCGGCGCTGCGGGTGCAGGCCCGGGTGCCGGCCGACCGCTCGACGATCGGAGTCGGCGTCCGGGTCGGCGGGGTGCGCCGGGTCGCGGTCCTCGACCTGACACCGAGCCCCGCCCCCGAGCCCCCGCGCATCGACGCCGGCGTCACCCTGGCCACCGTCGCCGTCGAGGGCGACGCGCTGATGGTCGGCGGCACCGGCGACCTCACGACGCTGCGGCTCCTCGATGACCGCGACGTGCCGCTCGCGAGCGCCGGCCCGGCCTCGAACGGGGCGTGCCTGCCGCTGCGCACCACCCTGTTCGGTCGCGAACAGCCGCTGCCCGACGGCGTCCAGCGCCTCCAGGCCGCGGCCGGAACCCCGCTGCTCACGCCCGAGCTGGAGGCGCGCCTGCCGCTCGAGCTGCGTACCCCGCACCATCGCCTCACCCTGCGCCGCGGGCCCTACGGCGGCCTCCAGGTGCAGGTCGCCGCGCCCCTGGCCGCCGACGAGCTCGGGCCGTACCACCAGCAGCGGCTCGTCGACCGCTACCGGCTGGTCGAGCGCCCCCTCGACCGGCGCACCGTCTACTTCGAGACCTACGTCGGCGCCTCGGCCACCGACAGCGCCCTCCCGGTGCACGACGAGCTGCGCCGGCGCCGTCCCGACCTGCGCACCGTCTGGGGGATCGCCGACCACAGCCGCTGGACGCCGCCGGGCGCCGAGCGCGTGCTGCTGCGCTCGGCCGACTGGTACGACACGATCGCGACCGCCGGGGCCCTCGTGCTCAACACCGACGTCGAGCTGTGGTTCCGCCGCCGGGAGGGCCAGGTGGTGCTCCAGACCTTCCACGGCTACCCCAGCAAGGGCATGGGACGCGGCCAGTGGGAGGCGAAGGACCATCCGCCGAGCCGCATCGCCGACCTGCGGGCCCGCGGCGTCGACACCTGGGGCGTCATCCTCACCCCCACCCCCGAGATGACCCGCCACTACCGCGAGCAGTACGACTACGACGGGCCGGCGTTCGAGCACGGCTACCCGCGCGACGACGCGCTCACCGCCCCCGACGCGCCGCTGACCCGCTCCCGCACCCGGGCCCTGCTCGGCATCGACGACGACCGCGTGGCGGTGCTCTACGCCCCCACCTGGCGCGAGCAGCTCGCCGTCCGCGCCCGCCGCGCCGAGTTCGCCGACCACCTCGACGTCGCCGCTGCCGCGCAGGCGCTGGGGGAGCGCTACGTGCTCCTGCTGCGCGGCCACCGGTTCCACCGCCCCGCCGGCGTCCGCGGACCCGCGGGGGCCCGCGTGGTCGACGTGACGGCCTACCCGGAGATCAACGACCTCGTGCTGGCCGCCGACGCCGCCGTGCTCGACTACTCCTCGCTGCGCTTCGACGTCGCGCTGGCCGGCGTGCCCTCGGTCTTCCTGGTGCCCGACCTGGAGGAGTACGCCCGCGGCACCCGCCAGTTCCTCTACCCCTTCGAGGACTCCGCCCCCGGTCCGCTCGTGGCGTCGACCGGCGAGGTCGTCGCGCACCTGCGCGACCTCCCCGCGCTGCGCGCCGCGTGGACGCCGGCGATCGAGGCCTTCAACGCCCGTTACCACCCCTACCAGGACGGCGCCGCGACCGCGCGCGTGGTCGACGGCCTGCTCGCGATGCTGCCGGACGCCGGCGCGTGATCGGCTCCACGCGGACCGTGGTGAGCCCGAGGGCTACCGACTCGTAGCATGTCGGCCATGCGCCGCCCGTCCGACGACCACCGCCGCCCCGGGCCCGCCCATCCCTCCGTGCCCGTCGCCATGGCCCTCCCGGCTCCGCGGCCGACCGGAGCCTGCTCGTGAGTCGGGCCGCCCACCTGCGGCAGCGGGCGACGGCGGTGGCCTGGCGCGGCGCGCGTGCTGCCCGCGACCGGGCCCGTCGGGTGTCGCGACGCGGACCCGAGATCAGCGTGATCATCCCGTTCTACGGCGTGGAGAAGTACCTCGCGGAGTGTCTGGACTCCGTGCTGGCGCAGAGCTTCGTCGACTTCGAGGCGATCCTCGTCGACGACGGCTCGCTCGACGGCTCGCGGCGCATCGCCGACGAGTACGCCGCCCGCGACCCGCGGCTGCGGGTCGTCGAGCGCCCGAACGGCGGCCTCGGCGCGGCCCGCAACACCGGCGTGCGCGAGGCCACGGGCCGCTACCTCACATTCGTCGACTCCGACGACGTCCTGCCCTCGCACGCGCTCTCCGTCCTGGTCGGCAGCGCCCGGCAGAGCGGCGCCGACATCGTGTGCGGCTCGGTCGAGCGCTTCGACAGCCGCAACAGCTGGGCGCCGAGCTGGGTCGACGAGGTGCATCGCGTGCGACGCACCGGCATCGTGCTCGACGACTTCCTGCCGCTGCTGCGCAACCTCTACACGTGGAACAAGCTGTTCCGGCGCGACTTCTACACGGCGCAGGGCCTGGAGTTCCGCGAGGGCGTGGCCTACGAGGACCAGCCGATCATCACCGAGCTGTTCGCCGCGGCCCGTTCGATCGACGTCCTGCCCGACATCGTCTACCGGTACCGCCAGCGCGACGACAAGAGCTCCATCAGCCAGCAGACGGCGTCCCTGAAGGACCTGCGCGATCGCATCGAGGCCTGGCGGCTCTCCGCCGAGTCGTTCCGGCGCGTGCTCTCCCCGGCCGGCTACGACGGCTGGCTCGCGACCCTCTTCGAGGCCCACTTCCAGTGGTACCTCCAGAGCACCGGCACCGTCGACGACACCTACTGGACCGAGCTCACCGACGCCATCCGCGAACTCGCGGTCGACGCCTCGCCCGAGGTGTGGCGGGGCACCTCGGTCGCCCAGCGCGTGCTGGTGCGCCTCGCCCTCGACGGACGCCGCGCCGAGGCGCAGGAGCTCGTGCGCCGCGACGGCGTGAAGTCGGAGAACTGGCCGGCGGTGGCCGGGCCCGAGGGCATCCGCCTCGAGATCCCCTTCCACGACGACCCCGAGCTCGACCCCGACCTGTTCGTCATCCACCCCGAGCACGTCCGCGTCTCCCACGCCGTCGAGAACGTGCACTGGGTGCGCCGCGAGGACGGCGGCCTGGCCTGCTACCTGGCCGGCTGGGCCTACCTGCGCAAGGTCGACCTCTCCCAGCGCGAGCAGACCGTCACGGTGCTGCTGCGCGATCCGGCCACGGGCGCCGAGCACGGGTTCGTCGCGGCCCATCGTCCCGAGTCGTCCTACCCTCCGCCGCGCGACGACCTGTGGTGCGACTACCGCCCCGGACGCTTCGGGGTCGAGATCGACCTCACCGGCCTGATCGAGGCCGGTGACGCCGCGTGGGAGGTCTGGCTGCGGGTCGAGTCCGCCGGGCTGATGGCCGAGCGGCCGGTGACCCGGCTCGTGCGCTCGGGCGCCGCGGGCCACATCCCCGCGCTCACGCTGGGCCGCGGACGCCGGGTGCTCGCCGAATGGTCCTACCAGCAGGTGCTGCGCCTGCGCTCCGACAGCAGCGGCGCGGCCCTCGTCCGGCTCGGCCTGGACGGCGACACCCTGAGCGGCACCGTGGCGGCCGCCGACCTGGCTCGGGTCGGCCGGGTCACCCTCGCCGCCGGCCGCCGTGTCGTCGAGGCCCGCTGGGGCGCTGCCGACGCCGAGGGCCGCACCTTCACCGTCGTCGTCCCCGACGACACCCCCGAGCCGGGCCGCCACGTCACCTGGCAGCTCCAGGGCTGGACCGGTCGCGGACAGCGCCTCGAACTGCTGCCGCTGCCCGACGCCGTCCCGCCGCACACCGGGGGCACCCTGGCGGTGGGAACCGCCCGCACCGGCGGCACCCAGGTGACCCGCTGGTCGTGGGGCGCCCACGCCGACCACGTCGAGATCGGCGCGGACGGCGTGCTGACGGTGCGCGGTCGGGTGCACGGCGCGAACGCGACCCGGCTGCGCCTGGTCACCACGAACAAGCGGATGTCGGTCGAGGGCGAGGAGGTGCCGGTCGTCGACGGGCGCTTCGAGGCGCGGCTCGCGCTGCGGCACGCCCGCTACCGCTTCGGGGCGCTGCCGCTGTCCACCGGCGACCACGACGTCCGCCTCTCGCTCGCGGGGCCGCAGGGCGACACCTCGCACGTCGTCCCGCTGCTGACCTCCCAGGAGCTCGGCGACTCCCTGCCGTTGCCGATCGCCACCGGCGAGTTGGAGGGCCGGGTGGTGCGCGGTCCCGGCTCCGGCGTCCGGCTCACGATCCTGCGACCGCTGGGTGAGGGCCGCGGCCAGTACCAGCAGCACCTCATGCGTCGCCGCGGCCCGGTGCGCAGCGGTCTCGAGCGGGGTCTCCTGGTGCGCTCCTACTTCGGGGAGAGCGCCACCGACTCCGGTGTCTCGATCCAGAAGGAGCTCGCCCGTCGGGGCTCCGACCTGCCGGTCTACTGGGCCGTGCAGGACCACTCGATCCCGCTGCCCGACGGCGGCATCCCGGTCATCGTCAACAGCCCGCGGTGGTTCGAGCTGCTCTTCTCCGCGCAGTACTACCTCGACAACATGTACCAGCCGGAGTACCACGTGAAGGCGCCCGGCCAGGTGCTCATCCAGACCTTCCACGGCTACCCGTTCAAGCTCATGGGTCACCGGCACTGGCGCAACATCCAGTTCTCCCAGGCCCGCATCGACGCCTACGACGCCCGCGCGGCCGACTGGGACTACCTGGTCTCGCCAGCCCGGTACGCGACCCCGCTGCTGACCACCGAGTTCAACTACCCGGGCACGGTGCTCGAGATCGGCTACCCGCGCAACGACGTCCTGAACTCCGCCGAGGCACCGCAGCTGCGCGAGACGGTCCGCGAGGTGCTCGGCATCCGCCCCGACCAGAAGGCCGTGCTCTACGCGCCGACCTTCCGCGACTACCTCGCCGAGGCCGACACCCGCGCGATCATGCCGGAGTTCTTCGACTTCCGTCTCGCCACCGAGGCCCTCGGCGAGGAGTACGTCTTCCTCGTCCGCGGGCACGCCTTCAACGCGCGCACCGACCAGCGGGTGGCCGGCGTCCCGCGCTGCATCGAGGTCACCGACTACCCCGAGGTCTCCGACCTCTACCTCGCCTCGGACGCCGCGATCGTCGACTACTCCTCGCTGCGGTTCGACTACGGCGTCACGGGCAAACCGATGGTCTTCCACGTGCCCGACCTCCAGCGCTACAAGGACACCCGCGGCTGGCTCTTCGACTTCGAGCCGACCGCGCCCGGGCCCCTGCTCGACACGACCGAGCAGGTCGTCGACGCGCTGCGCGACCTCGACGTCCTCGCCCGCACCTACGCCGAGCCGTACGAGCGTTTCCGCGCCGACTTCCTCGACCTCGACGACGGTCGCGCCGCCGAGCGGTTCGTCGACGCGGTGTTCGTGCCGCGCGGCGACGCGTGAGAGGGTGAGCGCCGTGCCTGGTGCAGAGCGTCGCATCGCCGTCGTCGTCGGCCCGGGGCGCAGCGGCACCAGCACGATGGCCGGTGCGCTGGCCCAGTGCGGCTACCACGTGCCGCGTGCGATCGAGGGCGATGCCACCAACCCGCTCGGCTTCTTCGAACCGCAGTGGGTCGTCGACCTGCACACCCGCCTGCTCCGCAAGGCGGGGGTGCGCACCCTGGACGGCGATCCGGCGGTGCTGGAGGCGATGGAGCGCGTGACGAGCGCGGACGGCGTCCGCACCCGGCTGCGCACCTGGCTCGGCCGGCAGTTGGCGCGGCACGAGCGGATCGTCGTGAAGGACCCGCGGCTGGTGTGGTTCACGCGGCTGTGGCGCGAGGTCGCCCACGACCTGGGGGAGGACCCCGGCTTCGTCGTCATGCTGCGCCACCCCTCGGAGGTCTCCTCCAGTCGGGCCGAGTTCTACGACTCCCAGCAGGTGAGCGCTGTCGCGGGCTGGATCAACACCGCCCTGATCACCGAGCAGCTCACCCAGGGCTCCCCGCGGGCGTTCGTCCGCTACCCCGACCTCACCGCCGAGTGGCGACCGCAGATCGCGCGGGTGCGCGACGAGCTGGGCCTGGCCCTCGACCCCGAGCCCACCGCCGATCCGCACCCCATCGACGACTTCATCGACCCCAGCCTGCGCCGCCGGGAGGCCGGATGGCGGGACCTGCCGGTGCCCGCCCTCCTCGCCGACCTCGGCGATCGCACGTACGACGCCCTCGGCTCGCTCGCCGACGGCACCGCCGGTCCCGACCTCGAGGAGCTGCTGACCGTGATCCGGTCCGACTACCAGCGGGCGCACGACGACGCCCTCGCCATCGCCTCCGCGCACATCAAGCGCCGCGTCCGGGACGCGCGCCGGGCCGGTCGCACCGCTGCCGCCGACCTCACCACCGGGACTGGCACCGAGACCGCCACCGAGACCGCCACCGGGGTGATCGGCTGATGGGCACCCTCGTCCTGATCACCGGCACCGGCCGCAGCGGCACCAGCACGATGTCGGGCACCTTCCACCACCTCGGTCTCTTCGTGCCGGGGCCCTACCTGGGCGCCAACGAGTCGAACCCCAAGGGCTTCTACGAGTCGAAGTGGGCGGTGCGCTTCCACAAACGCATCACCCGCGCCGCCGGCATCAACGAGTTCGACTCCCGCCCGGCCGCGCTCGGCCGCGTGCGCGCCGCGATCACCGACGCCGACCGCGCCGAGCTGCGCGCCTTCCTGGCCGAGCAGGTCGCGCAGAGCGACCAGATCGTCGTCAAGGACCCCCGCACCGTCTGGACCCAGGCACTGTGGGCCGAGGTGGCCGCCGAGTTCGACCTGGAGATGCGCTGCGTCTCGATGCTGCGCCACCCCGCCGAGGTCGTCGGCAGCCGTGCCACCTACTACACCTCCGAGAACGCCGACGAGCACGCCCGGCGGCGGTACGAGATCTTCTCGGTGACCCGGTGGATCAACAACTCGCTGGTCAACGAGCGGGAGACGCGGCCCTTCGGCCGCGCGTTCGTACGCTACGAGGACCTCCTCGAGGACTGGCGCCCCGTGCTCACCGGTCTCGAGCACGACCTCGGCCTGCGCTACGGCGCCCCGATCGACGGCGCCGGCGGGGCGGCGGTCGACGAGTTCATCGACCCCGACCTGCGCCGCCACCGCGTGCGGTGGGACGACCTCGACGTGCCGCCGGCGATCGTCGAGCTCGCCGAGGAGGTCTGGGGGCGGCTCCAGGTGCTCGCCGACGGGCACGGCGTCGACGCTGCGGCGTCCGCGGCGATGGACGACGCCGCCGTCCGCTACGAGCAGCTGCTGCGCGAGGCGGCGGCGGTCAGCCACGACGCCATCGAGGAGGCCCGCCGCACCGGTCAGGAGGAGGGCGCCGCCCAGGCCCGTGCCGCCGCGGAGGAGGCAGCGGCCGCGGCCGCAGCGGACGCTCCCGCCAAGCGCGGCTGGTTCGGACGCCGCTGAGCGGTATCGACCGGACCGACGGTCCGGTCGGGCTCGATCAGAGCGGCAGGCCGAGCTTGCCGACGAGCCGGTCGCGGAACTCCCGCAGGTCGAGCTCGCCCGCCGCCGCGCGCACCGTCGGCCAGCCGCTGACGTCGACGCCGGACAGCTCGGCGAAGAGCCGCAGGTCGTCGGCGAAGGTGCGCACGAGGGCCTCGATGTGCTCGACGGTCGGGCTCGCGCCGGTGTTGACGGTCGGCGTCTGGTTGCGGTGCAGCGCCTCGGGATAGGCCTTGAACCGCGGGAGTCCGAGGTGGTCGGTGAGCCGATCGAGGGTCGCCTCCGGCTTGCCGGTGACCTCGCGGAAGTCGAGGGAGAGCCACTGCTCGCGCGGGAACGAGCGGTAGCCGCGCTCGAGCTGCTGGCCGTAGAGGCCGCGCACGTACAGCGATCGGCGGCGGTACTCGTAGGGCGAGAGGCCCGCGGGGATCTCGGCGGGGAGCTCGGCCGAGGCCCATTCCTCGATGGTGACCGGCAGGTCGGGGAAGTCCACGTCGCGCGAACGCTCCATCGACCACTGGGAGAAGGCCCGCTCGATCGGGTCGCGGAAGCTGGCGATGATCGGCATCGAGGCGTCGTAGGCGGCCATCCGCTCCAGGGCGTGGGGCCAGAAGACGTACTCGGGGGTGGCGTCGCCGGCCACCCGCTGGCGCGGATGCCGGGCCGGACGCCGGTAGTCGGAGAGGTCGGGTGCGCTCCAGTCCTGCTTCTCGTTCATGAAGTGCCGCATCTCTTTCTCTGGCCCGGCTGCGATGAGCCGGTGCCGAGCGAGCATGCGGAAGACGGTGCTCGTCGCGCCCTTCTGCACCCCGACGATCGAGAAGGTGATCGGGGTGGTGTGCTCCGCCTCCTCCAGGGCGGCGAGGCGCCGCTCCATGCGGGTGCGGATGAGGTGCTGCGGGCTGCGCGTCATGGCTCCTGTGCTCCTGGTCGGCGGTGTCCGGACGAGTCGGTCGTCCGGCCGCGAGGACCGCGGCCCCGGCGCCCGGGTGGGGGCGGCGACGTGGGGAGCCCGGTCGGGCCGCATCGTATCGGAGCAGCGCTCGGGGACCGTCCCTCCGAACGTCGGAGGGGGTCGGCTGCTCTGCTACGGTCCCGACCCATGAGCGACGCCGTCCGCCCGATCCCGTCCGGTGGTCGCCTCCTCCACATCGGCCCGCACAAGACCGGCAGCACCGCCGTGCAGGTGGCCTTCCACCAGGTGCGGCCGGCGCTCGCCGAGCACGGCGTCCACTACGCGGGCCGCAACCGGCGGCCGAAGTTCGCCGGCTGGTCGATCGGCCTGCCGGGCAAGCGGTACGGCGTCGCGCGTCCCGACGAGAAGCTCTGGCGCCGGTTGGCGGCCGAGGTCGCCGCGGCCGAGGGCCGCGTCGTCGTCTCCAACGAGGACTTCGGTCGCGCGAACCGCGAGCAGCGTCGCCGCATCGTCGACGACCTCGGCGGCGACGCCGTCCACCTCGTGGCCGTGGCCCGACCGCTCGCCTCCTACCTGCCCTCGCAGTGGCAGGAGCGGGTCAAGGCCGGCGTCACGCTCTCCTGGCCCGACTGGCTCGAGGTGGTGCTCGCCGACGAGCGGCCCGAGGGTCCCGACGGACACGGGTTCGAGTGGATCAACGTCTGGCGTGCCCACGACCCGCGTCGCTACCTGCCCAACTGGGCCGAGGTGGTGCCGTCCGAGCGGTTCACCCTCATCGTCGGCGACGGATCGCGCGACTACGTGCTGCGGGTCTTCGAGCGGCTCCTCGAACTCCCCGAGGGACTGCTCCAGGCGCCTGCCGGCGGCTCCAACGAGAGCCTCTCCTGGGCCCAGGTCGAGGCTGTCCGTGCCGCGCACCTCGCCTTCGAGCGCCGCGGTGTCGACCGCCGCGAGCGCGACCCGTGGATCCAGCGCGGTCTGATCCGGGGCTTCCGCGAGACCGGCCCGTCCGGACCCAAGGTGCCGCCCTTCCCGGCCTGGGCGGCCGAGAAGGTCGCGGAGCTGAGCACCGCCTTCGCCGCCGCCGTCGCCGAGGCGGGGGTGAACGTGCTGGGCGATCCGGTGCACCTCATGCCGCGGGCCGAGATCGCGCAGGGCGATCCCGAGCAGCTGCCGCCGTTGAGCATGGCCGAGGCCGCACTCGCCCTCGAGGCGATGGTGCGGGCCACCGTCGACGCGGTGCCCGGGCTCGGGACGCCGTCCGAGGCCGACGACCCCGCCGACCCCGACGCCGCCGGGGACGCCGACGCCGACGACGAGGACTGACCGGCCCGGCTCAGGACTCCACGAGGGCCAGCGGGTCGTCCTTGCGGACGTCGACGACGTGGCCGGTGTGGGTGGAGATCAGCACGTCCAGCGACGTGCGGGCGACCAGCTCGGACTCCAGCAGCGACCCGGCGGGCTCCTGGCCGAACGCCTTGGTGCGCATCGGCGTGGCGGTGCGCTCGGGGTTGATGCAGTTGACCCGGACGGCGTCCTCGGCCCACTCGTCGGCCAGGGCCTGGGTGAGGTTGACCGTGGCCGCCTTCGCCGAGGAGTAGAGGCTGTAGCCCTTGCGGCCGCGGGTGTAGCTGCTGGAGGTGAACAGCAGCAGCGAGCCGCCGGTGGCCTTGAGGTGGGGGAAGAAGACCTGGGCGATGAAGACCGGCGCGAGGTAGTTGATCTCGGTGGCCGCGTAGATGGTCTCCTCGCTGGTCTCCAGCAGGTCGCCGCGCGGCAGCACGCCGGCGGTGTTGACCACGTAGTCGATGCGCCCCGTCGCGGCCAGCGCCTGCTTGGCGGCGGCCTCGACGTCGGCCCGCTTCTCGACGTGGGTGCCGGTGGCCGAGCGGCTGAAGCTGAAGACCTCGGCGCCCAGCTCGCGGGCGAGCTCGACGATGTCGGCGCCGATGCCGTAGCTGCCGCCGAAGACGACCATCGTGCGGCCGGCGAGGGCGGCGCGGTACTCCTCCTCGGTGGAGGGGGCGGGCGCGTCGTTGCTGGTGAGCTGGAAGAGCTTGTCGGCCAGGTAGACGTCGATCGGCTCGGTGACCTTCATGTTGCGCTCGTCGCCCTGCACCACCCAGATCGGCTCCTCGGGCAGGTAGCGCAGCACCACGGTGCAGTCGTCGGTGGCGACGAAGGCGGGGTCCTCGACGGCCTTCGCGTAGGCGGCCCGGATGACGCTCGCGCGGAACGCCTGCGGGGTCTGCCCGCGGCGCAGGGCCGCGCGCGGCGGGATCTCCTTGATCGTGTTGTCCTCGGCGACCTCGATGATCGTGTCGGCCGAGGGGATCGCCACGTCGACGGCGCTGTAGGTGCGCAGCGCCTCGAAGCACTCGCTGACGATGCGCGCGGTCACGAGCGGGCGGACGGCGTCGTGGAAGAGCACGTGGCAGTCCTCCTCGCCGATGCGCTCGAGCGCCTTCAACGTGGTGTCGTTGCGGGTCTCGCCGCCCTCGAGCACGTCGACGACCTTCGGGTACTGGCCGCTGCGCAGGATCGCGCGGACGGCGTCGAGGTGGCCCGGCGCCATCATGATGAGCACCTCGTCGACCTCGGGGTGGTCGTGGAGCACGCCGAGGGTGTGCTCGAGCAGCGTCTTGCCGGCGACCTTGATGAGCTGCTTGGGGATGTCGAGACCGACCCGGGTGCCGACGCCGCCCGCGAGCAGGACCGCGACATTGCGCAGGGGGCGGGCAGGGGGTGTGGCCTCGGCGCTCATGGGTGGGGATTGTGGCAGACCGGCACCGCGGCGCCCGCACCGGCGGGACGGCGTCCCGATGCGGGCCGACGGGACGCCGGAGCCGGCGCACGGCCGGGTCGGACAGGCGAAACTGGCCGTGTCGGACCGGATCCGAGCCTGCGACGGCAAGTTTCCCCGGCCGGCCGGGGAAACTGGCCCCCGGCCCCGGCCCCGGCCCACCCACCCCCCACCCCGGATGACCCAGGTCACACTCCGCTTCCGGTGACGCGGCCGTAACCGTCGGCGTACCGTGGTCAACACTCCTGACACAACGGGCGAAGTCCGGTACCCACACCGGCCCGCCGCCTCCGGGCGACGGGTGGTCGGAGGGACTGGAACGAAAGGGTCCCCATGTCCTCCTTCCAGGTGGGCGTCGTCGGCGCGGGTCGCGTCGGTGCCGTCCTGGCCGCGGCGCTGCGCGACGCCGGGCACGAGATCACCGCGGCCGCCGGCGACTCCGACGCCTCGCTCGCCCGCATCGACGCCCTGCTTCCCGGGGTCGCGAACCTCAAGCCGAGCGCCGTCGCGCGCTCCTGCGACGTCCTGCTGCTCACGGTGCCCGACGACATGCTGGGCAACGTGGTGCGCGTGCTGGCCGACAGCGGAGCACTGCGCGAGGGTCAGTACGTCGTCCACACCTCGGGTCGCCACGGCCTGGCGGTCCTCGAGCCGGCCGCCGCGATCGGCGCCCGCGTCATCGCCATGCACCCGGCCATGACCTTCACCGGCACCGACGTCGACCTCGACCGTCTCGGCGGTTGCGTCTTCGGCCTCACCGCCGGTGTCGCCGAGCGGGCGATGGCCGAGGAGCTCGTCGCCGCCCTCGGCGGGCGCCCGATGTGGGTACCCGAGGAGATGCGCACGCTCTACCACGCCGGCCTCGCGCACGGCGCCAACCACCTGGTCACGCTGGTGAGCGAGGCGATGGAGATCCTCGCGGCGGCCGGCGCCACCGACCCGGCCGGCACCTTGCGCCCGCTGCTCACCGCCGCCCTCGACAACGCGCTGAACCACGGCGACGCCGCCCTGACCGGCCCCATCGTCCGCGGCGACGTCAACACCGTGCGCGCCCACCTCGACGACGTCCTGGCCAACGCGCCGCACACGTTGCCGTCCTATGTCGCGATGGCCCGCGCCACCCTCGACCGCGCCGTCGGCGACGGTCGCCTGCTGCCGCTGCGAGCCGCCCGCATCAGCGAGCTGCTGGACGCCGCCGTCGCCGAGACCGGTCGCGTGGCCGGGGCCGACGTGCGCACCGCCCACCGCTTCCGGATCGGCTGAGCGTCGTGACCGTCCCGGGGAGCGCCCCGGTGCTCGTCGGCACGCGCGCCGAGCTGGCGGACGAGCTCGCCGCCGCCCGCGCCGCCGGCGCCCGGGTCGGGTTCGTGCCGACCATGGGCGCCCTGCACGAGGGCCACGCCGCCCTCATGGCCGAGGCCCGACGCCGCGTCGGGCCCGAGGGCCGCGTCGTGGTCTCGGTGTTCGTCAACCCGCTCCAGTTCGGCCCGCATGAAGACCTCGACCGCTACCCGCGCACCCTGCCCGCCGATCTCGAGGTCTGCGGTGCCGAGGGGGTCGACGTCGTCTTCGCGCCCGCCGTCGAGGAGGTCTACCCGCGCGGGGTCCCGTGGGAGGCCGGCGCCGACGTCACCGTCGAGCCCGGTTCGCTGGCGACCGTGCTCGAGGGCCGCACCCGCCCGGGCCACTTCCGCGGTGTGCTCACCGTCGTGGCCAAGCTCTTCGGGCTCGTTCGCCCCGACGTCGCCGTGTTCGGGCAGAAGGACTACCAGCAGCTCGTGCTCATCCGGCGCATGGTCGCCGACCTGTGCCTGCCCATCGAGATCGTCGGCGCCGAGACCGTCCGCGAGGCCGACGGACTCTCGCTGTCCAGCCGCAACCGCTACCTCGACGCCGTCCAGCGCGAGCAGGCCCGCGCGCTGTCGCGCACGCTCTTCGCGGCCCGCGCGGCCGCGGTCGAGGGGCCGGTCGCCGCGCTGCACGCCGCCCGCGCCGAACTGCGCGCCGCCGAGGGCGTCGACCTCGACTACCTCGAGCTGACCGACGTCGACCTCGCTGCGCTGCCCGCCGACGTGCCGCCGGGCACCGAGGCGCGGCTGCTCATCGCCGCCAAGGTCGGCACCACCCGGCTCATCGACAACCTGCCCCTCGTCCTGGGCGCCGCTCCGGACGCCGTCCCCGACGCCACCGACGCCACCGACCTCACGGGAGCCCGCTGATGCTGCGCACGATGATGAAGAGCAAGATCCACCGGGCCACGGTCACCCAGGCCGACCTGCACTACGTCGGTTCGGTCACCGTCGATGAGGACCTCCTGGACGCCGCCGACCTCCTGCCCGGCGAGCTGGTGCACATCGTCGACATCACCAACGGCGCCCGCTTGGAGACCTACACGATCGCCGGCGAGCGCGGCTCCGGCGTCATCGGCATCAACGGCGCCGCGGCCCACCTCGTGCACCCCGGCGACCTCGTCATCCTCATCGCCTACGCGCAGATGACCACCGAGGAGGCCCGCGAGTTGAAGCCGCACGTGGTCTTCGTCGACGCCGACAACCGCGTCGCCCACCTCGGTGCCGACCCGGCCGAGGCGGTCCCGGGCTCCGGTCTCGTCCGGGGCGATCTTCTGGCCGCCCGATAGCCTCGTGGGATGACCCGCGTCACGGCCCTGCCCGGTCGTCTCACCGCACCCGCTCCCGGCTGGACCATCGAGGCCGACGTCGTCGTCGTCGGCTCCGGGATCGCCGGGCTCACCGCCGCGTTGCGGTTGAAGGACCACGTCGGCAAGGTCCTCGTCGTCACCAAGGACCGCCTCGCGGCCGGCTCCACCCAGTGGGCGCAGGGCGGCATCGCCGCGGCCCTCGGGCCGGGTGACACCCCGGCCGAGCACGAACTCGACACCCTCGTCGCCGGGGCGGGCGCCTGCGACGCCGACGCCGTGCGTGCGCTGGTCACCGAGGGGCCGGACGCCGTCCGCGAGCTCATCGCGCTCGGCGCGATGTTCGACCACGACCCCGACGGCGTCCTGTCGCTGACCCGCGAGGGCGGACATCACCGCGACCGCATCGCCCACGCCGGCGGCGACGCCACCGGCGCGGAGATCCAGCGGGCCCTCATCGCGGCCGTCGGCCGTGCCCCCGAGATCGAGATCATCAAGCGCGCGCTGGCCGTCGACCTCCTGCTCGACGACGACGGCGGCGTCGCCGGCCTGACCTTGCACGTGATGGGCGAAGGGCAACGCGACGGCGTCGGCGCCGTGCGCTGCCGGGCCGTCGTGCTGGCCAGCGGCGGCCTGGGTCAGGTGTTCAGCCAGACCACGAACCCCTCGGTCTCCACCGGCGACGGCATGGCGCTCGCGCTGCGGGCCGGGGCCACGCTGCGCGACCTGGAGTTCGTGCAGTTCCACCCCACCGTCATGTACCTCGGCCCCGACTCCCACGGACAGCAGCCGCTGATCTCCGAGGCGGTGCGTGGCGAGGGCGCCTTCCTCGTCGACTTCGAGGGCAACCGCTTCATGCAGGGCGTGCACGAGCTGGCCGATCTCGCCCCGCGCGACGTCGTGGCCAAGGCGATCATGCGCCGCATGATCGAGACCGGCCACGACCACATGTGGCTCGACGCGCGCCACCTCGGCGCCGAGTTCTGGCAGCGCCGGTTCCCCACGATCCTCGCGACCGCGCGCGAGCACGGCGTCGACCCCGTCACCGACCTCATCCCGGTCGCCCCGGCCTGCCACTACGCCTCCGGCGGCGTGCGCACCGACCTGTGGGGCCGCAGCGACGTCCCCGGCCTCTACGCCACCGGCGAGGTCGCCTGCTCGGGCGTGCACGGCGCCAACCGGCTGGCGTCGAACTCGCTGCTCGAGGGTCTGGTCTTCTCCCGCCGCATCGCCGAGGTGCTGCCCGGCGAACTGCGGTCCTGGTCGGTGCCGGCGGCCGACGCCCGCATCCCCGGACTGGTCGACCCCGGCATCCGCGACGAGCTCCAGGCCACGATGAGCGCCAAGGTCGGCGTGCTGCGCCACCAGGCCGGGCTCGACGAGGCCGCGGTCGTGCTCGACAAGCTCGCCGGCATCGCCGCCGACGAGATCGACCTCGGCGCCTGGGAGGCCGCGAACCTCCTCACCGTCAGCACCGCGCTCACCGCGGCGGCGACCCTGCGGCAGGAGACCCGCGGCTCGCACTGGCGCGAGGACTTCCCCGAGCGCGACGACGAGCGGTTCGCCGGGCACGTCGACATCGTGCTGCGCGATGGCCAGCCGCAGGTCTCCTTCACCCCGGCACCCGCGACGGACGGCGCCCGATGATCCGCCGCACGCCCCTGGCCGAGCTGCCCGAGGCCCTGCTCGACGAGCTGCGCGAGGCGGGGCTCGACCCGGCGGCGGTCCACGCCCACGTCGTCCTCGCCTTCGAGGAGGACCTCCCCGGCGGGCAGGACGACGTCACCAGCGCCGCGATGCCCGAGATGGGCCGCGCGGAGGCCGACGTCGCCTCCCGCGAGAACGGTGTGGTCGCGGGTCTCGCGATCGCCGAGCTCGCGTTCCGCTACGCCCTCGGCGACGCCGTCACGATCACCCACCGCGTGCCCGACGGCACGGAGGTGAAGCCGGGCGACGTCGTCCTCACCGTCGAGGGCCCGGTGGCCGGCGTCCTGACCGCCGAGCGCACCGCGCTCAACTTCGCCTCCCACCTCTCGGGGGTCGCCACCGCCACCGCGGCCTGGGTCGAGGCGCTGGAGGGCACCCGCGCCCGCGTGCTCGACACCCGCAAGACCCTGCCCGGCTGGCGCGCGCTGCAGAAGTACGCCGTGCGGTGCGGCGGCGGGGTCAACCACCGCTTCTCCCTCGTCGACCGCGCGATGGTCAAGGACAACCACGTGGTCGCCGCCGGCGGCGTCGTCGAGGCCTACCGCGCTGTGGTCGACCTCGACCCGACCATCCGGGTCGAGGTCGAGGTCACCGATCTCGACCAGCTCGACGCCGTCCTCGCCGCCGGCTGCACCGAGGTGCTGCTCGACAACATGTCGACGGCCACGATGGCCGAGGCGGTGCGTCGCACCGCGGGCCGCGCCTCCCTCGAGGCCTCCGGCGGCCTGACCCTCGACCGTGCCCGCGAGGTCGCCGCCACCGGGGTCGACTTCATCTCCGTCGGCGCGCTGACCCACTCGGTGCGGGTCTTCGACCTCGGATTGGACTTCCGGGAGCACTGATGGCGCTGCTGGCGGCCGACATCGGCAACTCCCACACCGTGCTCGGCCTCATCGCCGACGCGGAGGTGAGCGCCGAGTGGCGCATCGCCACCGACGCCCGCCGCACCGCCGACGAGTGGTCGGTGCTGCTGCGCGGCCTGCTCGGCCGCTCGCTGGCCGCCGAGGTCGAGGGCATCGCGGTGTGCGCCACGGTGCCCTCGGTGCTGGGGGAGTGGCGCGAGATGCTCGCGCGGCACTTCGGCGACCTGCCGGCCGTCGTCGTCGAGCCGGGCGTGCGCACCGGCGTCCCGGTGCTGATGGACAACCCGCGCGAGGTCGGCTCCGACCGCATCGTCAACGCGTTGGCCGCCGCGACCCTGCGCGGGGGGCCGGCGATCGTCGTCGACTTCGGCGGCACCGCCACCACCTTCGACGTCGTCAGCGCTGCCGGTCAGTACGTCGGCGGCGCGATCGCGCCCGGTATCGAGGTCTCCCTCGATGCCTTGGGGCGCCGGGGCGCCCAATTGCGCAGCGTCGAGATCGCCACCCCGCGCTCGGTGATCGCCAAGAACACCGTCGAGGCGCTCCAGTCGGGCCTGATCTTCGGCGTGGCGAGCCAGGTCGAGGGCATGGTCGCGCGGATCGTGACCGAACTCGGGGTAGCGCCCGACGATGTCGCCGTGATCGCGACCGGATATCTGGCCCCCGTCGTCCTCGACGTGTGCGGCTGTTTCACCGACCACCTCCCGTGGCTGACCCTCCAGGGTCTGGAGATGGTTTTCCGCCGCAATTCATGAAGAAACTCTCAGGTAAAGAATCCTGGTTTCCGATACGGCATTCTGGGGAATTCACCTCAAGCATGTCAGCATGAGGTCGAAACGATATTCGTGTCCGGTCCATGCGCCGGCCTCGGAAAGGAAATCATGGCTCAGAAGATCCAGATCGTGCTCGAAGACGATCTCGACGGCTCGGAGGCGTCGCAGACCGTCACCTTCGGCCTCGACGGCACGACCTACGAGATCGACCTGAACGACGCGCACGCCGACGAACTGCGCGAGGCCCTCGCGGGCTACATCGGCCACGCCCGCAAGGTGAGCGGCAGCGCGGGGCGTCGGGGTGGTCGCAAGGCCGCGGCCGCGTCGTCCGCCGGTGGCCCCTCGGCCTCCGACATCCGCGCCTGGGCGACCGAGAACGGCTACGAGGTGCCCGACCGCGGTCGCATCTCCGCCGACGTGCGGGCCGCGTACGACGCCGCCCACTGATCGGCCGTTCGCTGATCGGCCGCAGCTGATCAGCCGGCCCGGTACCACCACGGTCGCCCGTCCCCCCGCGGGGCGGGCGACCGTGTCGTTTCATGGTCGTTTCCCGCTCATCCACCGGTCCGCCGGGGCTGTCGGCGGACGGTCCGGAGGCGATCGGCTGGGTCCGTGTTCGCTCTCAGCGGATGGATCACCGGTCGCTCCGGGGAACGCGTAGGGTGTCAGCGGGGTTGGAAGACTCGTACCCCGGGGGCCAGACAGGGTCCACGGGGGCAGACGAGTCGCCCCACAGGAATCAGGAGCGTGGCGCATGTTCGAGCGGTTCACCGACCGAGCCCGGCGGGTAGTCGTGCTGGCCCAGGAAGAGGCCCGCATGCTCTCGCACAACTACATCGGCACCGAGCACATCCTGCTCGGTCTCATCCACGAGGGAGAAGGCGTCGCCGCGAAGGCGCTGGAGTCCCTCGACATCTCGCTCGAGGCCGTGCGCGCCCAGGTCGAGGAGATCATCGGCCAGGGCCAGCAGGCGCCCAGCGGCCACATCCCGTTCACGCCGCGCGCCAAGAAGGTGCTCGAGCTGTCCCTGCGCGAGGCGCTGCAGCTCGGCCACTCCTACATCGGCACCGAGCACATCCTCCTCGGCCTCATCCGCGAGGGCGAGGGCGTCGCCGCCCAGGTGCTGCAGAAGCTCGGCGCCGACCTCAACCGGGTGCGCCAGCAGGTCATCCAGCTGCTCTCGGGCTTCCAGGGCAAGGAGTCGGCCCAGTCGGCCGCGGCCGCCACCGGCGCCGGCACCGACGCGCCGTCGTCCTCGCTGGTGCTCGACCAGTTCGGCCGCAACCTCACCCAGGACGCCCGCGAGGGCAAGCTCGACCCGATCATCGGCCGTGCGCCGCAGATCGAGCGCGTCATGCAGGTGCTCAGCCGTCGCACCAAGAACAACCCGGTGCTCATCGGCGAGCCCGGCGTCGGCAAGACCTCCATCGTCGAGGGCCTGGCCCAGGACATCGTCAAGGGCAACGTGCCCGAGACGCTGAAGGACAAGCAGATCTACACCCTCGACCTCGGCGCCCTGGTGGCCGGTTCCCGCTACCGCGGTGACTTCGAGGAGCGGTTGAAGAAGGTCCTCAAGGAGATCCGCACCCGCGGCGACATCGTGCTCTTCATCGACGAGATCCACACCCTCGTCGGTGCCGGTGCGGCCGAGGGCGCCATCGACGCCGCCAGCATCCTCAAGCCGATGCTGGCCCGCGGCGAGCTGCAGACCATCGGCGCCACGACCCTCGACGAGTACCGCAAGTACCTCGAGAAGGACGCCGCGCTCGAGCGCCGCTTTCAGCCGATCCAGGTGCCCGAGCCCTCGATCGCCGACACGATCGAGATGCTCAAGGGCATCCGCGACCGCTACGAGGCCCACCACCGCGTCACCATCACCGACGAGGCGCTGGTCTCCGCGGCCACCCTGGCCGACCGCTACATCTCCGACCGCTTCCTGCCCGACAAGGCCATCGACCTCATCGACGAGGCCGGCTCGCGTCTGCGCATCCGCCGCATGACCGCGCCCGCCGACCTGCGCGAGTACGACGACCAGATCGCCGAGGTGCGCCAGCGCAAGGAGGCCGCGATCGACGGCCAGGACTTCGAGGCCGCAGCGCGTCTGCGCGATGAGGAGAAGCAGCTCATCCTCAAGAAGGCCGAGCGTGAGAAGCAGTGGCGCGCCGGCGACATGGACGAGGTCGCCGAGGTCGACGAGGAGCTGATCGCCGAGGTGCTGGCGGTGGCCACCGGCATCCCGATCGTCAAGCTCTCGGAGGAGGAGTCCACCCGTCTGCTCAAGATGGAGGACGAGCTCCACAAGCGCGTCATCGGCCAGGACGAGGCCGTCAAGGCCCTCTCCCGGGCGATCCGCCGTACCCGTGCCGGCCTGAAGGACCCCAAGCGTCCTGGCGGCTCGTTCATCTTCGCCGGCCCGTCCGGTGTGGGTAAGACGTGGCTGTCGAAGACGCTCGCGGAATTCCTCTTCGGTGACGAGGACGCCCTCATCCAGCTCGACATGAGCGAATTCGGTGAGAAGCACACCGTCTCGCGTCTGTTCGGTTCTCCGCCGGGATACGTCGGTTACGAAGAGGGCGGTCAGCTCACCGAGAAGGTGCGCCGCAAGCCGTTCTCCGTCGTCCTGTTCGACGAGGTCGAGAAGGCTCACCCCGACATCTTCAACAGCCTGCTGCAGATCCTGGAGGAAGGTCGCCTGACCGATTCCCAGGGCCGGGTCGTGGACTTCAAGAACTGCGTCATCATCATGACCACGAACCTCGGTACCCGCGACATCGCCAAGGGCGTCCACCTCGGCTTCAACCAGTCCGGTGACGCCGCCGGCTCCTACGAGCGGATGAAGGGCAAGGTCTCGGAGGAGCTCAAGCAGCACTTCCGCCCCGAGTTCCTCAACCGTGTCGACGAGATCATCGTGTTCCCGCCGCTGTCGCAGGAGCAGATCATCGCGATGGTCGACAACATGATCGCCTCGGTCGAGGTCCGCCTGAAGGACCGCGACATGCAGATCGAGCTCACCCAGGCCGCGAAGAACCTGCTCGCCGAGCGGGGCTTCGACCCGGTCCTCGGTGCGCGGCCCCTGCGTCGCACGGTGCAGCGCGAGATCGAGGACGTCCTCGCCGAGAAGATGCTCTACGGCGAGGTCGGCCCCGGCCAGATCGTGCTCGTCGACGTCGAGGGCACCGGTCCGCAGGCCGCCTTCACCTTCAAGGGCCAGAAGGTCGCCGAGCTCCCTGATCTGCCTCCGCTGGAGACGGTCGAGACCGGCGAGGAGTGATCCTGAGCTGATCCGGCGCTGATGCGCCGCTGAACCACCGCCTCGGCCCCGGGACGTCGTCCCGGGGCCGAGGTGCGTCTCGGGGGCGTGCACGGCTCAGGGTCGCGAAAGTTTCAGCGGGTACCCGCCAGATCTTTCGGTTCCCGTGCGAACCTTCGGACGCGGGCCGAAAGTTTCAGCGGGTACCCGCCGAATCTTTCGGATGGGGCGCCTACGGCAGCGCGTACGACTCCGGCCCGACCCGCACCACCAGCGCATCGTCGATCAGCCCGACCAGGCACCGTTCCCGCTGGACGGCGTCGTCCCAGGCCGCGGCGAGGGCCGAGGCGTGCACCGGGCCCTCGCTCTCGCGCAGCACGGCCATCAGCCGCCCGCGGCACTGCCGGTCGGTGCCGGCCCAGGCCTGGGCCTTGCGCGGCGGTCCGTCGTAGGCCGGATGCCCGGCGAGGCGCCACCGGCAGACGTCGGCGATCGGGCACGCCCCGCAGCGCGGCGAGGACGCCGTGCAGACCAGCGCCCCGAGCTCCATCACCGCGACCGCCCAGGTCGCCGCGGTGGCCTCCTCGTCGGGCAGCAGCCCGGTGGCCAGGTCGCGCTCGGCCCGGGTGACGGCGGTCGCGGGGAACTCGACCCCGGCGACCGCGCGGGCGAAGACCCGCCGCACGTTGGTGTCGAGGACGACGTGGCGGCGTCCGTAGGCGAAGGAGGCGATCGCGGCTGCGGTGTAGTCGCCGACGCCCGGCAGGGCGATCAGGTCGTCGTAGGAGTCGGGGACGACGCCGTCGTGCTGCTCGGTGATCGCCACCGCGGCGGCATGCAGCCGCAGCGCCCGGCGGGGGTAGCCGAGTCGTCCCCAGGCGCGCACGGCCTCACCGGTCGGTTCGGCGGCGAGGTCGGCCGGGGTGGGCCACCGCTCCAGCCACGCCTCGTGCACGGGCAGCACCCGCGCCACCGGCGTCTGCTGGAGCATGAACTCCGAGACCATCACCGACCACGCCGAGGCTTCGGGACGCCGCCACGGCAGGTCGCGGGCATGCATGTCGTACCAGGCGAGGACGGCGTGGTGCAGGTCGGAGGCGGCCGGCTGATCGTCGAGGGAGGGCATCGGGGCCATTGTGCGGGGTGCCCCGGTGTGGCACCCGGGCGGCCCGGCGTCGGCTGGTTAGCGTGACGCCCATGAGCGCGAACCGGCTGACCCGCGGGCCCCTGCCGGCCTCGGTGTACTGGCGACGCCGCGCGATCGTGCTCCTGGTCGCCTTCACCCTCGTCTTCGGCATCGGCCGTCTGCTGGGCCTCGGCTCCGACGCCTCCGACGGCGCCCCCGCGGCCGGCGACGGCGACGCGGCGGCCTTGGCCGGCACCACGCCGAGCCCGACCTCCGCCGACGCCGCGACGCCCGACGGCGCGGCCGACGGCACCGGTCGTGGCAAGAACGGGAAGAAGGGCAAGACCGCCTCGCCCACCCCCGAGCTCGCCGAGCCGGTCGGCAACTGCCGCGACGAGGACATCAGCGTCACGCCGACCATCGAGAAGGCCGAGGCCGGCCGCGACATCACCTTCACCCTCGACCTGCGCACCCTCGAGACCCCGGCCTGTACGTGGGCAGTCTCCTCCAAGCACCTGACCCTCAAGGTCACCTCGGGCGACGACGACATCTGGTCGACCCTCGACTGCCCGCGCGCCATCACCCCGCAGTCCGTGGTCGTGCGCCAGGCCGTGACCTCCCAGATCGAGGTCGTATGGGGCGGACGCCGCTCCGACGCCCGCTGCAGTCGGGTCACCGACTACGCGATGCCGGGCTTCTACCACCTCGACGTCGCAGCGCTCGGCGGCGAGCCCACCGACGTCCAGTTCGAGCTGGTGCGCCCGGCCGCGGCGGTCATCACCCGCACCGCCGAGCCCACGCCGTCCCCCTCGCCGACGAAGGGCGGGGGAGAGGGCAAGAAGAAGAACCGGTCGCGCTGAGCCGGCGCCGAGCCCGCACAGAGCCCGGCCCTGACGGAACGGTCTCAGACGTAGCGTTCGAGGATGCTGGACTCCGCCAGCCGGGAGAGCCCCTCGCGCACGCTGCGCGCGCGCAGCTCGCCGACCCCGTCGACGGCCTGGAGGTCGTCGATGCCGGCGGCCAGCAGCTTCTGGAGGGTGCCGAAATGCTCGACGAGGCGGTCGACGACCGTCGAGGGCAGCCGCGGCACCTTAGCGAGCAGCCGGTAGCCGCGCGGCGCGACGGCACCGTCGAGGTGCTCGCCGTCGCCGAGACCGAGCACCCGCGCCATGGCGCCGGGGTCGACCAGCTCGGCGGGGCTGAGCTCGCCGAGCTTGGCGAGCAGCTGGTCGGGGCTCTTGGTGCGCCGGCCCGAGGGCAGGTAGTCGCGGATGACCAGCTCGCGCTCGGAGTCGACGCCGGAGACGAGCTCCTCCAACTGGAGGGAGAGCAGGCGGCCGTCGGTGCCGAGCTCGAGCACGTAGTCCTCGATCTCGCGGGCGATGCGGGTGACCATCTCGAGGCGCTGGGCGACCACCGCGACGTCGCGGACGGTCACGAGGTCCTCGATCTCGAGCGCGGAGAGGGTGCTGGAGACCTCGTCGAGGCGCTGCTTGTAGCGCTCGAGGGTGGCCAGCGCCTGGTTGGCGCGGGAGAGGATCTGGCCGGAGTCCTCCAGCACGTGCCGGATCTCGCCGACGTAGGCCGCGATGATCTGCATCGACTGCGACACCGAGATGACCGGGAAGCCGGTCTGGCGGGCCACGCGGTCGGCGGTGCGGTGCCGCGTGCCGGTCTCCTCCGACGGGATCGTGTGGTCGGGCATGAGGTGCACCGCGGCCCGGATGATGCGGGTGAGGTCCTTGTCGACGATGATCGCGCCGTCCATCTTGGCCAGCTCGCGCAGGCCGGTGGCGGTGAACGGGACGTCGAGGTGGAAGCCGCCGGTGGAGATCGACTCGACCGTGCGGTCGTGGCCGAGCACGATCAGGGCGCCGGTGCGGCCGCGCAGGATTCGCTCCAGGCCGTCGCGCAGCGGGGTGCCGGGAGCGATCGAGGCCAGTGTCGCGCGCAGGCGCAGGGTCTCGTCCGAGCGATCGGTCGCGGCCACCGGGCACCCCCTCCACCGCCCGAGGCGGTCGCTGTGCCGGTCGGTCGCCCGGCGTACGCGCTCACTCTAGAGGGACGCCGTGCGGTGCCGCCCGGGTTATCGGCCGGGCGCGCCGTCGGCGTCCTCCCGGACGGAGCCGGAGACGGAGCCGGGGGTGGAGTCGCGGGCCGCACCGGAGCGGCGTCCGCGCAGGGCGTTGACGGCCTGCACCAGCGTGGCGACCTCGACGACGTGGGCGGCGTTGCGCCCCAGCGGCACGGTCTCCTTGGTGCCCACGGGCACCAGCACGCGGCGGTGTCCGAGCCGGACGGCCTCGGCGACGCGCTGCCCGATCATCGCGACCCGGCGGATGTCGCCGGACAGCGAGACCTCCCCGATGGCCGCGACCTCGGCCGGCAGGGGAGTGCCCCAGGCGGCCGAGGCGATCGCCAGGCAGATCGCGAGGTCGCTGCCGGGGTCGTTCGAGCGCATGCCGCCGACGGTGGCGGCGTAGACGTCGCGGTCGTGGAGACGGACACCCGCGAGCCGTTCGGTGACGGCGATCAGCATCGCGACCCGGCTGGAGTCCAGGCCGGTGACGCCGCGGCGCGGGTTGGGCGCGTTGGACGGCGAGACCAGCGCCTGCATCTCCGAGAGCAGCGCACGGCGTCCCTCCACGGTGACGGTGACGCAGGTGCCGGCCACCGGCTCCTCGCGGACGCCGCGGAACAGGCTGCTGGGATCGGTGACCTGGATCAGGCCGGTGTCGGCCTGTTCGAAGCACGCGACCTCGTCGGCGGGACCGAAGCGGTTCTTGACCGCACGCAGCAGTCGCAGCGTGGTCTGCCGGTCGCCCTCGAGCGCGAGCGTGGTGTCGACGACGTGCTCGAGCGCGCGGGGGCCGGCGACGGTGGACTCCTTGGTGACCTGCCCGACCAGGCAGAACGGGATGCCGCGCGCCTTCGCCAGGCGGGTGAGGGTGGAGGCGACCTCCATGACCTGTGCGACGCCGCCCGCGCGGCCGTCGACCTCGGCGCTGGCGATCGTCTGCACGGAGTCGACGATGACGAGGGCGACCTGGGGGCCGAGGGCGTCGAGGTGCCCGATCGCGTGGCCGAGGTCGTGGCCGTCGGCGAGGTAGAGGTGCTCGCTGGTGGCGCCGATGCGCCGGGCCCGGGTGGCGATCTGGTGCACCGACTCCTCGCCGGAGACGTAGAGCACCGGACGCCCCGTGGCGGCCGCGACCGCGTGCGCCGTGGTCAGCAGGAGGGTGGACTTGCCGGCGCCGGGTTCGCCCGAGAGGAGGAGCACCTGGCCGCGGACCAGACCGCCGCCGAGCACCCGGTCGAACTCCGAGAGCCCGGTGCTCAACCGGACGCCGACCTCCTCCTCGCTGATCTCCGAGACCCGCCGCGCCGGACGCGTCGGCGTGGTGCCGCCGCCCGAGGAGCGCAGACCGGCGGCGGTGCCGTTGCCGGCCACCGGGACGGCGACCTCGGTGAGGGTCGAGAACTCCCCGCACTTGGAGCAGCGGCCGTACCACGTGCCGTACTCCGCACCGCAGGAGCTGCACACCCACTTCGACCGCGCCTTCGCCACGCGCCCGAGGCTAGGGCACGGCGCCGACAGGATGGTCGGGCCGGTGGGAGGTGCGGGAGTTTCCCCGGTCAGCCGGGGAAACTCCTTCTTGGCACAGCAAGCATTCCCTGACCAGCGTGAGTTTCCCCTGACACGTCGGCCCCGGTCAGACCCTGGTCGCCCCGACCGGCGCGGCCCGCCCCGACCACGTGGGCCGCGACTCCGCCCCCCCAACCCCCGCCCCGCATCGGTATGCTCGGATGGATCGTTCCAACGCGGGTGGCCGTCGGGCCCCGCTGATCGGCTGGAGGTGGGGGTGACGCAGACGCCGCGGATCCCCGGGCGCGTCCCCGCCGCGCCGCCCACCCTCGCCGATGTCGCCGAGCGCGCCGGCGTCTCGCGGCAGACGGTCTCCAACGCGGTCAACAACCCCGAGCTCCTGCGCCCCGACACCCTCGAGCGGGTGCAGCGGGCGATCAGCGAGCTCGGCTACCTGCCGAACCGCGCCGCCCGCAACCTGCGCACCCGCGCGTCCCACCTCATCGGCCTGCGCATCAACCCGGTCCCCGAGGGCACCGCCAACGCGACGATGGACCGGTTCGTGCATTCGTTGGTCGAGACCTCCTCCGAGGCCGGCTACCACGTGCTGCTCTTCCCCGGCGATCCGCTCGACCCGCTCTCGGGGTACGACGACCTGCTGCGCGCCACCGCCGTCGACGCCTTCGTCGTCACCGACACCTACCTGGGCAACCCACAGGCCACGTGGCTGGAGAAGCGGCGGGCGCCGTTCGTCGCCTTCGGTCGCCCGTGGGACAAACCGGACGCCGCCCACGCCTGGGTCGACGTCGACGGCGCCGCCGGCTGCGACCTGGCGACCACCCATCTGCTCGACAAGGGCCACCACCGCATCGCGTGGATCGGCTGGCGCAAGGACTCCTGGATCGGCGAGGACCGCCGTTCGGGCTGGTATCGCGCGATGAAGTCGCGGGGTCTGTCGACCACGGGCCTGGCCTCGCGCGTCGAGGACACCGTGCACAGCGGCCGCAGCGCGAGCGCCGTCCTGCTCGACGAGGCCCAGCCCTCGGCGTTCGTCTGCGCCTCCGACACGCTCGCGATGGGGGTGCTCCAGACCCTGGCCGAGCGCGGTCTCGCGCCCGGGCGCGACATCGCCGTGGTCGGCTTCGACGACTCCCAGGTGGCACAGGTCGTGCACCCCGGCCTGACCTCGGTGCGGCAGCCGCTCGAGCAGGTGGCGGTCGAGGTCGTCACCGCGTTGCGGGGCCTGCTCGGCCACCCGCCGTCGCCGCCGCGTCAGGTGATGCTCACCCCGACGCTCGCGCTGCGCGGCTCGTCCTGACGCTTCTCGATACCCCGGATACCCGAGCGGCTCAGAACCGCTTCCACCACAGGTTGACGGCGTAGTCGACCTCGAGCCCGGTGTGGTCGGCGATGATCCGCTCGGCCTCGGCGGGCGGGAACTCGATGCGGACGACGGCCTCGAAGTCCGCGCGTTCGCTGAAGCGCCAGCCGATGTCGAGCGGACGCCGGGTCCAGCCGCGCGTCGACCAGAACCGCTCGATCTCCGACGGCGCCGGCAGGTGCGGGAAGCCCCGCCGGAACCAGTGCCCGAAGGTGGAGCGGCTCGCGTCGTTGTCGACGATGAACGCGACTCCGCCGCGCCGCAGCACGCGATCGAGCTCGCGCAGCCCGGGCTCGCACCCGGGACCGAAGAAGTAGGCCCAGCGCACGTGGACGACGTCGACGCTGGCGTCGGGCAGCGGGATCGCCTGCGCGGTGCCCTGGAGCAGGTCGACCGCGAGGCGTCGGGTACGACGCCGGGCGAGCGCGAGCAGATCGGGATGGGGCTCGACACCGATCACCCGGGCTGCCGCACCGGGCTGCGCCGTCCAGCGGGGGAGGTGGAAGCCGGTGCCGCAGCCGAGGTCGAGCAGGGTGCGGCCCGACCAGTCGCCGAGCTCGCGCATGGCGGCCTCGATGCGGCCGTCGGGGTCGGCGGCTCGGTTCTCCAGCTCGTAGGTGGCCGGATGCTCCCAGATGTTGGGGCTCTCGACCGCGCCCTTGATCACGGCGGGGCCGGGCGGCTCAGAGCCGGACGAGACCGTTCGGGGTCTGGATCTGGACGGCGATGATGCCGGGCGTGCCGTGCGGGGCGACCCACTCGACCTTGACGTCCTCCAGCGGCGCCTCGACGGACTCGCCCAGCCACTCGCTCACGCGCTGCGGGTCGCCGGCGATCTCCAGGCAGGCCAGGGAGTAGTCGCCGGTGGCGCCGGCGCTGGGGTGCAGGTCGGCCGGCACCTCCCACTGGATGAAGAAGGGCAGCTGCGGGTCGGCGATGAGGCCGTTGATGCCGATCTGCTTCCAGCGCAGCTCGGTGCCGTCGGGGCGGTGCCGGCTGCCCTGGGCGGCCGGGCGGCCCAGCCGCGACTCGGGGGCGGAGATGTCCTGGACGGCGACCGCCCAGCCGAGCCAGCCGCCGCCGAGCACCGAGCGCGCGCGCACGGCCTGCCCGAAGGGCGCCTTGTCGGAGGCGGGGTGGTCGAGCACCTCGACGATCTCCAGGTAGGTGTCGCCGGCCAGCGGCAGGATGACGTTGCGGGTGCCGAAGCGGGGGTGCACACCGCCGTCGTGGAACTCGCAGCCGAGCAGTCCGCCGATCCGGGCGGCGGTGCTCGCGAGGCCGTCGGGGCCTGCGGCGTAGGAGAGGTGGTCCAGGCGCATGCCTAGATTCTGAACACACTCTGAGAGAACCCGTGCATCGGGGTCGACTTCTCTTGACGTCGAGAATCCCGCGGCCGAGGACGGGGATCCCCCGCCCGGGATGGGCCCCCGAGGGTTCCGCGAGGGTCCGCGAGCTGCGGCAGCGGTCAGGGGCGCGGGTCGGCGGGGTGCAGGGCCAGCAGCGATCGTGAACGCACATGGGCCTCGCAGTGTCGGGCCAGCTCGTCGTAGGCGCCCTGCCCCATCAGCGCGATCAGCTCGGCGGCGTGGGTGAGGTAGACGGGCTCGGCGGCCACGTGGGCCTCGGTGTTGCCCGAGCAGTACCAGTCGAGGTCGTGGCCGCCAGGCCCCCAGCCGCGCCGGTCGTACTCGCCGATCGAGACCTCGGTGTAGGTGGTGCCGTCCTGGCGCTCGACGTCGCGGAAGGTGCGCCGGATCGGCAGCTGCCAGCACACGTCGGGCTTGGCCTCCAGCGGGTGGACGCCGTCGCGCAACGCCAGCGCGTGCAGGGCGCAGCCGGCGCCGCCCGCGAAATCTGGCCGGTTCTGGAACACGCAGGCCTGCTGGCCGTCGTGGGTGGCGACGCGCGTCTTGCGGGCGCCCTCGTCGTCCTTCTCGACCCAGTCCTTGGTGCGCACCTCGCGTCCGGCCGGCTTCAGCTGCCACAGCTCGGCGTCGAGCCGCTCGACCCACGCGGCCACGCGCTTCTCGTCGGCCTTGTCGGCGAAGTGGGCGCCCAACGTGCAGCAGCCGACGTCGGGGGCGTCGGCGTAGATGCCGCGACACCCCGATCCGAAGATGCAGGTGTAGGACGACGTCAGCCAGGTGAGGTCGCAGCGCAGCACCTCCGATTCGTCGTCGGGGTTGACGAACTCGACGTAGGCGCGGGGGAAGACGAGGTCCACTTCGGGCACGCAGCGAACCCTACGATGCCGGGCCGAGTAGGTTGGGGACATGCGCCTGGGCGTCCTCGACATCGGTTCCAACACCGGGCATCTGCTCGTGGTCGACGCCCACGGCGGTGCGGCCCCGCTGGCGGCGTCGTCCTACAAAGAGCCTTTGCGCCTGGCCGAGCACCTCGACGACGCCGGTGCCGTCACCCAGCTCGGCATCGACGCGCTGGTGCGCTTCACCGCCGACGCGCTGGTGGTGGCCGAGGACAAGGGCTGCGAGGAGATGCTCTCCTTCGCCACCTCGGCGGTGCGCGACGCGGTGAACTCCGACGACGTGCTCGCGCAGGTCGAGGCCCACACCGGCGTCCGCATCCAGGTGCTCTCCGGGGAGGACGAGGCCCGGCTGACGTTCCTGTCCGTGCGCCGCTGGTTCGGCTGGTCGGCCGGACGCCTCGCGGTCTTCGACATCGGCGGCGGCTCGCTGGAGATCGCGGCCGGTGCCGACGAGGCGCCGGACGTCGCATGGTCGCTGCCGTTGGGTGCGGCCCGTCTCGCCCGCGCCTACTTCGCCGACCACAATCCCGGCGAGGAGCAGCTGCGCGAGCTGCGACGCACCATCCGCGCCCAGATCGCCCGCGACGCCGGCCAGCTGCTGCGCGCCGGCACGCCGCATCGCGCCGCGGCCACCTCGAAGACGTTCCGGTCGCTGGCGCGCATCTGCGGCGCGGCGCCGTCCACCGAGGGCATCCTCACCCCGCGGGCGCTCACCCAGCGCGACCTGGCCGCGTGGATCCCCAAGCTGGCCGCGATGAACCTCGCCGAGCTCGCCGAGCTGCCCGGCGTCTCGCCCTCGCGGGCCCACCAGATCGTGCCCGGCGCGCTGGTGGCCGAGGCCTGCATGGACATCTTCGACCTCGCCGCCCTCGAGATCTGCCCGTGGGCCCTGCGCGAGGGCGTGATCCTCGAGCGCATCGACCAGATCGGCGTCCTGGGCTGAGATGTCGCGCATCGGCCTGTCCACCTCCTCGGTCTACCCCGAGTCGGCCGCCCACGCCTTCGGCTACGCCGCGCAGCTCGGCTACGACGGCGTGGAGGTGATGGTCGCCCTCGACCGGCTCAGCCAGGACACCTCGGCCCTCGAGAAGCTCTCGGCGCACCACGGCGTCCCGGTGTGCAGCGTGCACGCCCCCTGCCTGCTGTTCACCCAGCGCGTCTGGGGCACCGAGCCGTGGGGCAAGTTGGAGCGATCGGCTGAGATGGCGGCCGCGTTGGGGGCGCCGGTCGTCGTCGTCCATCCGCCGTTCCGGTGGCAGAAGGACTACGCACGCGGCTTCGTCGAGGGCATCGCGGCTCTGGAGGAGTCCACGGGCATCGCCTTCGCGGTCGAGAACATGTATCCGTGGCGGGCCTCCTCCAAGCGCGGCATGGAGATGTACCTGCCCGGATGGGACCCCTCCACCGAGCCCTACGCCAACACCACCATCGACCTCTCGCACGCCGCGATCGCCGGGGACGACGTCGTCGCGATGGCCGAGCGGCTCGGGCCGCGGCTGCGGCACGTCCACCTCACCGACGGCACCGGCTCGGTCAAGGACGAGCACCTCGTGCCCGGTCGGGGTTCGATGGACGCCGCCGGCTTCCTGCGCCATCTCGCCGGCACCGGCTTCGCCGGCGACATCGTGCTCGAGATCAACACCCGCCGCTGCGCCGACCGCGAGGAGCGGATCGCCGACCTGCGGGAGTCGCTCGCCTTCGCGCGTGAGCACTTCGGGGGCGGGGAGCCGGGGGAGGCCTGAGGGCTCGCAACCCGGCCTCGCCAGCCCTACGGCAGCCGGAAGACGACCCTCAGGACGGCGTACATGCCGGCCGCGACGAGACCGGCCGCGGGGAAGGTCAGCACCCAGGCGGTGACGATCGAGCGGGCGACGCCCCAGCGCACCGCGGAGAACCGCTTGGTCGCGCCGGCGCCCATCACGGCCGAGGTGATCGTGTGGGTGGTCGAGATCGGCGCCTGGAGCGCGTAGGCGGCGGTGTAGAGGACGCTGGCCGCGACGGTCTCGGCGGCGAAGCCGCGGGCGGGGTCGAGGTCGATGATCTTGCGGCCCAGGGTGCGCATGATCCGCCAGCCTCCGGCCCACGTGCCGGCCGAGATCGCGGTGGCCGCGGCGAGGATCACCCACAGCGGCAGGCCGTCGTCGGCGGCGGCGTAGCCGCCGGTGAGCAGGGCGAGGAAGATGACGCCCATCGTCTTCTGGGCGTCCTGGAGGCCGTGGCCGAGCGCCATCGCCGCGGCCGAGACGGTCTGGGCGACCCGGAAGCCGCGGTTGGCCCGGTGGGCGTTCACGCCGCGGAAGATCCACATGAGCGCGGTCATCAGCGCGAAGGCGGCGGCGAAGCCGACGAGCGGCGAGGCGATCATCGGGATGACCACCTTGTCGAGGATGGTCGACCACTCGACGCTCGCGCCGGCGGCCAGCGCCGCCCCCACGAGGCCGCCGATGAGGGCATGGGACGACGACGACGGCAGCCCGAAGTACCAGGTGATGAGGTTCCAGGTGATGGCGCCGACGAGCCCCGAGAGCACGATGACGAGTCCGTGGTTGCCGGCGCCGGGGTCGATCACCGAGCCGACCGTGTTGGCGATCTCCTGACCGAGGAAGGCGCCGACGAAGTTCATCACCGCGGCCATGCCGAGCGCGATCCGCGGGGTGAGCGCCCGGGTGGAGATGGAGGTGGCGATGGCGTTGGCGGCGTCGTGGAAGCCGTTGGTGTAGTCGAAGGCGAGGGCGACGACGACGACCGCGACGACGATGGCGAGGTCCACGCCTCAGGTCTCCTTGACCGCGATCTGCTCCACGATGTTGGCGATGTGCTCGAAGGCGTCGATGGCGCCCTCGAGCGACTCGACGATGTCCTTGAGCTTGAGCACCTCCATCGCCTTGTACTCGCCGGAGAAGAGGTCGGCCAGGATGCGGCGGTGGTTGCGGTCGCCGGTGTTCTCGAGGCGGTTGATCTCGATCCAGTACTCCTCCAGGGAGCCCGGGTTGCGCAGCGACGGCATCGCGGTGGCGGTCAGGTCGGCGCAGCGCTGGAGCACCTCGACCTGCTCGGAGAGCATCGCGGGGAGCTGCTTGACCTCGTAGAGGTGGATCATGTCGACGACCTCGTCCATGAGGTCCATGACGTCGTCGAGCGCGCCGCCGAGGGCGTAGATGTCCTCGCGGTCGAAGGGGGTGACGAAGGTGCTGTTGGCCTGCTTGAACAGGGCGTGGGCGAACTCGTCGGCCACATGCTCGGCGTCGCGCATGCGCTCGGCGACCGCCTCGCGGTCGGCCCCCTCGGCGAGCACCTCGGCGAGCAGCGCGGCCCCCGTGACGAGCTGGGCGGCCAGCTGCGCCAGCAGGTCGTAGAACGACCCGTCGACGGGACGGAAGCGCAAGCGCACGGCTGACTCCAGGGGTGGGGGACGCGGACCGCGCTCATGCTAGGGGCACAACCTGTTGCCAGCGCAACCAGTCACCCGCAGATCCGAGGGCCCCGTGATCCTCCCCACGCGGGCGGTCGGGACGGCGTCCGGGAGCCGTGTCGAGGCCCCGGACGCCGCCCGCGTCAGACCTGGGCGCGCCGGCGTCGCTGCTGCTCGATGAGCGCCGTCTGGAGGTCGACGGTGCCGGCGTTGCGGGTCCACACGCCCTCGGCGTCGAGCTCCCAGGCGCGGGTGTCCTCGGCGAAGGCGAGGTCGAGCAGCTCACGCACCGGACCGACCGTGGAGGCGCCGGGCATGCGCACCAGCACCTCGACCCGGCGGTCGAGGTTGCGGTGCATCATGTCGGCCGACCCGATCCAGGCCTCCGGCTCGCCGCCGTTCTCGAAGTCGAAGACCCGGCTGTGCTCGAGGAACCGCCCGAGGATCGAGCGCACCCGCACCTGCTCCGAGAGCCCCGGGACGCCGGGGCGCAGCGCGCAGATGCCGCGCACGAGCAGCTCGACCGGCACGCCCTCCTGGGAGGCCAGGTAGAGGGCGTCGATGACGGCCTCGTCGACCACGCTGTTGGCCTTGATCCGGATGCGGGCCGGGCGCCCGGCCCGGTGGTGGGCGATCTCGCGGTTGATCCGCTCGACGAGCCCGGTGCGCACGGAGTCCGGGGCCACGAGCAGCTGGTCGTAGGAGGCGTTGCGCGACCAGCCGGAGAGGTTGTTGAACAGGTGGGCGACGTCCTCGCCGATGCGCTCGTTCGTGGTGATCAGCCCGAGGTCCTCGTACATGCGCGAGGTCTTCGGGTTGTAGTTGCCGGTGCCGATGTGGGTGTAGCGGCGGATGCCGTCGGGCTCCTCGCGCACCACCATCGCCAGCTTGCAGTGGGTCTTGAGCCCCACCAGGCCGTAGACGACGTGGCAGCCGGCCTGCTCGAGCTTGCGCGCCCAGCGGATGTTGGCCTCCTCGTCGAAGCGCGCCTTGATCTCCACGATCACCAGCACCTGCTTGCCGGCCTCGGCGGCGTCGATGAGGGCGTCGATGATGGGGGAGTCGCCGGAGGTGCGGTAGAGCGTCTGCTTGATCGCCAGCACGTGCCGGTCGGCGGCGGCCTGCTCGAGGAAGCGCTGCACCGAGGTGGCGAAGGAGTCGTAGGGGTGGTGCAGCAGGACGTCGTGGCGGCGCGCGGCCTTGAAGACGTCGACCGGCTTGGCGGTCTCGACGTCGGCGAGCCGGTGGTGGGTGGTCGGCACGAACGCGTCGTACTTCAGCTCCTGCCGGTCGAGGTCGGCGATGCCGTGCAGCCCGCGCAGATCGAGCGGGCCGGGCAGGCGGAACACCTCGGCATCGCTGACGCCGAGCTCGGAGACCAGCAGTTCGAGGACGGCGTCCGAGATCGACTCCTCGACCTCCAGGCGCACCGGCGGGCCGAAGCGGCGACGCAGCAGCTCCTTCTCCAGCGCGGCCAGGAGGTTCTCGGCGTCGTCCTCCTCGACCTCGAGGTCCTCGTTGCGGGTCACGCGGAAGGTGTGCACCTCCACGATCTCCATGCCGGGGAACAGCTTCTTGAGGTGCTCGGCGATGACGTCCTCGAGCGGCACGAAGCGCTGGTTGCCGACCGGCACGAAGCGACTGAAGATCGGCGGCACCTTCACACGGGCGAAGTGGTCTTTGCCCGACTTCGGGTTGCGCAGCACGACGGCGAGGTTGAGCGAGAGCCCCGAGATGTAGGGGAAGGGGTGGGCGGGGTCGACCGCCAGCGGCGTGAGTACCGGGAAGATGCGCTCCTTGAAGAGCTTCTTGCAGGTGCGCTGCTCGTCGGGGGTCAGGTCGTTCCAGCGCAGCAGCTCGATGTTCTGCTCGGCCAGCTCGGGCACGATCGCCTCGCCGAAGACCCGGGCATGCCGGGCGCTGAGCGCGCCGGCGGTCTCCCAGATGCGGTCGAGCACCTCGCGCGGCATCAGCCCGGACGCCGCCCGCACCGCCAGGCCGGCGGCGATGCGCCGCTTGAGGCCGGCCACCCGCACCATGAAGAACTCGTCGAGGTTGCTGGCGAAGATCGCCAGGAAGCGCGCGCGTTCGAGCAGCGGGAGGTCGGGGTCCTCGGCCAGTTCGAGCACCCGCTCGTTGAAGCGCAGCCAGGAGAGCTCGCGGTCGAGGAACCGGTCGTCGAACTTCTCCAGGGCCTCCACCGCGGCGACGTCGGGCTCGTAAGGCGGCTCGACCTCGAAGCTCTCGTGCGGGGGCCCGTCGGGGTTGTGGACGGCCTCGGCGTGCAGTTCGGCGGACATAGGTCCCATCCTCCCACCGCTCAGTGAACGAGAGGTGATCTCGCGGCCGGGGGTCAGGGCGTAGGTTGCGCACCGTGAGCCACTCCCAGAGCACCTCCCGTGTGGACGCCGTGCGCGCCCGCGCCGAGAAGGCCGTCTTCACCGGTCTGCTCGCCCTGCCCGAGCGGATCCAGCGGATGCTGGCCGGTCGGCCGGTCGTCCGCGACGGTCAGACGCTGGCCACCGAGACCCAGCTGACCCTGCGGCTGCAGAAGGTCAGCGGACTGCCGCCGGTCGAGACGCTGCCGATCGTGCCCCAGGGCCGCGACGCGCTGCTGCACCAGTCGCTGCTGGCCGGCGGCTCGCTGCCGATCGGCGCCACCCGCGACCTCGAGGCTGCCGGACTGCCTGCGCGGCTCTACACCCCGCGCGGCCTGCGCCCCGGGACGCCGTCCGGGCTGCTGGTCTTCCTGCACGGCGGCGGGTTCATCTACGGCGATCTGGACTCCCACGACGCACCGTGCCGGCTGCTGGCCGAGCGGGCCGGCGTCCGGGTGCTCTCGATCGAGTACCGCCTCGCTCCCGAGGACGTCTTCCCGGCCGCCCACGACGACTGCGTGGCGGCCTACCGCTGGGCCGTCGAGCATGCGGCCGAACTGGACGCCGATCCGGCCCGGCTCGCCGTCGGCGGCGACTCGGCGGGCGGCAACCTGGCGGCCTGGGTGGCGATCGAGGCGGCTCGCGAGGGTCTGCCCTGCGCGTTCCAGCTGCTGGTCTATCCGACGGTCGACGCCCACCACGCCACCGAGTCGGCGCGGCTGTTCGCCGCGGGGTTCTTCCTGACCAAGCAGTTCATGGACCTGGCCAGCGACACCTACATCCCCGCGGACGCCGACCTCGACGACCCGCGGCTCTCCCCGATCCTGGCCGAGCTGCCCGACGGGCTGGCACCGGCCTACCTGTGCACCGCCGGGTTCGACCCGCTGCGCGACGAGGGCGAGGCCTACGCCCGCAAGCTCGCCGACGCCGGTGTGCCGGTGGAGATGAAGCGGTTCCCCGACCAGATCCACGGGTTCCTCAACATCGTCGGCGTCGGCCGCACCTCGCGGTCGGCCGTCGAGGAGATCGCCGCGGCGCTGCGGCGGGGTCTGGCGGGCCGGGTCACGGGCCCGGACGCCACCGCCTCAACTCCCGCGTGAACTCCTCGGGGTCGACCATCCGCCGGTCGACCACCACCGGCGGGAGGCTGCGCCGCACGAACAGCACGGCCCAGTCGGCGTCCCCGGGGTGCCCGCGGATCTCGATCTGGGTGGTCGGCGCGTAGAGGTCGAAGCGGTGGCGGTGGTCGCCGCTGACGATCTCGACGACGCCCGCGTCGTCGATGCGCACCTGGGTGCGCGGACGCATCACGGTGAAGCCGAGCACCACCAGCAGAGCCAGCGCCGCGACGCCGAGCAGGGCCGAGACGACGCCCGGACCGGTGCGCACCACCGAGCCGATCGCACCGGCCACGAGCACGAGCGCGGCCAGCACGAGCAGCAGTCGGCCGGTCGAGGCCCACAGGCCTCCGCCGCCGGCGTACTCCGCGGACTCGAAACGGGCCGTGGAGGGGGCGGCCGGGATCGCGGACGCCGGGCCACGCTGAGCCGGGCCGCGCTGAGCCGGGCCGCGCTGAGCCGGGACGGCGTCCGCCAGGGGACGCTCCTCCGGCTGCACCGTCGGCGCCCGGTCCGGCTCGTCACTCCCATCGGGGACGGCGTCCGCGGGCTCCGGCACGAGGGGAGCCCGGGTGAGCGGAGCCGGCGCGACCGGGGCGACCCCGCGGTCGGCGGAGCGGATCTCCCCGCCCGACCGACCCTCGCCCAAGCGACCCTCGCGCAGGGCCGCGAGTTCGTGGGCGAGATCGGCGGCCCGCTGCTCGGCCTCGAGCCGCTCCTGGGTGGCGAGTTCGACGAGCTCGGTGGCGTGCCGCACGCTCGCCTCGACACCCTGCCGGTCGATGGCGCGCTGCTCGGCGGCCTCCTCGGCCTGGCGGCGGGCCTCGATCGCCTCGGCGAGCGCCTGCTCGGTGGCGGTGCGGGCGGCGACGGCGTCGGCGAGTTCGCGGGCCTTCTCGGCCGCTGAGGCCTCGGCGGCCTCCCGGGCACCGTGGGCATCGGCTGCCGATGCGGCCGCCGCGGTGACGCTCGCCTGGGCCTCCTGATGGGCGGCGAGCGCGCCGGCGAGGGACTCCTCGGTGCGGCGTCGTTCGTCGGCGGCCTCGGCGAGCAGGCGGTGGGCCTCGGCGGCGGCCTGCTCGGCCTGCTCGCGTGCGGCATGGGCGGCGGCCGCGGCGCGGGCCTGCTCCTCGGTCTCGCGCCGTGCGGTCTCGGCCTCGGCGCGCGCCTCGGCGAGCTCGGCGGCCAGGGCGTCCTCGGCCTCGGTCTCCGCGCGCAGGGCAGCGACCTCCGCGATGAGCTCGCGGACGACGTCCGCGGCAGCCCGCTCGGCGTCCTCGCGTTCGGTCTGGACGGCGCCGACGGCGGCGGTGCGGGCGGCGAGCTCGGTCTGGGCCTCCTGGTGGGCGGCCAGGGCGCCGGCGAGGGACTCCTCGGTGCGGCGCCGTTCGTCGGCGGCCTCGGCGAGCAGGCGGTGGGCCTCGGCGGCGGCCTGCTCGGCCTGCTCGCGCTCGCCGTGGGCGGCGGCCGCGGCACGGGCCTGCTCCTCGGCCTCGCGTCGGGCGGTCTCGGCGGCCTGCTGCGCCTCGGTGAGGCGGCGCGCCAGCTCGGCGGCCTCGACCTCGGTGGCGGCGCGCTCGGCGACGCGGGCCTCGACGGCGGCCTGCGCCTCGGCCAGCGCCGAGCGGTGCTCCTCCAGCTGGCGGGCCTGCTCGGCCCGGACCTGGCGGACGGCGTCCTCGGCGGCGGCCCGCGCCTCCTCGGCCCGGGCGGCCTGCTCGGTGCGCTCGTAGGCCTGGTCGTCGGCGAGTCGTCGGGCGACCGCCTGCTCCTCGGCGATGCGCTCGGCCTCGGCGCGGGCGTCGGCGGCCTGGGTGGCCGCGGCCTCGGCGACCATCCGCCCCTCGTGGGCGGCTGCGGCGGCCTCGTGGGCCCGGATGCCGGCCGCCTCGGCCTCCTCGCGGGCCCGGGTGGCGGCCTCGGTGGCCGCGGTCTGCTGGCGCAGGGCCTCCTCGAGGTCGCGGCGCGCCTCGTGGGCCGCGCGCGCGGCCACGGCCGCGGCGAGGGCGGCGGTGCTGGCCTCGGCGTAGGAGGCGTGGGCGGCGGTGGCGCGGGCGATGGCCTCCTCGGCGGCGCGCTCG
>NZ_BAAAZH010000005.1:0-72845 GCF_039536805.1 Nocardioides fonticola | reverse complement strand
ACACCAGACCCGACATGCAACACACCCCTCACTCGGCCGGTGTTGCACTCACCCCCAGGAACCGCGCGGGGAAACCTGATGTTGTGGGGCGAAACTTCGCCCATCAACATCAGGGTTCGCCCCCCAGGTCCCGCCCACGGGCGTGGTGGACGACGCCGCCGTCGTGCCACAGTGCCGCCATGAGCATCGATCCCGCCGACCGCGTGCGCCTGAGCGGGCACGACATCGAGAAGGCCGACCTGGCCGACTGGCGCTTCATGTTCGTCAGCATCGAGGCCGTCTTCGACCTGCCGAGCTACGCGGTCGGGCTCGAGCTGGTCGCCGAGATCGGGGCCCTGGCCGAGGAGTCCGACCACCACCCCGATCTGCTGCTGCGGTGGGGGCGGCTGGTCGTCAAGCTCATGAGCCACGACGCCGGCGGCGTCACCCAGCGCGACGTGCGGATGGCCGAGCGGATCTCCGCGCTCGCGGCCGGACGCCGTGCGGTCGCCCGCCCCGAGCTCGTCCAGGTCGTCGAGATCGCCCTCGACACGTGGCACCGCGACACGATCCGGCCGTTCTGGGCCGCGATCCTCGGAGTGCCCGACAAGCCCGACCACCCGATGGAGCTCATCGACCCCGACGGCCGGGTGCACACGCTGTGGTTCCAGGAGACCGGCCCGCACGAGACCCCGCGCCAGCGGTTCCACTACGACGTCCGGGTCGCCCACGACACCGTGCAGGAGCGCATCGCGGCCGCGATCGCCGCCGGAGGCCGTCTCGTCAGCGACGAGCACGCGCCGGCGTTCTGGGTGCTCGCGGACGCCCAGGGCAACCAGGCCTGCCTCACCACCTGGCAGGGCCGGGACTGACCGCCATCCGGGACCGTCGTCCCGGATGCTGGGACGGGGTGTCACACTGATGTGACGGACCACCCGGCACGAGCTACGGTGATCGCATGCGCCACCAGATCATTCTCGTACGCACGCGACGCGTGAGCTGAGCTCGACCACCCGAGCACGGCGTACGCGTCACCCCTCGTTGCCCGCCCGGGCCGAGGGGTTTTTTGATGGCCAGGGACTCCCCGTCGCACGATCCGAAAGAGATACAGGCATGAGCGCAGCAGCACCGACGCCGGGAACGGAGATGACCGGCGCCCAGAGCCTCGTCACGTCCTTGGAGGCCGCCGGTGTCGAGACCATCTTCGGCATCCCGGGCGGGGCCATCCTCCCCGCCTACGACCCGTTGATGGATTCCTCGATCCGCCACATCCTCGTGCGGCACGAGCAGGGTGCGGGCCACGCCGCCCAGGGCTACGCGGCCGCCACGGGCCGCGTCGGGGTCTGCATGGCGACCTCCGGCCCGGGCGCGACCAACCTGGTCACCCCGATCGCCGACGCCTACATGGACTCCGTGCCGATGGTCGCGGTCACCGGCCAGGTCGGCGCCAGCCTCATCGGCACCGACGCCTTCCAGGAGGCCGACATCCGCGGCATCACCATGCCGATCACCAAGCACAACTTCCTGGTCACCGACCCCGCCGACATCCCGCGCACGATCGCCGAGGCCTTCCACGTCGCCTCCACCGGTCGTCCCGGCCCGGTGCTCGTGGACGTCGCCAAGTCGGCGCTCACCGCGATGACCTCCTACCGCTGGCCCACCGAGCTGCAGCTGCCCGGCTACCGCCCCGTGACCAAGCCGCACGCCAAGCAGATCCGCGAGGCCGCCCGCCTGATCCTGGAGTCGCGCAAGCCGGTGCTCTACGTCGGCGGCGGCGTCATCCGTGCCGGCGCCGCGCGCGAGCTGCGTGTGCTGGCCGAGCTCACCGGCATCCCGGTCGTCACCACCCTGATGGCGCGCGGTGCCTTCCCCGACTCCCACCCCCAGCACCTCGGCATGCCCGGCATGCACGGCACGGTGGCCGCGGTGGCGGGTCTGCAGAAGAGCGACCTCATCATCAGCCTCGGCGCCCGCTTCGACGACCGCGTCACCGGCAACCTCGACTCCTTCGCGCCCGGCGCGAAGGTCATCCACGCCGACATCGACCCCGCCGAGATCGGCAAGAACCGGCACGCCGACGTGCCGATCGTGGGCGACTGCCGCGAGGTCATCAGCGACCTCATCGTCGCGCTGACCGCGGAGTCCGACGCCGGCAACACCGGCGACTACGAGGCCTGGGTGCAGTTCATCTCCGGCATCAAGAGCAAGTACCCGCTGGGCTACGAGACGCCGTCCGAGGGCCTCGCGCCGCAGTACGTCATCGAGCGCCTCGGCGCGATCGCCGGCCCCGACACCGTGTTCTCCTCCGGCGTGGGCCAGCACCAGATGTGGGCGGCGCAGTTCATCTCCTACGAGAAGCCCAACACCTGGATCAACTCCGGCGGCCTGGGCACCATGGGCTACTCCGTGCCGGCCGCGATGGGCGCGAAGGTGGGTCGCCCCGAGGCCACCGTGTGGTCGATCGACGGCGACGGCTGCTTCCAGATGACCAACCAGGAGCTCGCCACCTGCGCGATCGAGGGCATCCCGATCAAGGTCGCGATCATCAACAACGAGTCGCTCGGCATGGTGCGCCAGTGGCAGACGCTCTTCTACAACGAGCGCTACTCCAACACCAACCTCCAGCGCCACGCCGGCCCGGTGCGCATCCCCGACTTCGTCAAGCTCGCCGACGCCTACGGCTGCGTCGGCCTGGCCTGCGAGAGCGCCGCCGACGTCGACGCCACGATCGAGAAGGCCATGGAGATCAACGACGTGCCCGTCGTCGTCGACTTCCGCGTGCACCGCGACGCGATGGTGTGGCCGATGGTCGCCGCCGGCACGAGCAACGACGAGATCAAGTACGCGCGCGACCTCGCGCCCGAGTTCGACGAGGACGACCTGTGATGACCAAGCACACCCTGTCGGTGCTCGTCGAGAACAAGCCCGGCGTCCTGGCCCGGATCGCGGGCCTGTTCAGCCGCCGCGGGTTCAACATCGAGAGCCTCGCGGTCGGCCCGACCGAGCACCCCGAGATCTCGCGGATGACCATCGTCGTCAACGTCGAGGACTCTCCGCTGGAGCAGGTGACCAAGCAGCTCAACAAGCTCGTCGAGGTCATCAAGATCGTCGAGCTCGACCCGTCCGCGTCGGTCAACCGCGAGCTCGTGCTGGTCAAGGTCGCGGCCACCGCCGAGACCCGCGGCCAGGTGCTCGACACCGTCCAGCTCTTCCGGGCCAAGGTCATCGACGTCGCCCCCGACGCCGTGACCATCCAGATCACCGGCAACTCCGGCAAGATCGCCGACTTCCTGCGGGTGCTCGAGCCGTTCGGCATCCGCGAGCTCGTCCAGTCCGGGATGGTCGCCATCGGCCGCGGCTCGCGCTCGATCTCCGAGCGCACCCTGCGCCCGGTCGCCGTCCCCGCGCCGCCGGCCGCGAACGCCGGCTGACCGGCCCGCCCGGTCCAGCGAACCCCACCCGCCACACCTACGTAAAAGGAGAAGCCCCCGTGGCTGAGATGTTCTACGACGACGACGCCGACCTGTCCATCATCCAGGGCAAGAAGGTCGCGGTCATCGGTTACGGCAGCCAGGGCCACGCCCACGCGCTGAACCTCCGCGACTCCGGCGTCGACGTCCGCGTCGGCCTCAAGGAGGGCTCGACCTCGCGCCCCAAGGCCGAGGAGGAGGGCCTGCGGGTCCTCACCCCGGACGCCGCCGCCGCCGAGGCCGACGTCGTGGTGATCCTCGCTCCCGACCAGGTGCAGCGCCACCTCTACAAGGAGTCCATCGAGGCGAACCTCAACCCGGGCGACGCCCTGGTCTTCGGTCACGGCTTCAACATCCGCTTCGGCTACATCCAGCCGCCCGCGGGCGTCGACGTCCTCCTCGTGGCCCCGAAGGCGCCGGGTCACACCGTGCGCCGTGAGTTCGTCGCCGGCCGCGGCATCCCGGACATCATCGCCGTCGAGCAGGACGCCACCGGCTCGGCCTGGGACCTCGCGATCTCCTACGCCAAGGGCATCGGCGGCACCCGCGCCGGCGTCATCAAGACCACCTTCACCGAGGAGACCGAGACCGACCTGTTCGGTGAGCAGACCGTGCTCTGCGGCGGCGTCTCCCAGCTGATCCAGTACGGCTACGAGACCCTCACCGAGGCCGGCTACCAGGGCGAGATCGCCTACTTCGAGGTGCTGCACGAGCTCAAGCTCATCGTCGACCTCATGTGGGAGGGCGGCATCGCCAAGCAGCGCTGGTCGGTCTCCGACACCGCCGAGTACGGCGACTACGTGTCGGGCCCCCGGGTCATCACCCCGCAGGTGAAGGAGAACATGAAGGCGGTGCTCGCCGACATCCAGAGCGGCGCCTTCGCCGAGCGCTTCATCGCCGACCAGGACGCCGGCGCCCCGGAGTTCAAGGCCCTGCGCGAGAAGGGTGCCCAGCACCCCATCGAGGCCGTGGGCCGCGAGCTGCGCTCGCACTTCTCCTGGAGCCACCAGGACAAGGACTACACCGAGGGTTCGGCCGCGCGCTGACCCTCTCCCACCACGGGCCCGGACGACGTCGTCCGGGCCCGTGGTGCGTTCGGCGCCGGGGAGCGCGGGTCGGGAACAAAGCCGGTGCCGTCGCTGCTGCCCCCTCCATGCGTGTGGAGATCTGGAGCGATGTCGTCTGCCCGTGGTGCTACCTCGGCAAGCGCCGGTTGGAGGCGGCCCTCGACCGCTTCGAGCACGGTGCGGAGGTGGAGATCGTCTACCGCTCCTTCGAGCTCGACCCCGCCGCGCCGCACCACGGCCACGAGCGCACGCTGACGACGCTGGCGCGCAAGTACGGCCGGCCCGAGGCCGACATGCGCCAGATGATGCAGCAGCTCATCGACACCGCCGCCGCCGAGGGCCTGGAGTTCCGGCTCTTCGACAACGTGCACACCAACACGATCGACGCCCACCGTGTGCTGCACCTCGCCCTCGCCACCGGTGGCCCGGCCCTCCAGGTGCGCCTCAAGGAGGCGCTGCTGGCCGCCTACTTCACCCGCGCCGAGGACGTCGGCGACCACGCCGTGCTCACCGCGGCCGCCGTCGGCGTCGGCCTGGACGCCGACCGGGTCGCCGAGGTGCTGGCCGGCTCGGAGTACGCCGGGGAGGTCGAGGCCGACATCGCCCAGGCCCGCGCGTACGGCGTCAGCGGCGTCCCCTTCTTCGTCATCGACGAGCGCTTCGGCATCTCCGGCGCCCAGCCGACCGAGGTCTTCGAGCAGGCGCTCGCGCAGGCCTGGACGGCGTCCCACCCGGTCGTCGAGATGGTCGGCGGCGCCTCGGGGGAGGCCTGCGGGCCCGACGGGTGCGCGATCTGAGGGCCTGAGGCGGACAGATTGGTAAGCCTCGCCTCACTGAGGTTAGGCTTACCTGGTGCTGGGCAACTTCCTGATCGGACTCCGCGAGGGCCTCGAGGCCGCGCTCGTCGTGAGCATCCTGGTCGCCTACCTGGTCAAGACCGGACGGCGCGACCTGCTGCCGCGCATCTGGAGCGGCATCGCCCTCGCGGTCGGCGTGTGCACGGCCATCACGGTCGGCCTGGCCGCCCTCGAGCGGCAGCTCACCTTCGAGTCCCAGGAGCTCATCGGCGGCGGCCTCTCCATCGTCGCGGTCGGGTTCGTCACCTGGATGATCTTCTGGATGGCCGGCGCCGCCCGCACCATCGGCGCCGAGCTGCGCGGCCGGGTGGACGCCGCCGCGGAGGGCGGCCGCTGGGGGCTCGTGCTCGTCGCCGTCCTGGCGGTGGGTCGTGAGGGCCTGGAGACCACGCTGTTCCTCTACACCGCCACCCGCCAGGCCACCGACGGCGGCGAGAGGTCCAGCGCCGAGCCGATCCTGGCGGCGCTGCTCGGCATCGCGGTGGCCGTCGCGCTCGGCTACCTCATGTACCGCGGAGCGATCTCGATCAACCTCACCCGCTTCTTCACCTGGACCGGCGCGTTCCTCGTCGTGGTCGCGGCCGGCGTGCTCGCCTACGGCGTCCACGACCTCCAGGAGGCCGGGCTCCTGCCGGGCCTGAACACCCTCGCCTTCGACGTCAGCGAGCAGATCCCGCCGAGCTCCTGGTACGGCACGCTGCTCAAGGGCGTCTTCAACTTCTCGCCGGCCACCACGGTCCTCGAGGCCACGGCCTGGCTGCTCTACGCCGTCCCCACGATGACGCTGTTCCTGCTCGGCGTGCGTCGCCGCGCCGTCCCCTCCACCCCGAAGGTCCCCACCCATGCGTGAGTCCCGCACCCGTCTGCCGTTCCTCGTCGCCCTCGGTGCCGGCGCGCTCCTGCTGTCGGCCTGCACCGAGAGCACCTCCTCGGCCGGCGATGCCGGCAGTCCCCGGTCGCTGAGCGTCAGCTCCTCGGCCGAGTCCTGCGACGTCTCCGCCGGGACGGCGCCGGCGGGCACCCTCACCTTCGACGTCACCAACGACGGCGACGAGGTCACCGAGTTCTACCTGCTCGGCGACGACGGCCTGCGCATCGTCGCCGAGGTCGAGAACATCGGCCCCGGCCTGAGCCGCCAGCTCGTGGTCAACGCCCCGGCCGGCGACTACTTCACCGCCTGCAAGCCGGGCATGAGCGGAGACGGCATCCGCGCCGCCTTCACCGTGACGCCGAGCGACGAGGAGCCGACCGTCTCCGCCGACACCCAGGCGCTCGTCGACGCCGCGGTGAAGAACTACAGCGCCTACGTGCAGGACCAGTCCGACCAGCTCCTCGCCGCCACGGAGGAGTTCGTGAAGGTCTACCGGGCCGGTGCCGACGACCGCGCCCGCGCGCTCTACCCGGAGGCCCGGGTGCACTGGGAGCGCATCGAGACGGTCGCGGAGTCCTTCGGCGACCTCGACCCGAAGATGGACGCCCGCGAGGCCGACCTCGAGCCCGGCCAGAAGTGGACCGGTTGGCACCGCATCGAGAAGGACCTGTGGCCGCCGGCGCGCTACACCGCGCTCACCACCAAGCAGCGTGCGGCGTTCGCCGACGACCTGCTCGCCAACACCCGCACGCTCGACGAGCGGATCGGGAAGCTCTCCTTCACCGTCGACCAGATCGCCAACGGCTCGCGCGGCCTGCTCGAGGAGGTCGCCACCGGCAAGGTCACCGGCGAGGAGGAGATCTGGTCGCACACCGACCTGTGGGACTTCCAGGCCAACGTCGACGGCGCCCGGGTGGGCTTCGAGGGCGTCAAGCCGATCGTCGAGCAGAACGACCCGGCGCTGGCCACCCAGCTCACCGAGCGCTTCGCGGCCCTGCAGAAGCTGCTGGACTCCCACCGCGACGGCGACGGCTTCGTCTTCTACGACACCGTCGCGACGCCGGAGCGCAAGCAGCTCTCGGACGCCGTCAACGCCCTCTCCGAGCCCCTGTCGCGGCTGACCGCCGCGGTGCTGGGCTGAGATCCGCCATGGCACCGGTCTCCCGACGCGGCCTCCTCGGCGGAGGTGCGGTCGCGGCAGGTCTCGCCGGCCTCGGCGCCTTCGCCGCCACCGAGGCGCTGGCCGGGGACGCCGACGGCAGCACGTCGGCCGACGACCTCGCCTACCCGTTCCGCGGCACGCACCAGGCGGGCATCGTCACCCCCGCCCAGGACCGTCTCCACTTCGCGGCCTTCGACGTCATCACCGACGACCGCGACGAGCTGATCGCCCTGCTGACCGCCTGGACCGAGGCCGCCGAGCGGATGACGCGCGGTGCCGGCGCCGGCCCCATCGGTCCGACCCAGGGCGCGGCCGACCTGCCGCCCGACGACACCGGCGAGGCGATCGGCCTGCCGCCCAGCGGGCTCACCCTCACCTTCGGCTTCGGCCCCGGCCTGTTCACCGACGCCCGGGGCCGCGACCGGTTCGGCATCGCCGAGCGCCGTCCGGCCGCCCTCGAGGAGCTCCCGCACTTCCCGGGCGACCAGCTCATCGCGAGCCGCTCCGGCGGCGACCTGTGCGTGCAGGCGTGCGCGCAGGACCCCCAGGTCGCCGTCCACGCGATCCGCAACCTGGCCCGCATCGGCTTCGGCACGGTCTCGGTGCGCTGGTCGCAGCTGGGCTTCGGCCGCACCTCGACCACCTCGACCAGCCAGTCGACGCCGCGCAACCTCTTCGGCTTCAAGGACGGCACCGCGAACGTCAAGGCCGAGGAGACCGACGCGCTCAGCGAGCACGTGTGGGTGCAGGACGGCGACGACCTCGCCGCAGGCTGGCTGACCGGCGGCTCCTACCTGGTCGCCCGACGCATCAACATGACCATCGAGACCTGGGACCGCCAGCCGCTGGCCGACCAGGAGGGCTTCATCGGCCGCACCAAGGACACCGGCGCCCCGCTGTCGGGAGGCGGGGAGTTCACCGCGCCCGACTTCGAGATGCCCGGCAGCGACGGCACGGTCATCCCGGCCACCGCGCACGTGCGCGTCGTCCATCCCGACAACAACGCCGGTGCGCGCATGCTGCGCCGCGGCTACAACTTCGTCGACGGCACCGACGACCTCGGCGGCCTCAACGCCGGCCTGTTCTTCATCGCCTACGTGCGCGACCCGCGCACGGGGTTCATCCCGGTGCAGACCGCGATGGCCCGTCACGACGCCCTCATGGAGTACCTCAAGGTCACCGGCTCGGCGCTGTTCGCGGTGCCGCCCGGCGTCGGCGAGGGCGAGTACGTCGGTCAGTCCCTCTTCGCCTGAGGGTCCGCCTGAGGGGCCGCCTGGCGGGCCGCCCACTGCTCGGCGGTCATCGAGAAGTACGCCGACGGGTCGTCGTACCACTTCTCGGTGACGCCGTCGTCGGTCATCCCGATGCGCCGCATCACCGCCTTCGACGCCTCGTTGTGGGTGTGGCTGACCGCGATGATCTCCGGCAGGCCGCCCGCGAAGCCGTGCGCCAGCACCGCGGTGGCCGCCTCGCTCGCGTACCCCCGGCCCCAGGAGTCGGGGTGCAGGTGCCAGCCGATCTCGACCTCGCCGTGCTCGGCGTTCGGCATCACCATGAGCGCCACCGAACCGGCCACGACGCCGTCGGGCCGCTCGATCGCCCAGTACCCCAGCGGCGGGACGGCGCACCGCTCGGCGTAGACGTCGACCTTCGCGTGCGCCTGCTCGAGGGTCTGCATCAGCACCGGCTCGCCGTCGCCGAGCCAGACCATCACCTCGTAGCGGCTCTGGATGTCGAGCAGCCGGGCGGCGTCCTCGTGCCGCCATCGCCGGATCACCAGGCGCTCGGTGGGCGCGGGCACGTTCTCACTCATCGGGTGATCCTTCCCCCAGGCGGAGCCGGCGGTCGAGGTCGAGGCGGTCGAGGAAGTGCTCATCGTGGCTGACCACGATGAGAGCACCCTCGTACGCCGCGAGGGCGTCGACGAGCACGTCGACGGAGGCGAAGTCGAGGTTGTTGGTGGGCTCGTCGAGCACGAGCAGCTGCGGCGGCGGATCGGCGAGCAGGACGACCGCGAGCGTCGCGCGGAAGCGTTCACCGCCGGAGAGCGCTCCGACGGGCCGGTCGGCGGCCGCTCCGCGGAACAGGAAGCGGGCGAGCCGCGCGCGCAGGGTGGTCGCGTCGACCTCCGGCGCCCGCGCCGCCGCGTTCGCCGCCACCGACGAGGCGTCGTCGAGCAGGTCCTGACGCTGGGCGAGGACGCCGACGGGCACGTGCTGCTCCACCGAACCCGCGGCCGGGGCGAGTTCGCCGACGAGCGTGCGCACCAGCGTCGTCTTGCCCGAGCCGTTGGGGCCGACGATCGCGAGGCGCTCGGGCCCGACGAGCTCGAGGTCGAGACCCGTCGCGTCCGCCGGGTCGGCCCGGGTGAGCAGACCGCGGGCGGTGAGCACCCGTCGTCCCCGCGGCACGGCGGTGCCCGGCAGGTCGATGCGCACCCGGTCGTCCTCGCGCAGCCGTTCCTCGGCGGCGGTGAGCTGCTGCCGAGCCTGCTCGAGCCGGGCGTCGTGCAGCCGGCGGTAGTCGGCGGCGTTGCGCTCGGATCGGTTGCGCCAGAAGTCCTGGGCGCCCTTGCCCATGTTGGTGCGCTGCGCAGTGCGCGCGCCCTGACGCTTGCGCTGGGCCAGCAGCCGCTCGGCCTCCTGGCGGTCGTGCTGCTGACGCCGGACGTCGGCGCGCGCCGTCGTCACGGCCTGGCGGGCGGCGTCCTGCTCGGCGGCGACGCGCGCCTCGTAGGCGCTCAGCGGCCCGCCGTACCACGTCAGCTGCAGCGGGCCGCCGCCCGGCGGACGGGTCAGGTCGCCGATGCGGTCGAGGCGTTCGAGCAGCTCGCGGTCGTGGCTGACCACCACGAGGGTGCCCGGCCAGGTGGCCAGGACGTCGTGCAGCCGCCGCCGCGCGTCGAGGTCGAGGTCGTTGGTCGGTTCGTCGAGCAGCAGGATCGCGGGGCGGCGCAGCAGCAGCCCGGCGACGGCCAGTCGCATCACCTCGCCGCCGGAGAGCTCGCCGACGCGGCGGTCGAGCAGGGGCGCGGGCAGCCCGAGACGCTCGAGCATCGCGCCGGTGCGCTCCTCGACGTCCCAGTCCGCCCCGACGACGTCGTAGTCGGCCGCGGCGGTCGATCCGCCCTCGATGCGTCTCAGGGCGCGGCGTGTGCTGCCGATACCGAGAAGGTCCTCGGCCGGCAGGTCCTGCCGCAGGACGAGACCCTGCGGCAGGTAGGAGACCTCCCCGTCGGCCACGATCCGGCCGGCGCTCGGGGTGAGGACGCCGGCCAGCAGCCGCAGCAGGGTCGACTTGCCGGTGCCGTTGGCGCCGACGAGTCCGGCATGCCCGGGCGCGACGACGAGGTCGAGCCCGGAGACGACAGGGGTGCCGTCGGGCCACGCGAAGGCGAGGCCGGCGGCGGTGATCGAGGCAGGTGTGGACATGGGTGCTCCGGGGATGCGAGGTGTCGGGGGTGTGGACCGGACCTCAGAGGAGCAACGGACGCCTGCCTTCGTCGGGGATGGGACGCCGTCACCGTACGACCGGCGTGACGGATCTCGCACCCGATTTCCGGGCCGCCGAATCAGCACGGCGACGCGCGATCCCCTACCTTCGCCGTCCGTGACCCTCACCCCGCACCGTCCTGCGCGCCCCGCCGGGCAGCGGGGGACGGCGCGGCTCGCCTGGGTCGACGCCGGCCGCGGCCTGGCGATCGCCCTGGTCGTGCTGCACCACGCGATCGGCGCGTTCGACGACCTCGGCTTCGGCTCGCCGGTGCTGGTCGAGGCGTCCGAGCTGGTGCGCACGATGCGGATGCCGCTGTTCTTCGCCCTCGCCGGCCTCGTGGCGACCTCGTGGGTCGCGCCCGGGGCGTCGTGGCGGCGGCTGGTCGGCACGAAGCTTGTCGTGCTCGGCTGGGCCTACGTGCTGTGGATGGTGCTCCGCGCGGCGTGGTTCGGCGTCGTCCTGCCGAGCCCGCGGCAGTCGCCGGGCCCCGCGGAGCTCGTCGAGCGGCTATGGCTGCCCGAGGCCGGCTGGTTCCTCTTCACCCTCGGGGTCTTCTTCCTCGCCGCGCGCGCCACGGCCCGGGCGCCGTCCTGGCTCGTGATCGGGACGACGATCGCGCTCAGCGTCGCCGCGTACGCCGCCTGGCTGCGCACCGACAACCCCGCCTGGGACGGCGCGCTGCGCTACGCCTGCTTCTTCGTGATCGGCGTCCGCGCGCGCCACCACCTGGTCGGCCTCGGCGAGCGCACCACCCCGCGCCGCGCGACAGCGGTGGTCGGGTTGTGGGCCGCCGCCTGGATCGTGCTCGACCTCGCCGGCGTGCGGTCGGTGCCCGGCGTGCACACCGGGCTGCGGCTCGGCGGTGTCGCCGCCGGTGTCTGCCTGGCCGTGGTGTGCGCGCGCAGCGAGCTGCTGCGTCGGCTCGGGCGGGCGACGCTGCCGGTCTACCTCGCCCACCAGTTGATCGTGCTCCCGGGGGCGGCGCTCGTCGTCGGTGCCGTCGGGCTCGATCTGACGGGGCATCCGCTCGCCGGGCTCGCCGTCCTGGTGCTGCCGTTCGGTCTCTTCGCCCTCGCGCTCACCGCCAGCTGGGCGCTGGGGGAGTGGGCGGCCCGCTCCCGGTTCGCGTGGCTCTTCGCGCCGCCGCCGGCACTGCTCGCGGCGACGTCCGGACGCCGCGTCCCCTCCGGCGTGCGCTGATCAGGCTGGCTCAGGCCACGAGCACGCGGTCGCGCCCGCGTGGCACGGGCGAGGGGGCGCCGTCGGCGACCACCGACCACGCCTCCGCCAGGCGCGGGACGGCGAGGCGCAGGTCGTCGACCGGCCGCGCGAAGGGGAGGCGCACGAAGCGGTCGAGTCCGCCGGCGACCGCGAACACCGGCCCCGGCGTGATGACGACGTCGCGGCGCTCGGCCTCGACGGCGAGTGCGCTCGCCCGGGCCAGCGGCAGCCGACACCACAGCGAGAGGCCGCCGGCCGGCCGGACGAACGACCACGACGGCAGGTGCTCGGCGACCGCCTCGGCGAGGCCGTCGCGCTGGGCGCGCAGGCGGTCGAGGTGCTCGGCCGGGACCGGTCCGCGCGCCAGGAGCCGCGCGAGCACCAACTGCTCGAGGACGGGGGCGCCGAGATCGAGCACCAGCCGCGCGTGCACGATCTCCTCGACCCGGGCCCGCGGCGCCCGGATCCACCCCAGGCGCAGCCCGCCCCAGAACGCCTTGGACGCCGACCCGATCGTGATGGTGTCGGGCGCGAAGGCCGCGAACGGGCGGGGCATCGGTCCGCCGTCCAGGTGGAGGGCCTGGAGCGACTCGTCGGCGATCGCCACCGTGCCCGCTGCTCGCAGGTGGCCCGCGTAGACCTCCCGCTGGGCCTCGGTCATCAGGTGACCGGTCGGGTTCTGGAAGTCGGGCACCAGGTAGGCCGCCGCGGGCCGCACCTGCCGCAGGACGCCGCCGACGGCGTCGAGATCCCACCCGTCGACGTCGACCGGGCCGGGCACGAGCCGGGCGCCGGCATTGCGGATCGCCTCGGTGGCGTTGGGGTAGACCGGCGACTCCACCAGCACCCGGCTGCCGCGGCCGGTGACGGCGCGGGCGACGATGGCCGCCGCGGAGAGGGCGCCCGGGGTGACGATGATCTGGTCGGGTGCGGTGGGCAGACCCCGGGCCGCGTAGGAGGCCGCGATCGCCTCCTGCAGAGGCGGCAGTCCGGCGGGGAAGTAGCCGTGGCCGCCGAGGTAGGCGGGCAGGTCGCCCGCGGCCTCGGTGAACGCCGCGAGCAGGCCGGGAGGCGAGGACGCCGCCGCGCAGGTGAGGTCGACGACACCCTGGTCGGGGTGGGGGAGCAGCACCCGGTCGTGGGCGCGACCGCGGTCGTGGGGCAGGCGGGTGTAGGTGCCCGACCCGTGCCGCGCCTCGGCGTACCCCTGGTCGCGCAGCAGGGCGTAGGCGCGCGTGACCGTCGTCCGCGAGACGCCGAGGGCGGCGGTCAGATCGCGCTCGCTGGGCAGTCGCGCCCCCTGCCCGAGCCGGCCGTCGCCGATCGCCTCCACCAGCGCCTCGGCCAGACCGGCGTAGGCGGGGGAGCGGTCGAACTCCCCGACGGTGGCGAGCACCCGGGCGGCCGAGAGCGTCGGGGAAGTGGCCTGTGACATGCAGGCCACTCTTCCACAAGTGGCTATCGCATAACAGGCCACTTCGGCCGCACACTTCTCGGGTGAGCATCGCAGCCCGCCCTACGCCCGCACCCCGTGCCGCCCTCGCCGACCTCGGACCGCTCGCCCAGTTGCGCGCCGGGCGCCTCGCGCGCCGCATGGTGCAGCTGCACGTCGGCCTGGTGCTCTACGGCGTCTCGCTGGCGATGATGGTGCGCGGCGACCTCGGCCTCGCGCCCTGGGACGTCCTGCACTCCGGGCTGGCGCGCTACCTCCCCCTCGATCTGGGGCAGGTGCTCATCGTGGTCAGCTTCCTGGTGCTGCTGGCCTGGATCCCGCTGCGCGAGGTGCCCGGCTACGGCACCGTGGCCAACGCGATCGTCCTGGGGCTCTCGGCCGACGCGACCCTCGCCGTCCTCGACCGGCCCGAGGGTCTCGCCGCGCGTGCGGCGCTCATGGTCGGCGGGATCCTGGCCTGCGGCACGGCGACGGCCTGCTACATCGGCGCCCAGCTCGGGCGCGGCCCGCGCGACGGCCTGATGACCGGGCTGCACCGGCGCACCGGCCTCTCCCTGCGGCTGGTGCGCACCGGCCTGGAGGTCTCGGTGGTGGCGGCCGGTCTCGCTCTCGGGGGCCACCTCGGGCTGGGCACGGTGCTGTTCGCGGTGACGATCGGGCCGATCACCCAGGCGCTGCTGCCGGCCTTCGTCGTGGCGCTCCCGCCGCGCGGTGAGGACGCCGTCAGCGCCGCGTCGCGATGACGACGGCGGCGTCGGGGGCGACCATCACCTCGACGGCGGTGAACCGCTCGTCGGTCAGCCACTGCTCCCTCAGGATGTCGACCCGACCGCCCGAGATCGGCGGCCACATCTCGCAGGGGGCGAAGTCGTCGAGCACGACGATGCCGCCGGCCTCGACCAGGTCGACCACCGCGTCGACCCCGACCGCCGCCGGCTCGCCGGAGTCGAGGAAGAGCAGCGAGTAGGGCCCGCGGTCGAGCAGGGTCGACCAGTCGGCGGCCAGCACCTCCACGAGCGGGTCGTCGGTGAAGATCTCCGCGGCCGCGCGAGCGAGGCGGGCGTCGAGCTCGGCGGTCACGATGCGTGCCTTCTCGCCCCGCACCCCCGAGCGCAGCCACGCGGTGCCCACGCCGCATCCGGTGCCGAACTCGGCCATCGTGCCGTCGCGGGTGGCGGCCAGCATCGCCAGCAGGCGGCCGGTCTCGTTGCGGCAGAAGGAGACGTAGCCGGCGCGCCGCGACACGTCGAAGGCGCGCGCGACGATCTCGGGCAGGTCCGGGGGCGCGCTCACCGCCCCATCCTCCGCGCGTCGCCTCCGCGACCCGGACGACCGTCTCGGATCGCGAACACATTTCCGGAATCCGGTGGTCGGCGTCCGGATATGGGTCTAGGCTCGCACCACCATGCGGAGCTTCCTCGTACTCATCGAGCGCCGCGGCGAGGCCACCCGGATCTGACTCCGGAGGATGAGGCCCCCTCGCCGCGGTGATCGGCGTTGCGCGAGGCCTCATCCGATCCGCCAGATCACCAGGCCGTTGCGGCCAGTGCTGGCGATGGCTCCGCGGACCCGCACTCGTGACACGAGACCCGTCGTCCGACCGGCCGGCCGACGACGACCCGAGGCGATCCCTCCCGGTCCGACCCGACCGACGCCGCGGTGCCATCACCGGTCCTGGCCTCCGCCGTCCGGCATCCGCACCGCACCAGCACCAGCACCAGCAAGGAGAGATCACCGATGTACGACCTGTACCCCGAGTGGGGCCCCGCCCGTCACGACCCCGAGAACCCGCGCAGCCGCGAGGCGCTCCAGCGTTCTCTCGACCTGCGGGACGACGGCGGCGAGCGCCCCGACGACAACTAGCCTCACCTGTCATGACCGACCAGTCCACCGCCGCCACCGGGACCCCCGGGACCGTCAAGCTCGCCGTCATCCCCGGCGACGGGATCGGTCAGGAGGTGACCGCCGAGGCGCTCAAGGTGCTCGCGGTCGCCGCCCCCGCCGGTGTGACGTTCGAGCAGACCCGCTACGACCTCGGCGCCGAGCGCTACCTCGCCACCGGCGAGGTGCTGCCCGACTCCGTGCTCGCCGAGATCCGCGAGCACGACGCCATCCTGCTCGGCGCGGTCGGCGGCAAGCCGAACGACCCGAACCTGCCCCCGGGCATCCTCGAGCGCGGCCTCCTGCTGCGCCTGCGCTTCGAGCTCGACCACTACGTCAACCTGCGCCCCTCCCGGATCTACCCCGGGACGGCCTCGCCGCTCTCCGCCGAGACCCTCGGCTCCGAGCCGGTCGACTTCGTGGTGGTCCGTGAGGGCACCGAGGGTCCCTACACCGGCAACGGCGGCGCCCTGCGCGTGGGCACCCCCCACGAGGTCGCCACCGAGGTGTCGGTCAACACCGCCTTCGGCGTCGAGCGGGTCGTCCGCGACGCCTTCGCCCGCGCCCAGCGCCGTCCGCGCAAGAAGCTGACCCTGGTCCACAAGACCAATGTGCTCGTGCACGCGGGCTCGGTGTGGTGGCGCATCACCCAGGAGGTCGCCCGGGAGTTCCCGGAGGTCACCGTCGACTACATGCACGTCGACGCGACCATGATCCACCTGACCACGAACCCCTCGCGCTTCGACGTCATCGTCACCGACAACCTCTTCGGCGACATCGTCACCGACCTCGCCGCCGCCATCACCGGCGGCATCGGCCTCGCGGCGTCCGGCAACGTCAACCCCGACCGGACGACGCCCTCGATGTTCGAGCCCGTGCACGGTTCGGCGCCCGACATCGCCGGCCAGCAGATCGCCGACCCGACCGCGGCGATCCTTTCTGCGGCACTGCTCCTCGACCACCTCGGCCACACCGAGGCCGCGGGCGTCATCGAGCGCGCCGTCATCGACGACCTCGCCGAGCGCACCCCCGGCGCGACCCGCAGCACCCCGGAGGTCGGCGACGCCATCGCCAAGCGAGTAGGCGGCTGACCGCCCGCGCTCGTCACCGAACGCCGCGTCCTGACACCAGGGGACCGGGCACACCGCACGGTGTGTCCGGTCCTTCTGTGTCCAGGGACTGCCCACGGACGGCGTCGCTCGACGATCGCGGTCGGTCAGGCCCCGCGCCCGCCCGACGACCTCACGAGAAGAGCACTAGATTGATGACCATGCAGATCGAGACGACGGCCTCCGCAGCCCCCCTCGACGACGCCGCGTTGGCCGAGATCCTCGCCAACCCCGGCTTCGGCAACCACTTCACCGACCACATGTTCCGCATCGAGTGGACCCCCGACGCCGGGTGGCACGGAGCCCGCGTCGAGCCCTACGGCCCGCTGAGCCTCGACCCGGCCGCCGCCGTCCTGCACTACGCGCAGGAGGTCTTCGAGGGCATGAAGGCCTACCGGCACGCCGACGGCTCCATCTGGAGTTTCCGGCCCGAGGAGAACGCGGCCCGGATGGCCCGCTCGAGCCGCCGCCTGGCGCTGCCCGAGCTGTCGGTGGCCGACTTCGTCGAGGCCGTCGACGCCCTGGTGCGCGTCGACCAGCGCTGGGTGCCCGACGCCAGCGAGAGCGAGAAGAGCCTCTACCTGCGGCCCTTCATGTTCGCCTCCGAGGCGTTCCTCGGCGTGCGACCGGCCCAGCACGTCACCTTCATGGTGATCGCCAGCCCTGCCGGCGCCTACTTCAAGGGCGGGGTGAAGCCGGTCAGCCTGTGGCTCACCGAGGAGTACACCCGCGCCGGGCGCGGCGGCATGGGCGCGGCCAAGACCGGCGGCAACTACGCCAGCTCGCTCATCGCGCAGCAGGAGGCCATGGGCCAGGGCTGCGACCAGGTGGTCTTCCTCGACGCGACCGAGGGCCGCTACGTCGAGGAGCTCGGTGGCATGAACCTCTACTTCGTCTACCGCGACGGCCACATCGTCACCCCCGAGACCGGCACCATCCTCGAGGGCATCACCCGCGCCTCGATCATCGAGCTGGCCGGCAAGGCCGGCCACCGTGTCGAGGAGCGCCGCTTCTCCATCGAGGAGTGGAAGGACGGGGTGGCCTCCGGCGACATCGCCGAGATCTTCGCCTGCGGCACCGCGGCGGTCGTCACGCCGGTCGGCGAGCTGAAGTGGGACGGCGGGTCGCTGGCCTCGCCCGGCGACGGCTCGGTGGCCGCGCTGCTGCGTCAGCAGCTGGTCGACATCCAGTTCGGCCGGGCCGAGGACGCCTTCGGCTGGATGCACCGCATCGTCTGATCGCGGCCGCGCCGGCGGACGCTGTGTGATCGCGTCGGCCGACGCCGTGTGATGTCCTGACGGGCTCGGCGGAATCGCTCCGCCGGGCCCGTCGGCGTCCCTACGATCACGCAGGTGACCCGACGACGTCGTCCCGCCCTGATCCTGGCCGCCCTCGTGTCGGCGGCCGCCTGCTCGCTGGCCGCCTGCGGCTCGACCGAGGAGGACTCCGACGAGGAGACCCGCAGCCACACCGGTCGTGAGGGCGAGGGGTGGACCGTCCTGCACTACTCGATGGCCGACACCAACCTCGAGACCTTCATGGTCGACGACGTCAACGAGCTCGGCCAGGTGGCCACCGGCGACGACGTGGCGATCCGCGAGTTCATGGACCGCTCGCCGGAGTACGGCGACGACGAGGTGCTCGACCAGGGCGCCTGGGTCGGCGGCCGCGTGCTCGACCTGGGCGGTGAGGGCACCTCCGAGCTCGTCGAGGACCTCGGCGACGTGAACTCCGCCGACCCCGAGGTGCTCGCCGACTTCATCGCCCAGGGCATCGAGGACCACCGCGCGGGTCACTACGCGCTGATCATCAGCGACCACGGCGCCTCCTGGCCCGGCATCGGACCCGACGAGACCTCCGGCGACGTCCTCGACCTCGCCGAGATCACCAACGGCATCCGCGACGGCCTCGACCGCGCGGGCGTCGACGTGCTCGATCTGATCGGCTTCGACGCCTGCCTGATGAGCGGCTACGAGGTCGCCTCGGCGATGGCGCCGCTGGCCGATCGGATGGTCGCCTCCCAGGAGCTCGAGCCCGGCCACGGCTGGGACTACGGGGCCTTCCAGGTGCTCGCCGACGAGCCGGGTGCCGACGTCGACACGCTCGGCCAGGCGATCCTCGACGGCTTCCGAGGCCAGGCGCGCGAGCAGGGTACCGACGACGAGATCACCCTCGCCCTCACCGACCTCACGAAGATGGGCGAGGTCGAGGACGCCGTCGACACCTTCGCCCAGGCGCTGGCCGACCGGGTCGCCGACGTCGCCCCGGTGGTCGGCCGGGTCGAGGCCTCCACGCTCGGGTTCGCCAAGAACCCCGACCCCACGCAGGACGCCCACCTGGTCGACCTCGGTCAGCTCGTCGCGGGCATCGGCACCGAGGCGCTCGACGTCAGCGACGAGGCCGACGCGGTCATCCGCGCCCTCGGCGACGCCGTCCTGGCCCAGGTCGGGGGAGCCGCGACCCAGGGCGCGAGCGGCCTGTCGGTGTACTTCCCGCCGACGCAGGACCTCGCCGACGGGGCCTACCTCGACGTCGACTCGGCCGAGGACTGGGGCGACTTCCTCACCGCCTACTACGACGCCGGCGAGCAGATCCCCGACGCCGAGCAGCCGAGCTTCACCAACGAGGACGGCGTCGCGGAGGTGGACTTCACCGACGACGGCGTCGACGTCTACGGCACCTACGACGGGGCCGCCCAGGACAACCTGGTCGATGCGACGATCAGCTACGCGATCGCCGACCCCGACGGCACCCTGACCTACTTCGGCGAGGAGGCGGCGGTCGTCGACCCCGAGGGCGACCCGATCGCCACCGGCAGTTTCGACCTGACCGCGCTCACGATCAGCGACGGCGAGGACACCGCCTACGCCTACCTGACCCTGGACTTCTCCGACGACCTCTCGACCGGGTTCGTCGACGTGCCGATGACCTACTACGCCGCCGACGACCCGAACGGCGAGTACCCGATGGACGTGCTGCTCTCGATCGTCCTCGACGTCGATTCCGGCGACTTCATCAGCGAGACCTACTACGTCTACGACGAGGAGACCGGCGGCTACGGCGAGCTCGACGCCGACCCCGACGGCATCGTCGTCCCCGACGTCTACACGGTCAGCCCCGACGGCGAGGGCAGCTGGGAGCCCACCAGCGACGTCGGTCTGTACGCCGACCTCGCCGAGCTCACCTACGACATCGAGCCCCTCGACAGCGGCACCCCGCTCCAGCTCGACCTCACCGTCACCGACTTCGGCGGCAACCAGAGCACGGTGAGCGCGCTGGTCGAGGTGCCGTGAGCCTGGATCCAGGCTGAGCCCCGTTCGCTTGTAACGCGGGGTTCGGTGGTTCTAGGAACCCCTTACAAGGGTCGGGTAGTCGTACCGAACCCCGCGTTACAAGCCCCTCGGCCCCGCCGTGGTCAGGTGAGGCTATCCTTACCTCATGACGACGACCGCGCCCGCGGCACCCGCGCGAACCTCCGGGGCCCCGGTCACGCCACAGACCGGGGAGTCGGAGGGAACGGCTCGCCTGCGGCGCCGGCGGGTGGCGGTCGTCGTCGGGGCGCTGCTGCTGCTCGCCCTGGCCTGCGCCGCGAGCCTGGCGTGGGGCGCGCGCGACATCGCCCCGGGTCAGGTCTGGCGTGCGCTCGTCGACCCCGTCGCCGGCGACAACGACCACCTCGTCGTCCGTGACCTGCGGGTGCCGCGCACCCTGGTCGGCCTGGTCGGGGGCGCCGCCTTCGCCGCGGCCGGCGTGCTGCTCCAGGGCGTCACCCGCAACCCGATCGCCGATCCCGGCCTGCTCGGCATCAACGCCGGCGCCTCGCTCGCGGTCGTCGTCGCCATCGCTCTCGGCGCCTCCTCGATCGGCGCCTACGTCTGGTGCGCGTTCGCCGGCGCGGTGCTCGCCGCCCTCGTCGTCCATCTCGCGGCCTCGTTGTCGGGCGATGGTCCGACGCCGGTCACCCTCGCCCTCGTCGGTGCCGCGTTCTCCGCGCTGGCCACCTCGGCCATCACCGTGGTCCTGCTGACCGACCAGCGCACGCTCGGGGAGTTCCGCTCCTGGCAGGTCGGCTCCTTGGCCAACCGCTCGCTCGATCTGCTGCCGCCGGTGCTGCCCTTCGTCGTCCTCGGCGTGGTGCTCGCGGTGGCGGCCGCGCCCGTGCTCGACGCCCTGGCGCTCGGGGACGACGTCGCCGCCGCGCTCGGCGTCAGGGTCGGCCGCGGACGCGCCCTCGTGCTGCTCGCGGTCGTGCTGCTCTGCGGGTCGGCGGTCTCCCTGGTCGGCCCGATCGCGTTCGTCGGACTCGTCGTGCCGCACCTGGCGCGGATGCTCGTCGGCGCCCACGACCACCGCTGGCTGCTGGGCGTCTCGCTCCTGCTCGGCCCGAGCCTGCTGCTCGCCGCCGACGTGATCGGCCGCCTCCTCGCGCCGCCGGGCGAAGTCGAGGCCGGGCTGGTCGTCGCCGTCCTCGGGGCGCCGGTGCTGCTCGCGATCGTGCGGCGCGGGCGGGTGCTCGCGTGAGCGTCGTCGCGATCGCCCCGCTGCGGCTCCCGGCCCGGGTGCTGCGACGCACCGCTGTCCATGCCGGGCTCGTGGCCGCCGTCCTGGCCGTCGGCTGCCTGGCGCTCATGCTCGGCGACTACCGCCTCACGGTGGGGCAGGTGCTGGGCGCGCTCGTCGGCGACCCGGGTCCGGCGCACTTCGTCGTCGTCGAGCTGCGCGCACCGCGCTGGGTGCTCGGCGTGCTGGTGGGGCTGGCGTTCGGGGTGTCCGGCGCGCTGTTCCAGACCTCGCTGCGCAACCCGCTCGCCAGCCCCGACGTGCTCGGCGTCTCCCAGGGCGCCTCGGCAGCGGCGGTGGCCACCCTCCTGGTCGGCGGAGCGAGCGGCTGGGCGATGACCGCGGCCGCCGCCGGCGGGGGAGTGCTCGTCGGGGTCCTCCTCTACGCCGTCGCCTGGAAGCAGGGCACCACGGGCCAGCGGTTCGTGCTCTCCGGCATCGGCGTGGCCTACCTCGCCGGCAGTGTCGTCGGCTACCTGCTCACGCGCAGCGACGTGCGCGACGCCCAGGCCGCGCTCACCTGGATGACCGGCAGCCTGGGGCAGTCCTCCTGGCAGCTCGTGCAGGTGCTCGGACCGGTGCTCCTCGTGCTGCTCCCGCTGGCCGCGCTCCTGGCCCGCGGGCTCGATCTGCTCCAACTCGGTGACGACCGCGCCGCCTCGCTCGGACGCCGTCCCGAGGTCGTGCGCGGCGGGGCCGTGCTCCTCGGCGTCCTGCTCGCCTCGGCGGCCACCGCTGCCGCCGGCCCGGTCGCGTTCGTCGCCTTCGCCGCGGCGCCGATCGCCCGCCGGCTCCTCGGCGACGGGACGCCGGGCTTGGCCGCCTCGGGACTGGTCGGCGTCGTCCTCGTGACCGCCTCCGACGTCGTCGCCCAGCACCTGCTCCCCGTCGACGTCCCGGTCGGCATCGTCACCGGCGCCCTCGGTGCCCCCGTGCTCATCTGGCTGCTCGCCCGCAGGAGGACCTCGTGAACCCCCAGACCCCCGCGCCGACCCGCCTGCGGGCGCGCGGCGTCCATCTCGGCTACGGCGAGCACACGGTCGTCGACGGCGTCGACCTCGACGTGCCCACCGGCCGGGTCACCGTCATCGTGGGCGCCAACGGCTCGGGGAAGTCCACGCTGCTGCGCGGGCTGGGCCGCCTGATGCGACCGACGCGGGGCAGCGTCGAGCTCGACGGCGTCGACCTCTACCGCCGCCCGCCGCGCGAGGTCGCCCGGGTGCTCGGGCTGCTGCCCCAGCACCCGATCGCCCCGGAGGGCATCACGGTGGCGGCCCTCGTCGCGCGCGGGCGCCACCCGCACCGCGGCGCGTTCCGCCGGTGGGACAGCACGGACGCCGACGCGGTGGCCACCGCGCTCGCCCGGACCGATCTGGCCGAGCTGGCCGATCGCCGGGTCGAGGAGCTGTCGGGCGGTCAGCGGCAGCGGGTGTGGGTGGCGATGGCGCTCGCCCAGGAGCCGGAGCTGCTGCTGCTCGACGAGCCGACCACCTACCTCGACCTGGCCCACCAGGTCGATCTGCTCGACCTCCTCGCCGAGCTGAACGCCGAGCGCGGCACGACGGTGGTGATGGTGCTCCACGAGCTCGCGCTCGCCGCGCGCTACGCCGACCACCTCGTCGTCCTGCACCGCGGTCGGGTGCTCCGGGCGGGGCCGCCGGGAGAGGTGCTGGACGCCGCGTGCCTGGCCGAGGCGTTCGGTCTGGAGGCCCGGGTGCTGGAGGACCCCGTCTCAGGAACGCCCCTGGTCGTCCCCATCGGGCGACGGCGAGTTAGGATAGGCTCACCTTACTAAGACCCGCGATCCTCGCGGGTCCCGACCCCGAGGAGTGGACGTGTCCCGCCCCCGCCCTGGCATCACTACTGGCAGCACGGCCGGCATCACCGCCGGCATCACCCGTCGTCGCGGCCTCCAGGCCGTCGCCGCCATCGCCCTGGCCCTGCCGCTCGCCGCCTGCGGCTCCGACAGCTCGGAGGACGACAGCGCCGCCGACGCCGGGTCCAGCGCGTCGTCCGCCGCCTACAGCCCGGTCACCATCGAGCACGCCTTCGGCAGCACGACCATCGAGGAGCGCCCCGAGCGCGTCGTGACCTGGGGCTGGGGCAGCAGCGACGCCGCCATCGCGCTCGGCGTCATCCCGGTCGCCATCCCGAAGAACTCCTACGGCGCCACCGAGGAGGGCTACATGCCCTGGCAGAAGGAGGCCCTCGAGGCCGCCGGCGCCGACGAGCCCACCCTGCTCACCGAGGGCACCGAGCCGCCCTTCGAGGAGATCGCCGCCGCGGCGCCCGACGTGATCCTGGCCAACTACTCCGGCATCACGAAGGCCGACTACACCAAGCTCGCCCAGATCGCGCCGACCGTCGCCTACCCCGACCAGCCCTGGTCGACGCCGTGGCGCGACGTCATCACCACCGTCGGCCAGGTGCTCGGCAAGAGCGACGAGGCCGCCTCGCTGCTCGACGACATCGACGCGCAGGTCGCGGACGCCGCCGCGGCCCACCCGGAGTTCGAGGGACTCTCCATCGCCGCGGTCGCCATCGACCCCAGCGCCTTCTACGTCTACACCCCGGCCGACCCGCGGGTGCAGTTCCTGGAGGACCTCGGCTTCACCACCGCCCCCAGCGTCACCGACCTCGACACCGGCGAGGCCAGCTTCTACTACACGCTGAGCCCCGAGAACGTCGACCAGCTGACCTCCGACGTCCTGCTGTCCTACGTGCCCAGCGAGGAGCGCGTCGAGGAGATCGCCTCCGACCCGGCCTTCGCCGGGATGCAGCAGATCAAGGACGGCACGGTGGCCTCGGTCGTCGGGGAGTCCTACGTCTCGGCCGTCTCCCCGCCCACCGCGCTCTCGCTCACGTGGGGTCTCGACCGGTTCGTCGAGGCGCTGGCGCCCGCCGCCGCCGCGGCTCAGAAGGACTGAAGCCTGCATCCGCCGGTGCGCCGCGTAGCGAGCGGCACCAGGCGGGTGGTCTGGCAAGGCGCCGGCGCGACGGCGGTCTGGTTGCACCATCGAGCGGCGGCAACACAGCCAGGGCGCCCGGATGGTGTCGCGCAGTAGCGGGGAACCGGTGGATTCAGGCTGAGCCAGGCTGAGCCTCCCGGGGCGTGTCGGAATCACCGGTGCACCGGCGACTCCGACACGCCCTCCCGCCCCGGTCAAGCCCCCATCCCCAGGTAGCCTCAGCGGGTGACCACGCAGCCGAGTCCCGAGCTCATCGGCGGCTACCAACTGCTCGCCAAGCTCGGGGAGGGCGGGATGGGCGTCGTCCATCTGGCGCGCCGGCCCGGTGGCGACCGGGTCGCCCTGAAGATCCTGCGGCCTGCCGTGGTCGGCGACGACGAGGCGCGCAACCGCTTGGCCCGCGAGGTCTCCAGCCTCCAGCGTATCCGCAGCCGCTGGGTCGCCGAGATCGTGGACGCCGACCCGTGGGCGCCGGTGCCCTACGTCGCCACCCGCTACGTGCCCGGCCTCTCGCTGCACGACCACGTGCTCGAGGAGGGGCCGATCACCGGCCGCGACCTCGTCTGGTTCGCCGGCTGCCTGGCCGAGGGTGTCGCCTCGGTGCACGGATGCGGGGTGCTGCACCGCGACATCAAGCCCTCCAACGTGCTGATGGAGGGGCGCACCCCGATCCTCATCGACTTCGGGCTGGCCCGGGTTGCCGACGACCCGAAGCTCACCCACACCGGCTGGCTGCTCGGCACCCCCGGCTACCTCGCCCCGGAGATCCTCTACGGCGACGACGCCTCCGACGCCTCCGACGTGCACTCGTGGGCCGCCACCGTGGTCTACGCCGGCACCGGCCGTCCGCCCTACGGGCGCGGCCCGGCGATGGCGATCATGGACCGGGTGCGCCGCGGCGAGCACGACCTCACCGGCCTGCCCGACGACCTGGCCCGACTGCTCGACGCCGCCCTGGCCCCCGATCCGGCCGACCGGCCGACGTTGGAGGAGATCCTCGACTGGCTGCGGCCGCAGACCACCGCGCCGCACCTGCGCCCGGTGCCGCTCGAGGACGCCGTCCCGGCCACGGTGCCGCTCGCCGCCGTCCACCGCGAGGCGCTCGACGACGGCACGGTCCACCTGGCTCCCCAGGCCCCTGCGGCCGCTGCGCCGGCGCCGGGCACCCGCGCCTACACCCAGTACGCCCCGCCCGCCCCGCCGCTCGCACCGCAGGCCCAGCCGTACGGGCAGCCGTACGAGCAGCCCTACGCCCAGCCGTATGAGCAGCAGCCCTACGCCCAGCCCTACGACCAGCCGTTCGATCCCTGGTCGCAGGAGGCCGAGCCCGCCACCCCGTACGTGCCGCCCCTCGAGCGCGCGCGTCGAGGGGCGCTGCTGATCGCCCTGGCCGCCGTGGTCGCCGCCTGGACCGCCGCCTTCCCCTGGCCCACCACGCTGCTGGCGCTGCTCGCGGTCTGGCTGCTCCGGTCGGGATCCCTGGCCGCGAGCGCTGTGGGCGATCGGCGACGCCTGCGCGGTCGCCGCTGGTACGACGGCGTCCGGTTCCTCGTCTCGGCACCCTGGCACCTGGTGCGCTCGATCCCGAGCACCGCGATGCTCCAGCTGTGGGCGCTCGGCATCGCCGCCTCCGGGGCACTGGTCTGCTACGCGGTCGCGGCCGACATCTCCACGACCCTGGCCGTCATGGGTGGCCTGTTCGCCGTCGCCGCCTACGCCGGCCCCGGCGGGTCGCGGGTGCGATCGCCGCTCGCGCGGGCCGTCGTCCCGCTGGCCGGCCGGTCGGGGCCGTGGTCGATCGGGTTCGGCGTCCTGGTCGCCGCCGCCCTGCTCGGCGGCCTCATGGTCGTGGCCGACGGCGTCAGCTGGACGCCCGACGACTCGCGTCCGTTCCCCGGACAGCGTCTCCATCTGCCGGGTGCTGTGGCACGATGACCGGCATGTGCCGCACGGTGATCCCCGGGATCATTCGCTAGCGCGCCGAGCACCCGCCGGCGCGCCACCTCTCGTTCGCGAGAGGTTTTTTTGTGCCTGCATCCCGGGCCGTCCGCGGCCGCACCATCGAGAGAGGCTGGATCCGTGACCGAGAAGGGTTCCTTCCACGTCTACGACACCACCCTGCGCGACGGCGCCCAGCAGGAGGGCCTGAACCTCACCGTCGCCGACAAGCTGGCCATCGCCCGCCAGCTCGACGGCCTCGGCGTCGGGTTCATCGAGGGCGGGTGGCCGGGTGCCAACCCCAAGGACACCGCGTTCTTCGCCCGCGCCCGCGAGGAGCTGAAGCTCCAGCACGCCGAGCTGGCGGCCTTCGGGGCGACCCGTCGCGCCGGCGTCCGAGCGGCCGACGACCCGCTCATCGCCGCCCTGCGCGACAGCGGCGCCTCGGTCGTCACCCTCGTGGCCAAGTCGCACGACCGGCACGTCGAGCTCGCGCTGCGCACCACGCTGGAGGAGAACCTCGCGATGGTGCGCGACACCGTCGAGCACCTGCGTGCCGAGGGGCAGCGGGTCTTCCTCGACGCCGAGCACTTCTTCGACGGCTACCGCGCCAACCGCGCCTACGCGCTGGAGGTGCTGCGCACCGCCTTCGAGGCCGGGGCCGAGGTCGCCGCACTGTGCGACACCAACGGCGGCATGCTGCCCGGGTGGGTCTCCGACGTCGTCGCCGACGTCATCGAGACCACCGGCGGCCGGGTGGGCATCCACTGCCACAACGACACCGGATGCGCGGTCGCGAACTCCCTGGCCGCCGTCGACGCCGGCGCCACCCACGTGCAGGGCACGATCAACGGGTACGGCGAGCGCACCGGCAACGCCGACCTCATCTCGGTGGTCGCGAACCTGGAGCTGAAGCTCGACCGCGCCGTCCTGCCCCCGGGCCTGCTGCGCGAGGCCACCCGCATTGCCCACGCCGTCGCCGAGGTCACCAACGTGCCGCCGGCCTCCCGCCAGCCCTACGTCGGCACCTCGGCGTTCGCCCACAAGGCCGGCCTGCACGCAAGCGCGATCAAGGTCGACCCCGACCTCTACCAGCACATGGACCCGCTGGCCGTCGGCAACGACATGCGCCTGCTCGTCTCCGACATGGCCGGCCGCGCCTCGATCGAGCTGAAGGGCAAGGAGCTCGGCTTCGACCTCTCCGGCGACTCCCCGGAGATGAAGGCCCTCGTCACCCGGGTCACCGAGCGGGTCAAGGTGCTGGAGTCGCGCGGCTACACCTTCGAGGCGGCCGACGCCTCCTTCGAGCTGCTGCTGGCCGAGGAGCTCGAGGGACGCCGTCCGGCCTACGTCGAGGTGGAGTCCTGGCGGGTCATCACCGAGACCCGGCCCGGGGACGACGCGCTGTCGGAGGCCACCGTCAAGCTCGTGGCCGGCGGCATCCGCTACGTCGTCACCGGCGAGGGCAACGGCCCGGTCAACGCGCTCGACCAGGCGCTGCGCACCGCGATCGGGCAGGCGTTCCCCGAGGTCGCGGCCTTCGAGCTCATCGACTACAAGGTGCGCATCCTCGACCAGGGCCACGGCACCGACGCCATCACCCGGGTGCTCATCGAGACCACCGACGGCGAGTCGTCCTGGGTCACCGTGGGCGTGGGCGCGAACGTCATCGAGGCCTCCTGGGGCGCGCTGCTCGACGGGATCACCTTCGGTCTGCGCGCGCACGGGGTGAGCCCCGATGTGAGCCCCGACGTGAGCCCCGACGTCAGCCCCGACGTCAGCCTCTGACGATGCGTTCGGCGACGTCGCGCCAGGCGGCGACCACCCGGTCGATCGGGTAGCCCTCGATCCGCACCTGCTGCACCAGCACCGGCGCCTCCAGGGGGGCGATGAGGGCGCTGGTCACCAAAGGCAGGTCGCCACGCACGCCCAGCTGGGTGAGCAGGTAGCGCACGTGGGTCTCGACGAAGGAGTGCACCGCCAGGTTGCGGCTGCCCCGGTGCCCGGCGGCCGCGATGAGGTCGGCGTGCACGAGGGTGAGCTCCGCGCGCGAGGCACCGAACGCCAGGAGGCGCTCGAGCGGCGCCGCGCCGGGGCCCAGGGGAGCGGGCCCGGAGATGACCGAGGCCTGCCAGGCCGACTCGGTGAAGTCCAGGACGGCGGCCATCAGACCCTCGCGGGAGCCGAAGCGCCGGAAGACGGTTCCCTTGCCGACGCCGGCCGCCGCCGCGAGGCGCTCCATCGTCAGCGCGGCCACGCCGTCGGCGTCCACCAGGCGCCGGGCGGCGTCGAGGAGGGCCACGCGGTTGCGGGCGGCGTCCGAGCGCTCCGCGGGCGGACCGCCGAGGAGGGGCAGCGGTGCGCGTCCCGTCGGCGGGCACACCGGCGGGAGGAACACCTCCACGGGGTCGGTCTCGGGCATCGTGCCGGCCACCCTAGTGCTCGGCCGCGCCGGTGTGATGCCGATCTCCGGTGAAGATCCGCGACCCGGGAATACTAAACGGACCGCAGTCCGTTTAGTCCGTCGATGTCCCGCCGACCCGGCACCGTCATCGACACCGTCATCCGCACCAGGAGAACACCATGACCAGCATCGCCCTGCTCCTCGGCAGCCTCCGCGCCGACTCCGTCAACCGCAAGATCGCCGAGCTGCTGCGCGACGAGGCGCCCGCCGGCATCGAGGTCACCATCGTCGAGGGTCTCGCCGACCTCCCCTTCTACAACGAGGAGCTCGACGGCGAGCAGGTGCCCGACGCCGTCCGCGTGCTGCGCGAGACCGTGGCCGCCGCCGACCGCGTCCTCGCCGTGACCCCCGAGTACAACGGCACCATGCCGGCCGTGCTCAACAACGCCATCGACTGGCTCTCCCGCCCCTACGGTGCCGGTGCCCTCGTCAAGAAGCCCTTCGGTGTCGTCGGTGCCGCCCCGACCCCGTACGGCGCCAAGTGGAGCCACGCCGACGCGCTGCGCTCCGCCGGCATCGCCGGCGCCCTGCCCGTCGAGGACGTCACCGTGTCGCACTCCACCCTGGAGGCCGACCCGATCACCGACGAGGCCGCACGCACCAAGCTGATCGACGCCCTGCGCCGTCTGGCCGAGGCGCAGCCGGAGTCCGCGGCCGCCTGATCACCCTCGGGCGACCGCATCGGAGGAGCCGTTAGGTTCGGGGGGTGGAACCCCACGAGCTCAGCGCCCTCGAGCAGGGCCGGCTGATCCGCACGCGAGAGATCTCGCCGCGGGAGCTGGTCCTGCACCACCTCGAACGCGTCGAGCGCCTGGACCACGGGTCCAGGCCGCTCGGCGCGTTCGTCACGCTCACGGCCGAGCGGGCGCTCGACCGGGCGGCGGCGATGGGCTCGCGTGTCCCCGACGACCCGGCGCCGCTCTGAGGTGTGCCCACCGCGATCAAGGACCTCAACCCCACCGCCGGCGTGCGCACCATGTTCGGCTCGGCCGCCTACGCCGACTTCGTGCCCGAGGCCTCCGACCACGTGGTGACCACGATGGAGGCCGCCGGCCTGATCAGCCTCGGCAAGACCAGCACGCCGGAGTTCGGGTCGCCCTGCTACACCGAGCCCGACGGGTTCCCGCCCGCCGTCACCCCCTGGGATACCGCCCGCATGGCGGGCGGCTCCTCGGGCGGTGCGGGAGCGGCCGTGGGTGCCGGGCTCGTGCCGATCGCCCAGGGCTCGGACGGCGGCGGCTCGATCCGCATCCCGGCGTCCTGCTGCGGCATCGTCGGGCTCAAGCCCACCCGCGGACGCATCAGCGCCGCGCCGATGTACGGCGACCCGATCGGGCTCGCGACACCCGGACCGCTCGCGCGCACCGTGCGCGACGCGGCCGCGCTCCTCGACGTGCTCGCCGGCCGCCAGCCCGGTGACCCCTCGTGGGCGCCGCCGCCGTCCGGCACCTTCCTCGCGGCCTGCGAGCGCCCGCCCGGCGCCCTGCGGGTCGCGCTGCTCACCGAACCGCTCATCGCCGAGGTCGACGTCGACCCCGCCTGCCTGCGCGCGGTCGCCGACGCCGCCGCCCTGCTGGAGTCGCTGGGGCACACGATCGAGCCGATCGGTCGCCCGCTCGCCCCCGACGCCGTCCGCGACTTCGAGACCTGCTGGGCGGTGCTCACCGCCCTCTCCCCGGCACCGCCGGGGCGCGAGCACCTGCTGCGCCCGCTCACCCGCTGGCTCTCCGAGCGCGGGCGCGCGGTGAGCGGTCCGGAGTTCGGGCTCGCCATCGGCGCACTGCGCCGGCACGCCGCGGCCGCGCTCCTCGCGCTGGCGCCCTACGACGTCGTCCTCACCCCCACGCTGGCCTCCCCGCCGCTGCCGGTCGGCGCGCTGCGGGACGACGCCGACCCGGCCGCCGACTTCGAGGCCCAGAAGCGCTTCACCCCCTGGACGAGTGCCTGGAACGTCACCGGCATGCCGGCGATCTCCCTGCCGCTCCACCTGACCGACGACGGTCTTCCGGTCGGCGTCATGCTGGCGGCGCGGCCCGCCGAGGAGGAGCTGCTGCTCGCGCTCGCCGCGCAGGTCGAGGCGGCCGCGCCCTGGGCCGATCGGCGTCCGCCGGTGTGGTGAGACCGGGCCGTCAGGTCGCCGCGAACCAGTCGGCGGCTGCGCCGCGGAACTGCTCGGGCGACAGCGACCCGGCACCTGCCGGCAGCGCCGCGAGCAGCGGGACGCCGGTCACGCGCGGCAGCTCCTCGCGGTTGACCGTCTCGGCCAGCCCCGGCTCGACGGGCCACGAGCCGATGACGATGCCGGCCGGTTCGATGCCGCGCGCCCGGAGGGCGCCGACCGTCAGCTCGGCGTGGTTGAGGGTGCCGAGCGCGGCGGCGCACACCACGACGACCTCGACGAGACCGGGCCGGGCCTCGTCGAGCAGCACGGCGAGATCGAGCAGGGTGCCGCCGTCGGTGTCGAGGCGCACGAGCAGGCCGCCAGCGCCCTCGACGATGACGGTGTCGTACTCCTCGAGCAGGTCGAGGATCGGCGCGGCGTAGTCGGCCACCGGCGGGATCGTGATGCCGGCCCGGCGGGCGGCGGAGTCGGGAGCCAGCGGCTCGTCGAGGCGGGTGTACTCGCGGGTGTCACATCCGGTGAGGGCGGCGACCGTGGGGGCGTCGCCCGGGTCGCCGGTGGCGATGCCGGTCTGGGCGGGCTTCACGACCACGGTGCGCTCGCCGGCCGCGATCGCCCGCGCGGCCAGGGCGGCGGTGGCCACCGTCTTGCCGACGTCGGTGTTGGTGCCGGTGACGACGATCAGCCTCACTGGTGCTCCTTCACCACGCGCAGCAGCACCTCCACGGCGCGCTCCCAGTCGTCGGCGGCGACCCCGGCGGTGCCGGTGATGCGCAGCCGCGAGACGCCGTCGGGCACCGACGGCGGCCGGAAGCAGCCGACCCGCACCCCGGCGTCCAGCGCCGCGGCCTGCGCGGCCACCGCGGTCTGCGGCGAGGGCATCGGCACCGACAGGACGGCGCCCGCGGGCGGCGTGACGCCCAGGGCCGCGGCGAGGTCGCCGACCCGGGTGCGCACGAGCTCGGCCCACTGCGGCTCGTCGCGCACGATGCGCAGCGCGGCCAGGGCGGCTGCGGCAGCGGCCGGCGCCAAGCCGGTGTCGAAGATGAAGGGGCGCGCGCGGTTGACCAGGTGGTCGACGAGGTCGGCCGAGCCGAGCACGGCGCCGCCCTGGCTGCCCAGCGCCTTGGAGAGCGTGGCCGTGACGACCAGGGAGGGGTGACCGGCCAGTCCGGCGCGGGCGACGAGCCCGGGGCCGTGCACGCCGAGCCCGTGCGCCTCGTCGACGACGAGCAGGGCGCCGTGGCGGTGGCAGACCTCGGCGAGCTCGGCCAGCGGTGCGGCGTCGCCGAGCACCGAGTAGATCGACTCCGCGAGCACCAGCGTGCGCTCGCCGCCGCCGCGGGAGAGGGCGTCCTCGACGGCCTCGACGTCGCTGTGCGGCACCACCGTGAGACCAGCGCGCGAGAGCCGGACGGCGTCGACGAGCGAGGCGTGGATGTGGGCGTCGGAGATGACGTGGCAGTCGCGGTCGACCAGCGCGGTGACCACCGCCAGGTTCGCGTGGTAGCCGGTGGAGAAGGTGAGCGCGGCGGGCTGGCCGAGATGCTCGGCCAGCTCGGCCTCCAGCTCGGTGTGCAGGTCGAGGGTGCCGGTGACCAGCCGGGAGGCGCCCGCCCCGCCGCCCCAGGTCAGCGCCGCGTCGGCGGCGGCGCGCACGACCCGCTCGTCGCGGGAGAGGCCCAGGTAGTCGTTGCCGGCCAGGTCGACCACGGCGTCGTCGGGGCCGCGGGAGCGCAGCCGACGGGTGAGCCCGGCGGCCTCGCGGGAGGCGGCCTGTTCGGCGAGCCAGTCCGACCAGGAGACGTCGGCGCCGTACTCGTCGGGGGAGGACGGGGTCATCAGGCCACCTCGCTCGCGCGGGCGATGGCCCGGCAGATCAGGGAGACGTCCTCGTCGGCGGTGACGTAGGGCGGCATCGTGTAGATGAGGTCGCGGAAGGGGCGCAGCCACACGCCCTCCTCGATCGCGGCCTCGGTGGCCTTCGCGACGTCGACGGGATGGTCGAGCTGGACGACGCCGACCGCGCCGAGGGTGCGCACGTCGGCGACCCCGGGGGTGCCGCGCAACGGGGCGAGCCCGGCCTCCAGTCCCGCGCCGATACGCGCGACGTTCGCCGCCCAGTCGCCCTGCTCGAGCAGGTCGAGACTGGCCAGCGCCACCGAGCAGGCGAGCGGGTTGCCCATGAAGGTCGGGCCGTGCATGAGGACGCCGGACTCCGAGGCCGAGAGTCCGCGTGCGACCTCGCCCGTGCAGAGCACGGCCGCCATCGTCAGGTAGCCGCCGGTCAGCGCCTTGCCGACCGCGAGCACGTCGGGGCGCACGCCGGCGGCGTCGGCGGCGAAGAGGCTGCCGGTGCGCCCGAAGCCGGTGGCGATCTCGTCGAACACGAGCACCAGGTCGTGCTCGTCGGCGATCTCGCGCATCACCCGCAGGCACTCCAGCGGGTAGACCCACATGCCGCCGGCGCCCTGGAGCCGCGGCTCGACGACGATGCCGGCCAGCTCGTGGGCGTGGGCTGCGGCGAGCGCCCGGAAGGACGCCGTCCAGGCGGCGAGGTCGGCCTCCGAGCACCCCTCGGCGGGCGGACGGTCGGCGAAGACGTGCTGGGGGAGCAGGTCGGCGAACATCGCGTGCATGCCGCCCACGGGGTCGCACACGCTCATGCAGCCGAAGGTGTCGCCGTGGTAGCCGCCGCGGATCGTCAGCATGCGGGTGCGTTCGGGGTGCCCGACGCCGCGCTGGTGCTGGAGCACCATCTTGAGCGCGACCTCCATCGCCACCGACCCGGAGTCGGCGAGGAACACGTGCTCGAGACCCGCGGGCGTGATCTCGACCAGGCGCTGGGCCAGCCGGATGGCCGGCTCGTGGGTGAGCCCGCCGAACATGACGTGGGCCATGCGGCCGGCCTGCTCGGCCAGCGCCGCGTTGAGCACGGGGTGGTTGTAGCCGTGCAGCGCCGCCCACCACGACGACATGCCGTCGACGAGCTCGCGGCCGTCGTCCAGACGCAGGCGCACACCGCTGGCCCCGGTGACCATCCGCACCGGGGCGGGGTCGGTCATCGAGGTGTAGGGGTGCCAGACGTGATCGCGGTCGTAGGCGAGCAGGTCCGGCGCGGTGCGCGGCTGACTCATCCCGGCGAGTCTAGGTTCCGCCGGCACCGCTCCAGACCGGTGGCTCAGGGGGTGGTCGGGTACCCCGTGACCTTCGCCTCCCGCACGACCGCGCGCGCCCACGCCGGGTGGCCGAGCGCCCGGGCGGCGCGGATGAGACCGGCGACGGCGTCGCCGTACTCGGCCTGCGGGGTGAGCAGTTCGTGCATCGAGGTGACCAGCTTGATGGCGTTCACCGACTTCTGCTTCGCGGTGCGACCGAGGTGGTCGCGCACGCGCCACAGGAACGCCGACCACATCTCGCCGTCGGCGTGCACCTCGCCCTCGATGTCGGCCGGGAAGCGCTTGGTGGAGTCGAGGCGGCGCAGGCACGGCGGGTCGTCGGTGGAGTAGGCCGTGGCGTCCCACTCGGCGGCGCACAGGTCGTTGAAGCCGTCGCTGGTCATGGCGAAGTAGTTGGCGGCGTTGAAGTCGCCGAAGCCCTCGCCCATCGAGCCGCCGGCGTCGGTGGCGCCGTAGCCGGGCACCTGGGCGTCCTGCATCGCGTGGCCGTACTCGTGGAGGATCACCTCGGCGTCCTCCGCGTCGGGCACCCCGCCGCCACCGAAGACGATGATGTCGTTGCCGGGCTGGTAGAAGGAGTTGTCGTAGCCCTGCGCCAGCGTCGGGACGATGCGCTGGGGCTCGGCGTTGGCGTCCTTGATGCCCAGGCTCTGCAGCCAGCTCTGGTACCGGTCGACGTGCAGGTAGGACATCAGCCCGACGAAGCGCGGGTCGGTGCGGCTGTAGCCGAGCGGCTCGCCGAGCGCGGTGAGGTAGCCGACGGGCGCGACGATGTCGGCCCACGGCCCGAGCAGGCGGCCCTGCTGGAGGGCGGAGGCGTCGAGGTGGCGCATCGGCCGGGTCTTCAGCTGGGCGGTCAGTTCGGCGCTGTCGAGGGGGACGTCGACGCCGGTGCCGGTCTCGAAGGGGGAGCGCAGCGAGGTGTCGCGGGCGGTGACGACCGGGTTGGGGTCGAAGACCTGCGCCTGCACGGTCTCGCCGCCGTCCCGCTTGGCGCGGGCGGCGTCGGAGTCGTCGACGATCGAGCGGACGGCGCCCGTGGCGGCGTCGACCTGCACGGTCGCTGCGCGCGCCGGCACCTGGGAGACAAGGGAGACCGTCCAGGTGTCACGGAGCCGGTCGCCGACCGGGACCAGCGCCCGGGTCAGGTGCGGGGTGACGAGCAGGTCGGTCGAGCCGATGGCGGCGACCGCGGCGGCCCGGGCGACGCGGGTCGGCACGGCGCGCGACACCGCGTGGCCGGGCAGGTCGACGGGGGCCGCGGCGACCTGCGCGATGCGCCCGTCGATGGCGCTCACCAGCACGTCGCTGCCGGCCACCGGGACGCCGTCGCGGTAGCTGCGGCCGCGCACGTGCACGCCGATGAGGGAGCGGTGCACCGACTCCCACCGCACCGACGCGGCGTCGACGCCGAGCCGGCCGGCCTCGAGCGCGAGCGCGCGCGTGGCCCAGGCCCGCGGCGAACCGAGCGCCGGACCGAGGTCGGTCAGCAGGTTCGTCGCGGACGGCGTCGGCTCCGGCTCGGCGTGGGAGGGCCCGCCGGTGACCAGCGGCGCCACCGGCGCGAGGACGAGGGCGGCGGCGACGGCGGCCAGGGAACGGCGTCGGGGTGAGGTCGGCACGCACCCTCAACGACGACAGCCCCCGCGGGTCACCCCGCGAGGGCTGCGACGTTCGTCTCGGCGCTCGGCCGGGGACGCGCCGGGATCAGGCGTTGGGGGCCAGCGTGGTGCCGGCGCCGCGCTTGCGCTTGACCGGGTCGTGGGAGACCCGCTGCTCCTGGGCGGCGTGCTCCTCGGAGCCGAGGATGACGAAGCCGTTGTCGCGGATGAGCTCGAGGTCGGCCTCGGCGGCCTGCCCCTCGGAGGTCAGGTAGTCGCCGAGGAAGATCGAGTTCGCCACGTGCAGCGCGAGGCCCTGGAGCGAGCGCAGGTGCATCTCACGGCCGCCGGCGATGCGGATCTCCTTGTCGGGGCACACGAACCGCGCCATCGCCAGGATCTTCACGCAGCGGGTGGGGTCGAGCTCCCAGGTGTTCTCGTACGGCGTGCCGTCGAAGGGCATGAGGAAGTTGATCGGGATGGAGTCGGAGTCGAGCTCCTTGAGGGCGAAGAGCGCCTCGACGAGCTGCTCGTCGCTCTCGCCCAGGCCGGCGATGAGGCCGCTGCAGGGGGAGAGGCCCGCGGACTTCGCCTTGCCGACGGTGTCGACGCGGTCGGCGTAGGTGTGGGTCTGCACGATCTCGTCGTGGTGGGACTCCGCGGTGTTGATGTTGTGGTTGTAGGCGTCGACGCCGGCGGCCTTGAGCTTCTCGGCCTGGCCGTCCTTGAGCAGGCCGAGGCAGGCGCAGACCTCGACGTCGGGGTGCTCGGCCTTGATCGCACCGACCATGTCGGTGACGCGGTCGATGTCGCGGTTCGTCGGGCCGCGACCCGAGGAGACCATGCACACGCGGGTGGCGCCGCCCTTGAGGCCCGCCGCGGCCTGCTCGAGGGCCTCGTCGGTCTGGAGCCACTTGTACTTGAGGATGTCGGCCGTCGACCCGACCGCCTGGCTGCAGTAGTTGCAGTTCTCCGGGCACAGGCCGGACTTCAGGTTGACCAGGTAGTTGACCTTGACGGTGTTGGAGAAGAACTCCCGGCGCAGCCGCGAGGCCGCCGCCACCACCTCGAGCAGCTCGGAGTCGTGGGCCTGCAGCACGGCCAGCGCGTCGTCCGGGGTGGCGGGCTTGCCGTCGAGGACGGACGTCGCGAGCTGGTCGAAGAAGGTCATGCGGGACTCCTGAGGACACGAGGGCGGCGGCGCTCCAGTATGACCTGCGCCCGCCCGGTCAGAGCTGGTAGCCCAGCTGCCGGGCGGTCTCCTGCGCGGCCTCGGTGACCGGGACGGCGACGACGGCGGTGCCGTAGGCGCAGATCTCGGTCCAGGTGTCGCCCATCTCGGAGGTGTCGAAGCGCATCGCGATCACCGCGTTGCCGCCACGGGCGCGCGCCTCCTCCAGCATGCGGCCCATCACCTCGTTGCGGCTCTCGACCAGGTTCGCGGTCATGCCCTTGAGCTCCCCGCCCACCAGGGACTTGAAGCCGGCGCCCATCTGGGAGAAGGCGTTGCGACTGCGGACGGTGAGGCCGAAGACCTCGCCCTTGACGTCGCGGATCTCCCAGCCGGGGATGTCGTTGGTGGTGACGACCAGCATCGTGGTTTCCTCTCGTGTTCGCCCGCCGGACGGCGGTCGGGTCAGGGTTCGACGATCGCGCCGTGCTGTTCGGCCAGCACGATGGCGCCCGCGAGGTCGAGGCGGGTGCGCCGCAGCCGCGCCGCGGCGAGGTCGACGCCGCCGAGGTCGGCGTCGCGCAGGTCGGCGTCGGTGAGGTCGGTGTCGCGCAGGGTCGCGCCGCCCAGCCGCGCCCCGCGCAGCACCGTGCCGGTGAGGACCGCCATGGACAGATCGGACTCGCGCAGGTCGAGGCGCGCGAGATCGAGCTTGGCGAGGTCGGCACCGCGCAGGACGGCGCCGCGCCACACGCCGCCGACGACCCGCATCGGGCGCAGGGTGCACTCGCGGAAGACCGTGCCGGTGACCTTGCAGCCGTCCCAGAGGGAGTCGAAGAGGTTCGTGCGGTTCACCTCGCAACCGAGGAGCGCGGTGCCGCGGTGCTCGGAGGAGTTGAGGCGGCAGTTGTCGAAGACGCAGTCCTCGAAGACCGCGCCGTGGCTGGTGGCCTCGGTGAGGTCGACGCGGTCGAAGCGGCAGCCGACGAAGCGGGCGGCGCCGAGATCGGCGGCGTACCAGTCGCTCTCACGGAAGACGGCGTCGGTGGCGCCCTCGGGTGGCGGTGCGGTCTCAGACAACGACGGTGCCGCCCGATCGCCAGTAGACGGAGTCCTCGCGGGTCAGGAACTGCTCCTCGACGAGGTAGCGGCGCAGGGCGGCATGGTCGGGATGGACGGCGCTGAGGATCTCGACCACCTCACGTTCAAGGTAGGTGCGACCGAGGTCGAAGCGCTGCGCCAGATGGTCGAGGACGACCAGCCGCTTGGCCCGCCGGGTCGGGATGGTGTGCAGACGGCCGTCGGCGTCGAGGAAGTGCCCGAGCACCCGCCGGCCCTCTGTGCTCACGCACGAGGTCTCCGGGTCCATGGCCAGCACTCTAGGCCGCGCCGCCGACGGCTGCCGTCCTGTGCGACGGGGCAACCTCGGCCTCGACCCCGACTCCACCCTCTCGATCCTCGTCGTCCTGATCGACCGCTCCGCGCGGCCCGGCCGCCTCGCGCCCTACGCCAGGGGGTTCTCCAACCATCCGGCGTAGAGGAACGAGGCGGCCTGGTCGTCGAGGGCCACCATCGTGCGCGGGTCGCGCAGCTGGAGCCGGTTGAGGCAGGAGTGCCGGAACCGCGGTCGGGTGAGCGCATACCGGGTCGCCGCCTCGGCCAGCGCAGGATGGTCGGCGGCGTGCTCGTCGACGACGTCCCGCACGAGCCGCCAGAACGCCGCCACCTCCAGCAGCCCGTCGTCGTCCAGCAGCGCCGCCAGGTGGCGCAGATAGCCGTCGACGACGTCGGTGAGGATTGGCAGGGCGCGCTCGTCGTCCCCGACCTCCATGCGCACCCGCTCGCACGCTGCGGGCAGCGGCCGGTCGGACAGGACGCCGATCTCCTCGCCGATGTCCTTCATGACCGTGCGCACCACCCGGTGCCCGCGCAGCACGACGATCACGTTCTCCCCGTGCGGCATGAACGCCAGATCGTGGGCGAGCAGGCAGTGCACGAGCGGGCGCACGTAGGCCCGCAGGTAGTCCGCGATCCATGCGCTCGGCTCGGCGCCGGCCGCCTCGATGAGCTCCCGCACCACCGGGACGCCGTCGGGGTCGCGGTGCAGCAGCGCCGCCATCGTCATGGCCCGCTCGCCCTCGGCCAGTCGGGTCGAGACGTTCTCGCGCCACAGCGCCGCGACCATCTTGCGTTGCGGTGCGGACGCCGTCGCCGCGCTCGCATGGAAGACGTCGCCGGTGTAGCCGATCGCCGCCCGCTCCCGCAGCACCTCGAAGCCGCACGACCGCAGTTCGGCGTCCCCGGCGACGAGGTCGTGCACCCAGTCGTTGATCGCCGGGGTGTGGGCCATGTAGGCGGGGGAGAGGCCGCGGGTGAACCCCATGGTGCGCACGGCCACGGCCGTCTTCACGTAGGGACGCGCGGGGTCCTCGGCGTCGGCCAGGGTGCGCAGCGACTGCAGCGGCACGTGCACGGCGTCGTCCTCACCGAGATGCACGAGGTCGCGGCGGGCGAGGTCGGGCGCGAAGGTCGTCGCCAGGGTGTGCTCCCACTGCCAGGGATGCACCGGCAGCAGGTGGTAGTCGGCGGGGTCGAGACCGAGCCCGCGCAGCCGGGCGTCGAACCGGTCGCGCGCGGCCTTGCCCGGCAGCAGGTCGTCGATCTCCACGCCCTCGCCGAGGGAGAGTCGGCTGACCGTGCGCCGGGCGGCCAGCCACACCAGCCGCACCCCGGCCGCCGACTCCGGCGAGTGCCGGTGCTGGTCGGTGAGCCCGAAGCCGATCCGTCCGCTGTTGGCCACGAAGCCCGGATGGCCCTCGGTCATGGCGGCCTCGATCGTCAGGTGCTCGGCGTCGGCGAGCTCGCGCGCCGAGGGGCCCGGGTGGGCCACGCGCCAGCACCTCCCGGCCAGCGTGGTGGCCAGCTCCTCCAGGTAGAGCGGCAGGACGCCGTCGCCCAGCGGCAGCAGGTCGGCCAGGTCGAGCACGAGCTGCTGCACGTCGAGCTCGGTGGGCCGCCCGTCGACGAGTCGCTCGACCGATGAGGGGTCGATCGCCCAGTGGTCGAGCGGCTGCTGCTCGGCAGCGAAGCGGTACTCCACGCCGAGGCCGTCGACCACCCACCCGTCACCGTCGGCACGCGGCGCCAGGATGCGCTCGTGGGCGAACTCCGCCAGCGCCTTGGTCACCAGATGGCGCTGCGCCGCGGCGAGCGTCGCCGGCGTCAGGTGATCGTCGGGCCGGGGGCGTCGCTGCTCCCAGGTCGCACGGTCGAGCACGCTGAACGCGGCGGTCTTGGTGGCCAGCGGGATCTCGCGGACGACGCGGAACCCGGCCTCGGCGTTGCGTCGCGCGATCGCGGCGTTCTCGACATCGGGCTCCACGACGACGCGGCGGACGGCCGGGTCGGCGAAGCAGGCGTCGAGGACGGCGGCGAACACCGCGCGCGTGTGGCCCGGCACGCGCCGCCGCGGCGGGGCGAGCAGCACGTGCATGCCGAGGTCGCCGGGCTCGAGGTCGTCGAGCTGTGCGATCTCCGAGGCCCGTGCCTGTCGCGGGTCGTAGAGCTCGGCGAGGAAGGCCGGCACGCCGTCCACGCGGCCCAGCAGCACCTGATGGTGCGGGTCGGCGATCAGCTCGGCGTAGGCGCGGCGCACGTCGTCCGGGCTCGCGTCGCCCATCTGCCAGAAGACCGCGCGCGGATGGGTGACCCAGCGGTGCAGCTCGGCGACGACGGCGTCGGTGAGCACCAGGGGTTCGGTGGTGATGGACATCAGGCGGCCCCCGTCCCGACGGCGGTCGACGACGCCGACACGGGCACCGCCAGGTGGTGGGGCACCCCGAAGGTCTGGACGGCGACCCGCCGCTCGACCGGGTAGACCTCGCGGCCCAGCAGGCCGCGCAGGATGACCGAGTTGCGGTAGGCGCCCATCCCGAGGTCGGGCGCGGACAGGCCGTGGGTGTGCTCCTCGGCGTTCTGGACGAAGATCTCCTCCCCGGTGAGGTCGACCGCGTAGTCGCGGGTCACGCGGTACCGGCCGCGCTCGTCGAGCAGCAGCCGGTCGCGGATCGGCGCGAGGAAGGCGGGCACCTCGGTGCCGTAACCGGTGCCGCACACCACGGCGTCGGTCTCGAAACTGAAGCTCTCGCCGAGCTCGCGATGCACGAACTCCAGTCGGCGTCCGCCGTCGGTGCGGTGGGAGTCGAGCAGTTCACTGTGGGTGACCAGGGTCGTGCGCGGCCCGTGCCCGTGCGCCCGCAGCCGGTGGTGGAGGTCGGAGATCGCGTCGACCAGCTCGCCGCTGATGCCCTTGTAGAGCCCGCGCTGCTCGCGGCCCAGCCGCTCGCGGGTCTCCTCGGGGAGCGCGTGGAAGTGGTCGGTGTACTCCGGCGAGGTCAGCTCGAGGGTGAGCTTGGTGTACTCCAGCGGGAAGAACCGCGGGCTGCGGGTGATCCACACCAGCTCGTAGTCGTGGTCGGGCGAGGCGGCCAGCAGGTCGTGGTAGACCTCCGCGGCGCTCTGGCCGCTGCCGATGATCGTGATGCGCCGGGCCTGCTGCAGCCGATCGCGGGCGCCCAGGTAGTCGGCGGTGTGGACGACGGCGCCGCCGCCGTCGGCGTCCCCGCCTCGCAGGCAGGCGGGGATGCGCGGTGTCGATCCGACGCCGATCACCAGGCGCCGGGCGCGCACGCTCGCCCCGTCGGCGGCGCGGGCAACGTAGGCCTCGCCGTCGTGCTCGACGGCGACCACGTGGCGTCCGAACCACACGCTGGGCAGCCGGTCGGCGACCCAGCGGCAGTAGTCGGCGTACTCGCGGCGCAGCGGGTGGAAGTGCTCGCGCAGGTAGTAGGGGTAGAGGCGGTCGGTGGCCTTGAGCCAGTTGAGGAACGACCAGCGCGAGGTCGGGTCGGCCATCGTCACCAGGTCGGCGAGGAACGGCACCTGCAGGGTGGCGTCGTCGAGCATGAGGCCGGGATGCCAGTCGAAGTGCGGGCGGGCGTCCCAGAAGACGGCGTCGAGGTTGTCGATCGGGTCGGCGAGGGCCGCCAGGCCGAGGTTGAAGGGCCCGACCCCGATCCCGAGGACGTCGTGGACGTGCGTGCTCATGCGCTCACCTCCGTCGCGGCGAGCTCGTGGCCGGCCTCGACGATGCGGTGCGCGATCGCGAGCACGTCGTCGACGGTGGCCAGCGGGTTGAGCAGGGTGAGCTTGAGCCAGCGGCGGCCCTCGACCCGCGTGGCGGCCACCAGCGCCTCGCCCTCGGCGGCGAGGGCGGCGCGGATGCGGGGGACGAGCGCGTCGCCCTCCTCCGGCGACATCGCCTCGTGCTCGTAGCGCAGCAGCAGCGTCGTGAGCTCCGGTGCGCTGCGCACGGTGAGGTGCGGCTCCTCCTCGAGGCGCTGGTGGGCCGCGCGGGCGAGGTCGACGATCGCGTCGACGTAGGAGCCGAGGACGTCGGGACCGAGCACCCGAAGGCTGAGCCACAGCTTGAGCGGATCGAAGCGACGCGTGGTCTGCAACGACTTCTCGACCTGGTCGGCCGGCCGGACGGCGGCGCCGCCCGCATCGGCCGGGTTGAGGTAGTCGGCATGCCAGGCGACGTGGCGCAGCGTGCGCCGGTCGCGCACCACCACCGCGCTGCAGGCCACCGGCTGGAAGAACGTCTTGTGGAAGTCGACGGTGGCGGAGTCGGCCTGCTCGATGCCCGCCAGCCGCTCGCGGTGGCGCGTGGAGAGCAGCAGCCCGCCGCCGTAGGCCGCATCGACGTGCAGCCACACCCCGTGCGCGGCTGCCAGTCCCGCGATCTCGGGCAGGGGATCGATGGCCCCGTGATCGGTGGTGCCGGCCGTCGCCACGATCGCCATCGCGGTCAGCCCCGCCTCGCGCACCGCCTCCAGCGACCGCGACAGCGCCACCGGATCGAGTCGGCGCCGCGCGTCGACCGGCACCGCGAGGACGGCGTCCGCGGGCAGCCCCAGCAGTCGGGCGGCGCGATCGACGCTCATGTGCGCGTCGACGGAGGTGAGGATGCGCAGGCGCTCCAGCGGCGCGCCGGTGCACTCGCGGGCCTCGTCGCGGGCCAGGTGCAGCGCGTGCAGGTTCGACGCCGTCCCACCGGGGGTGAAGACGCCGTCGGCGCGCTCGGCCGGGAAGCCGAGGCGCTGCGCCGTCCAGGCGACGAGGCGCTGCTCGATGAAGGTCGCGCCCATGCTCTGGTCGACGGTGTCGATGCTCGGGTTCACCGCCGCCACGAGCAGCTCGGCCACCACGGCGGGGGAGACCACCGGGCAGTTGAGGTGGGCCGCGTAGCCGGGCTCGTGGAACCAGACGGCGTCGCGCAGCCACAGCTCGCCCAGCTCGCCGAGCGCCTCGGGCATCCCGGACGCCGGCCGGTCGAGGTCGACGGCGCCGATGCGCGCTGCCAGCTCGTCGGCATCGGCGCCGCTCGCCGGGCTCGTGGCGCTGCCGAGGCGCTCGAGCAGGAGGTCGACCCCGCTCAGCAGCTCGGCGCGGAGCCGCTCGAGGTGGCCGGGATGGACGATCGCGTCCTGCGCGGACGGATCAGGCAGAGGAGACATCGTGGTCCTTCCGATGGATTAGGTAAGGCTTACCTAACCATATCGGTGAGAGGGGGCGACGACGGGTCCGTGGTGCGAGCGGAGCTGGCCTCCCGGTCACTGAGGTGCGAGCGAAGCGAGCCTCGAAGTGCCCGCACCTGCACAGCACGCCGGTGCCGGACGCCGTGGACGTGCGGGGGTTTCGAGGCCCTCGCCCGGGGGCTCGGGCACCTCAACCACCGCCTGCCCCCGGTCACTGAGGTGCGGCGCACGCGAGCCCGCCCCGGTCACTGAGGTGCGAGCGAAGCGAGCCTCGAAGTGCCCGCACCGCAAGCACGCCGGTACCGGACGCCGGGCATGTGCGGGGGTTTCGAGGCCCTCGCCCAGGGGCTCGGGCACCTCAACCACCGCCTGCCCCCGGTCACTGAGGTGCGAGCGAAGCGAGCCTCGACGTGCCCGCACCTGCACAGCACGCCGGTACCGGCGGGCGTCCTGCTCACCGGGTCTCGCGGCTCGGCGCCGGGGCGCCTCGCACCTCGACCACCGGAGCGAGCCGTTCCGGTGGTCGAGGTGCGAGCGCAAGCGAGCCGCGAGACCCTCGCACCCGAGCGCGCGGCGGTACCGACGGGCGGCGTCAGCTCTCGGGGTCCAACCGCACCTGCAGCGCCTCGGCAGCGGCGCGGGCGCGCTCGCGCGCCTCGGCGGTCGTCGTCCCGCGGGCGAGGGTGACGGCGACGCGGCGCTCGCCCTCGACGCGCGGCTTGCCGAAGAGGCGGATCTGGATGCTGGGGTCGACGGCGTAGGCCTCCTCGAGGCCGTCGAAGGCGGGGACGCCGCGGCCCTCGACCTTCACCGGCCAGGAGGCGGCGGCGCCGGGCCAGCGGGTGGCGGCGACCGGGAGTCCGAGGACGGCGCGGGCGTGGAGGGCGAACTGGCTGACGTCCTGGCCGACGAGCGTGACGAGGCCGGTGTCGTGGGGGCGCGGGGAGACCTCGGAGAACACGACGCCGGTGGCGGTGACGAACAGCTCGACGCCGAAGAGCCCGTAGCCGCCGAGCGCATCGGTGACCTGCTTCGCGATGTGCTGGGCCTCCTCCAGCTGCGCGGCGCTGAGGCTGCGCTCCTCGGGCGCCTCCTGCCAGGACTCCGCGTAGTCGCCGTCGACCTGGCGGTGGAAGACGGGGTCGAGGAACGTGGTGCCGCCGGTGTGGCGCACGGTGAGCAGGGTGATCTCGGTGTCGAAGGCGACGAAGCCCTCGACGATGCAGCGGCTGGACTGGCTGCCGCGGCCGCCGGTCTGGGCGAACTCCCAGGCGGCGTCGACGTCGGCGGCGGTGCGCACGAGCGACTGGCCCTTGCCGCTGCTCGACATCACCGGCTTCACCACGACCGGCCAGCCGAGCCGGTCGGCGGCCTCGCGCAGCTCCTCGAGGGTGTCGACGAAGGCGTAGGGCGAGGTCGGCAGCCCGAGTTCCTCGGCGGCGAGGCGCCGGATGCCCTCGCGGTTCATCGTCAGCACCGTGGCCCGCGCGGCAGGCGCGACCCGCAGCGGCCACTCCTGGGCGGCCTCGAGCTCGGCGAGCACCGCGGTGGCGATCGCCTCGATCTCCGGGACGACGATGTCGGGCCGCTCGGCCCGCAGGACGGCGCGCAACGCGTCGGCGTCCTGCATGTCGATGACGTGGCTGCGGTGCGCGACCTGCATCGCCGGGGCGTCGGCGTAGCGGTCGACGGCGACCGTCTCCACGCCGAGCCGCTGGAGCTCGATGACGACCTCCTTCCCGAGTTCTCCCGAGCCGAGGAGCAGGGCGGTGGTCGCGGACGCGGAGAGCGGGGTGCCGATCACGGGAGGAGTCTGGCAGGTGCCCGGTCGGCGTCGGGTACCTCGAGGAGCATCAGCAGGCGCTCGCACGCCTCGATCAGCCGCCGTCGGATCGGCTCGCCCCGCTCGGCGAAGCCCCGTTGGGCTGCCGCGTAGGCGGCCTTGCCCTCGGCGGTCTCGATCGGCACCGGCGTCCAGGGCTCGCCGGTGGGGTCGAGGGTCCAGCCGGTCATGTCGTATGGCGCCGCACGCATGTCGAGGATGCGGATGTCCCAGGCGAGCTCGAAGGCGTCGGCCACGAGGTCGGAGGGGAGGAGCGGACTGAGCCGGAACGCGTGCTTGTAGAGGTCCATGAACGATAGGGTTGCAGTCACTTCAGGAAGGGAGTGCCTGTGGAGGTCTGCATCTACGTGCGTCTCTCCTACGACCTGCACGGCAACGAGCTCGGCGTCGAACGGCAGGAGAGGGAGTGCCGGGAGTACGCCGACGCTCGCGGGTGGACCGTACATGAGGTATACATCGACAACGACCTGAGCGCGACGACCGGCGTCGAACGGCCTGAGTTCGAGCGACTGTTGGCGAGTAAGCCTGCGGCGATCCTTTGCTGGCACCTGGATCGCCTTCTGCGAGTCTCGGGCGACCTGGAGCGCGTCATCGCGCTCGGCGTGGACGTGTTCTCGAAGGAGGCCGGCTGGTTCGATCTGAGCAACCCTGCCGGTCGCGCCGTGGCTCGCACAGTGACTGCTTGGAGCACCTGCGAGGGCGAGCAGAAGGCGATCCGCCAGAAGGCCGCACACCGGCAACGTGTGGACGCTGGGGGACTCACGGCAACTGGTCGCCCGTGGTGGCCAACCCGACCGCTCGGCTTCAACCTTGACGGCACTCACCACGAAGTCGAGGCCCCGGCTCTCCGGCAGGTCTACGCCGATCTGTTGAAGGGAGGCACGCTTGCGGCGGGAGTCCGCCACTTAGAGTCCTGCGGCATCGTGACGCAACGCTCCCTCGATCTGGACGCGAAGAAGGCCGAGGAAGAGGGCCGTGAGCCGGTCGGAAGGCCTTGGGAGGCGTCGAGCCTGTCCCGTGCTTCTGAACGCGAGGAACGCCGGCATCTACGTCTACAACGGCGAGGAGAGTGGTCCCGCCGCGTGGGAGCCGATCGTGAAGGAGGAAGTGTTTCGGGCCGTCGTCCGCATCCTCACCAACCCTGCTCGACGCCTCAACGGCGAGAACTCCGGAGGCTTCGGGAAGAGGACGAACCTGCTGACCGGCCTAGCGAAATGCTCGAAGTGTGACCACACGGTGCGAGCGGCATGGCGGCGCAACTCGGAGGGGGCGCGGGCCTACAAGGTGTACCAGTGCGGCGGGTGCCACGGTCTGACCCTTCCCGCCGAGTGGGCGGACTCAGTCGTGACGCGAGAGGTCATCGAGCGCGTCGAGCAGTGGCAGGAGATGCTTCCGCAGACCGCAGAAGAGTCGATCGACGTCGAGGGCCTGAAGCTTCGCGTGAAGGCGCTGGAGTCGATCAAGGAAGAGCTGGTCGAGGACCGCTCGCTCGGCATCCTGACGCGCGAGCAGCTACGAACCGGCCTCGCCGCTGCCGACGCCGAGATAGCCAAGATCATCGACCAACTCACCGCTCACATCAGCAGAGGCGACGGGCCGTGGTTCTGGGACACGGAGGCCCTGTGGGCCTGGTCCGAGGACGGCGACGGCAACGTGGACGTGGAGAGGTTTACCCCTGTCGTGATGCGGGTTTGCAAGAGCATCACCATGACCGGCCCCGGCAAGGGTCGAAACGACCGTCGCTACGGCGAGCACCTAGTGATCGAGTTCAACGAGATGGGGGCGTGATGGGCACCGCCGGGCCAGTCATTGGAACTGGGGCGTGTCTGCCCGCGGGCCGCCGCGTGGTCGGGCAAGATCGAGTCATGCCAGCTCTGTCGGTGCTCACTGGTTCGCTCAGCGGATCAAGTCGGAGCATCGAGGAGGTCTCGGGATGATGCAGCAGCAAGGTGAGGTCGTCAGTCTATTCAGCGGGGCCGGCGGTCTGGACGTCGGCCTGGAGCAAGCCGGCTGGACTGTCGTCACCGCGACGGATCACGATAAGTACGCGATGGACACCTTGCGACAGAGCAAGGACGCGGCCATCGCCATTCGTGGACAGGCCGGGGTCCACATGTCCGAGACGATGCTCGTCGAGGCCGACGTCAAGGAGTTGTCGGCTGCTGACCTAACGCCGGGGGGCAAGCCGGCCGACTGGCGACCCGACCTCCTCGTGGGCGGACCTCCCTGTCAGCCTTGGTCGTCGGCTGGTCATCAAAAGGGGCTGAGCGACCCGCGAGGGCAGTTGATCGCTGACTACCTGCGCCTGATCGGAGAGTTCCAGCCGAGATTCGTTTTGTTCGAGAACGTCCGAGGGCTGGTGACAGCCGTTGGTGAGCACGGCTGGCACGGAGAAGTGTTGGAGAGCATCCGCTCCGACCTGGCCGACCTCGGCTATGCGAGCCGCTTTGCCACGCTAAACGCCGCCGACTATGGCGCTGCGCAGCGACGCGTGCGCCTCATCCTGATCGCAACTCGTGACCACACGCTGCCAGAGCTCCCCGCGCCGACGCATCACAAGGACGGGGCAGAGGGCCTGAAGCCGTGGGTCACTCTCGGGGAGACGCTGGACAGGCTGCCCAAGCCCGATCCGGCTGACGTGGTGCGACCGAGCGGCACCCGGGCCGATGAGTTGCGTGCTTTGACGCCCGGAAAGGGCCTGCGGACCGGCGGCAAGGTCATGGCGAACCGACCGAGCGGACAGTGGGGATACCGGCAGGACTCGTTCTTGGCTGACCCGTCGCTGCCCTCGCGCACGATCCGAGCCGCTTCGACGCCCGACTGGCTGAGGCTTCCCGGCGAACCCGATCTGCGACGGCTCACGTGGCGCGAGTGCGCCGCGCTGCAGGGCTTCCCGGACGACTGGCAGTTCGCTGGAACCAACGCCTCGCGCTTCCGTCAGATCGGCAACGCTGTGCAGGTGGACATGGCCGAGGCCGTCGGCCGGGTACTGCTCGACTCGCTGCTCTCGGGACTGCCTGACGTGCCGCCAGTGTCCGCCGAGTGGCCCGCTGAACTCGTGAAGCGCGTGCGATACACGTCGATGGAGCACCGCGTGAACGGCCACCTCCGGTCGAGGGTGCGAGCAAACCTCGTCTGACGGCTCGACACAACGCGGAAGTCCAAGCGACCTCGATGTGTCGACGGCAGACTGCCGGGCGTGCCTGCTGCCCTCCCGACGCCCAGTCGCTGGACCGATGACGAGCTCAGCGAGGCGAAGGCCCGCATGGAGGCGTTGTTCACCCAGCAGCGCAAGGAAGAGGGACCAAGGTCATTCCAGCGGCTCTACGAGCACCTACGCCCGCGTGTGGTCGAGGTGTTCGAGGCGACGGACGATCTCCGCAACCTGACCGGTGACTTCTTCCTCGCTGACCCGGACGCGTGGCAAGCGTGCCGCTATGTGTGTGGGCCTCCGATCAGTCAAGAAGACCTGTGGACCCTAGTCGGCGGCTCGAAGTTCAAGCGCGTTCCACCCGCGCTCGCGGAGGCGACCGCCGACGCTCTGCGGGTCGTTGTCGATCCCGTCCGCTTCGGTTGGGTCGAGGCCGGGCGAGGGCCGACCGAAGGCGAGCGCGACGCCGCGATCCTCGCGACAACTGTGCTCTGGACTGCGCAGCAGTTGGGCACCGAGCGCCGAGGCGAGGCGTCCTCGCGGCAAGAGGCTGCCACGAGCGCTGTGCTCGCGGAAGCTGGCTTGCAACTCGACCCGTCGCGGTCGCAGATCATGTTCCTAGACGACATGGCTCGCGGTACGTACTCGAAGGAGCGACGTATCGCTGGTGCCAAGTGCGACGTTCCAGCCAGACTTGCCGATGGTCGCCTCCTCGCCGTCGAGTGCAAGGTTTCCAACGGTCCGAAGAACGGCTGGAAGCGCGTAAACCGCGAGGTTGTCGGCAAGGCTGAGACCTGGAGACAGCACTTCGGCGTGCAGGTGCTCACTGGGCTTGTGCTATCGGGGGTCTTCGATGTTTCGAGCCTTCGCACTGCTCAGCAGGCGGGAGTTGCCCTGTTTTGGGAGCACGACCTGACATCCCTTTCGGAGTTCGTCGCCTCCACCACGTAGAAGTCAGACGTACGCTGGTCTCATGCTCGCTGCGTCATGGGCTTCGACGCCTGGGACCCGCGCATCGATGCTCGCCAAGAGGAGCACGGACACGCGTCCTGAGAGAGCAGACGGGACAACCCCTACCGCGGTGCACTGATGCGCGCATCGGCTCCTGTCGACCCAGGCTCGACCGCGAGCCCGACCCAGCGAGGCGTCGGGAATGGATACGCGGGAAGAGACCGTGCTCCCTCCTACGGGGGGGTAACCCGCGACATTACAGAGATCACCGGAGAACGACACGGGACGGCTTGGCTGGGCGTCGGCCGCGGCCTAGCCTCTTCGGACCGGCGACCGGCGGTGAGCTTGTCGGCCGTCATGCCACAAAGGTGGGTGACTTGCGAATAGCGTAGGGGCTGTCGCTGCCCCGGTCAGAAAGATGTGAAGTTGCCGCGCTTAACTCCTGAGCAAGTGGCCAGAGTCGAGAAGGAACTCTTGGTTAAGGTCACACAGCATTACGAGTCCCAGCGCGGGATCATGCAGGTCCACTCGGTCACGGTCCACCCAGGGCCGACCGCTTGGAAGACAGTCAGTCTCCTCACCTTCGGTGATGCTGCAACCGGCGAGATCAAAGGGCATGAGTTTCGCGCGCAGACGTGGCGTGCAAAGTCTGCAAGCGAGGGCGGCGGCTACGACTTCGACAAGACGGACTATCACTGGCACTGCGAAGGACCGGAGGAGGTCGAGGCCATTCGCATGCTTCTTAACGGCGAGTTCACCGATGCCGGAAAGTTCAAGATCGTTCCGGTGGGCAGCGAGTCGGCCGCTCTTCTCGATCAGTTGGCTCGCGGACCCCTCGGCGCCGCCGAGGCGGTAACGCTGATGGAGATCGCGGGCTCAGAGCCGGACTTGGTAACCGCGCTGGCCTCCTCGCCGAAGGGCGTACTGGTTGCGGAGGCCGTCGAGCTCGAACGGCGCAGGCAACAGCTGGCGAACCTCCAGAAGGTTGTTGAAGACCCATCAAGTTCAGAGCGCGACGACATTCACCCCCTTATCAAGACCATGACTTGGATGTTCGGTGGCGACTATGTCGGCGAAGCGCGCCGCAAGTCCCTGACGTCCGGTGACGTCCTCGATGTCCCCCTGCTTCGCCCCGATGGAACGCTGCACATCGTGGAGTTGAAGGGCGCAAACATCCCGAAACTCGTCGAGCAGTACCGCGGCGCTAAGGACCGCACGGTGGGAGTCGAGGACCTCGCGGAGAGTGTCCCTCTGGTGGTCGGGGTCGATGCGAACCGAGCCGTGGGCCAGGTGATGGGCTATCTGACACATCTCGACGAGTCGCGGGACACGATATTGAACCGCTTCAAGATCGACGTACGGCGGGCCTCGGCTACGGTCCTGATCGGGCACCCGAGCTTCGTTGACGGCTACTCCCGCGAGGAGATCGACGAAACCATCCGCGTCTTCAACAGCCATCACGCACGGATCCAGCTTCGGCATTACGCCGACGTCATCGAAAGCGCGGAACGGGCGCTCACATTCTCTGCCGATGGTGATGAGGGCGACGAGGATGGGGATGATGGCGCCGGTCCGGACTCAGAGCCGTGGGGACCTCCGGACCCGCCGTACTGGCCGGACGACGCGCCGTTCTAGTCCGTCTCCTCTCGGCGACTTGGAAACCTGCGCAGGATCTTTGCTGCTATCAACCCTGCGGTCCCGCCTCTTTCGCCAAGGGGTCGTACCCCAGCGCCACGGCGGATCGGTGGGCGCTGCGTACGAGTTCGTCAAGACTGTTTACCTGAGGGCTTTCCGTCGCTGTCGGTGCGCGCCAGCATGGAGCCCGTGAGACTCGCCAGGTACGACTTCGTTGAAGCTGCCGGCATCGACGCCCTTCGCGACGATGCCGGCGCCGTCGCTACCTATACCGCGCACGAGAGGTTCGCGAACCCCAACGGACTGCCCCTGAACCCTTACGGACTCGGGCCGTTTGTCCGGCTCGAGCTTCATGCGCAGCTGCCGCCGGTTCCTGGCACTTATCGGGTGACCCGCGACGGCGATGTGCTCTACGTCGGCGAGACGCGGAACCTGGCGGGGCGGTGGGGACGCAGGAACTACGCCGTAATCGACCCGCGCAACTGCTACCGAGGTGGGCAGAGCACCAACTGCCGCATCAACAATCTCATCGGTAGAGAACTGTCAGCGGGCAACCTGCTTGCGCTCCGGCTCTATGAAACTGACGAACCGAAGGTGGTCGAGCGCGATGTCTATCGGGCCCTCCGGCCCCCCGTGGAACCGCCGTGCGCTCTGAACTGCTTCGGTGCGACGGTCGCTGCTACAGCAGTAGGGACACGAACTTTGGCGACTGGCCTGTTCTGAAGAGTCGAAGGGTCATGCTGGCCAAGGGCCGGCGTCGTCAGGGTCGATGTGAGCCAAAGCGGAAATCATGCGCTCCAGGCCCCACCCCGGGTCTAGCAGCGGCACTCGTCGCTTCTCCCAGTCATGATCGATCGCCTCGATCTCGTCTGCGAGGTCCTCATGCTCGGCCTCCGGAGCGAGTACGGCGACGACCTTGCGTGGCCTGAAGGCAAAGTCACCTACATGCCGCCACTCGCGCTCCCACCAGAACTCCTTGCGCGTGCCTGATGGGTTACCCATCTGCTCGATGAATGGTGTGAGCCGGAAGATGTGCTCTTCGGCGAGAAGGTCCCCTTTCAGTCGCCCAATACGACTGCGGCTGACCTTCTTTGCCTCAGCGACAAGCTTGTTAACTGGCACCGTGAGCCAGTCGTGTCCGACCGTAATATCGAGGTACCACACGGGGTTGCATCCGACCCGGCGCGCGTAGGACTTACTGAACACCAGGCCGTAAGGCTTGAACTTTTGGGTGCGCCCCCTTATGTCTCGGACCATCATCCACGAGTGCTCTAGAGGGGTTTCCGAGAAGCACACGACCCGTTGGGTGGCTCGCGTATCACGGAGGTAATCATCGAGGTCGGCAGCCATCCCGAGCGCGCTTCGCGCTCGGATCGTGCGGTCTTCGAGAAGGCTCAAAAGGTTGTCGCGTGCGCCGTGTTTCTTGGTGTCGCGCGTCAAGTGAACCAAAAAGGTGCTCAGGTCGGTGCGACGATGTAGCAGGTCTTCGATCTCGTCCGGCACGCTTTCCCCTGTCGCCTCGGTCTTGAACTCATACGAATGACGACCAAGCGATATCACGTAGATACCGTGTGTGCTGCAGCTTTACACCCGGAGGGGGCTTTCAGTCCTGCAACAGGGGCTGCCCGCTGCTGGGCGATTGCCCATGCCAGCCGCCCGTCAGGTTGGGCGTGGAGGCGGCGAGTCGCCCGGGTTCTCGGAGGACGTCGGCGGAGGATGGGGACATGACTGATGGGACGTCCGAGCCTTTGGACTTCTCCGCGCTATATGACGAAATCCAAAGCCATCCTGGCATGCTGGCTCGACGCTCCTGGGACTCCCTCCTGGACATCCATGTCGTGATGACAAGGAACCAAGACGAGTTGCTCGTCTTCGTCAGGGCGGTTGAAGCAGATGTCAGAAACGCCGCCAGGCTTGCCGGGAACGTGGGTTCGGATGAGCCAAGGCGAGACATGTTCCGAGAGCTGATCCGCAGACTTCACAACTACGTCGCGAGCGTGGGTACTCTCATCGACCACACGCGCAACCTGATGCGGAAGTACGAGGGAACGTCGACCTACGCCGAGTTCGAGGCTCGGCGCCTCGCCGCGACAAGCAACGACGTTGTCTCCTTTGTTTCGAAACTTCGGAACTACGTTCTTCACGTCGGAGTGCCGGGCGTAGGCATCCAGTTCAGCGTCACGAACGGCGAAGAGAACGTCACCATCTTTTTGGATCGCGATCGGGCACTCCAGTGGAAGGACTGGCCGAAGGCAGCGCGCAGGTACCTCAACTCGAAACCCTCGAAACTCTCTGTCGTGGACGTTATCGAAGAGTATGGGGGTGTCATCGAGGAGTTGTACCGATGGCTGTACGACCAGTTCCCTACGCTTCACGGAGAAGACATCGCGGCAGTGAACGAACTGATCCGCAGGCAGCGGTTTTTCACGACTTGAGCCTCACGGATGATCCAAGCTCTTGGTCGGAGTGGCGACTCGCAAAAGCCGGTCGCACTCCTCTATGAGCATCTGCCTGATCGGCGTACTCCGCTCGGCGAACTGACGCTGCATCTCGGCGTACTCGCGCTTGCCCTCGGCGGTCTCGATCGGCACCGGCGTCCAGGGCTCGCCGGTGGGGTCGAGGGTCCAGCCGGTCATGTCGTACGGCGCCGCACGCATGTCGAGGATGCGGATGTCCCAGGCGAGCTCGAAGGCGTCGGCCACGAGGTCGGAGGGGAGGAGCGGGCTGAGCCGGAACGCGTGCTTGTAGAGGTCCATGCCGGCGTGCAGGCAGGCCGGCTGCTCGAAGTCGGGCCGGTCGTCGCGGCCGGGCTGGAGGGTGTTGAGCGGTCGCGCGGACGGCGTGAAGAACCGGAACGCGTCGAAGTGCGAGCACGCGATGCGGTGCCCCTCGACGACCTCGTCGGTGCCCGCGGCTCCCAGCCGCAGCGGCACCGGGTGACGGGTCTCGTCGGCGCGGTGCACCATCGCCCACTCGTGCAGTCCGAAGCAGCCGAAGTGCGCGGGCCTGGCCGCGGTGGCGGCCAGCAGCCGATGCAGCGTGCGCACGAGCGTCTGCTGCGCGACCAGGTGCGCGCGCGTGACGGCGCCGTCGGCGTACCCCTTCAGACCGCCGTACTCGGGCGCCTCGAGCAGCCGGACGCCGTACCCCGGATGCCACTGGAGCAGCTGCGCGGGGCGCTGGGAGTAGTAGGTGAAGAGGAAGTCGTGCACCGGATGCCGTACGCGGGCGTGACGCCGTGCCAGGTGCGGTTCGACGTACGGCGCGAGCCGTTCGCGGTGCGCGGCGGCGCGTGCGCTCCACTCCGCGCGCGTCAGCTCCTCCACGCCACGAGGGTAGATCGCGGGGCGCCCGGGATCAGAACGGGCTGTCGAAGATCTCCGCGGCGAAGGTGCCCTGGAGCGACTTCTCGTCGTCGGTGTAGTCGATGCTCGCGCACATACCGCTCTCACCGATCTCGTCGAAGGTCACCGACCCGGCGGGGGCGGAGGCGACGCCGAAGTCGTCCTCGCCGCTGTAGAGGATGACGCCGAGGGAGAGGTCGCCGGTCGGCTGACCCGCCGGGACGTTCGCGCCTGACTCGATCGCCGTCGCGCCGTCCTGGCTCACGGGAGCGATGAAGACCGAAGCGAGATGTTGGCCCGCACCCGGTCGCACGGTGGCCGTGCCGATGTCGGTGGTGGAGAGGTCGTAGTCGGTGGCGTAGAGCGTGTAGCCGGTCCCATCGCCGAGCTCGACGGCCGCCGTCGTGGTGTTCAACTCGACGCTCGTGCCGTCCGGATAGGTCGCGGTCAGCGCAGTGGTGCATGCGGGCCCGGCCTCGCTGGCGGAGGTGGCCTCGGCGTCGGCCGCTCCGGCCCCCTCGTCGTCACTGCCACACGACGCCAGGGACACGCAGAGCAGCGGGACCAGGGTGAGCCATCGGATCGTCATGGCCGGACCGTAGGAGCGGGCCGCCGTGCGGACCAGGGCATTGCGACCCTGGTCTGGACAGTGCACGCGTCGCTGATCGGAGCGACAGCCGTCGTCAGAACGGGCTGTCGTAGACGTCGGCGGCGACGGTGCCGGTCAGCGAGGTCGCATCGTCGCGGTAGTCGATGCTCAGGCACAGACGCTCGGCGTCGACCCCCTCGAACGTGGCGGTGCCGCTGACCCCGGTCGCCGTGCCGGTGCCGGTCTTCCCGCTGTAGAGGATCACGCCCAGTGCCAGCGACCCCTCCGGGTTGCCGGCCTTCACCTCGGTGCCCGGGTCGATGGGCACGGCCTGCCCCTGGTTGACCGGCGCGATGAAGATCGAGGCGAGGTGGTCGCCCGCCGGGGGCCGCAGCGTCGCGGTGCCGATACCGGCGGTCGGCAGCTCGTAGTCGCCGGCGTAGACGGTGTACCCGCTGCCATCGCCGAGCCGGACGGCGGCGGTCCCGCCGTCGAGGTCGACGGTGGTGCCGTCGGGGTAGGTGGCCGTCAACGCGGTCGTGCAGTCGAGGTCGCCACCGACCTTCGCGGAGGCGGGGTCGCCGTCGTCGTCCGAACTGCACGCGGCCAGCGCGGGGAGCAGGCAAGCGGCGACGATGACGAGGCGGGGCGTCAGCATGGAGGCATCGTAGGGAGTGGGCCGCCGCGACGTCCGGCGGATGCGGGCGGCCCGGTCGGCACTGGATAGGCTCGCCGGGTGCGTATCGCCCGCTTCACCACCGGAGACGACCCCCTCTACGGCGTCCTGACCGGCGACCTCGACGAGTACGGCCAACCGGCCGAGGACGCCGTCCTCGTCGGCCTCGCCGGCGACCCGCTCTACGCGGGGGTGCGGCTGCTCGACCAGCAGTACCGCCTCGAGGACGTCCGTCTGCTCGCCCCCGTGCTGCCGCGGAGCAAGGTCGTGGCGATCGGCCGCAACTACGCCGCCCATGCCGCCGAGCTCGGCAACGACGTGCCGGCCGAGCCGTTGATGTTCCTCAAGCCGAACACCAGCGTCGTGGGCCCGGGCGACCCGATCCTCTACCCGCGCCAGACCTCCGACCTGCACTACGAGGGCGAGCTGGCCGTCGTCATCGGCCGCATCTGCCGCGACGTGCCGCCCGAGCAGGCCACCGACGTCATCCACGGCTACACGATCGCCAACGACGTCACCGCCCGCGACCTCCAGCGCAGCGACGGTCAGTGGAGCCGCGCGAAGGGCTTCGACTCCTTCTGCCCCCTCGGCCCCTGGATCGAGACCGACCTCGACCCGCAGCACTTCATCGACGGCGTGCGGGTGCAGACCTACCTCAACGGCGAGCTGATGCAGGACGGCTCGACGGCCGACATGATCTTCGACATCCCCACCCTCGTCGCCCACATCAGCAGCGTGATGACCCTGCTGCCCGGCGACGTCATCCTCACCGGCACCCCCGAGGGTGTCGGCCCCATGCAGGTCGGCGACGAGGTCGAGGTCTCGATCGCCGGTCTCGGCTCGCTCACGAACCACGTCAAGGCAAGGTGAATCCTCCAGTGTCCGACCGTCCCGTCCGCGTCCGCATGGCCCCGTCCCCGACGGGCAGCCCGCACGTCGGCCTCGTCCGCACCGCCCTCTACAACTGGGCGTTCGCCCGCCACCACGGCGGCACCTTCGTGCTGCGCATCGAGGACACCGACAAGGAGCGCTCCACCGAGGAGTCCTACCGCGGCATCCTCGAGCTGCTCTCGTGGCTCGGCCTCACCTGGGACGAGGGCGTCGAGGTCGGCGGCCCCTACGGCCCCTACCGGCAGTCCGAGCGCACCGAGCTCTACCGCGACGTGCTCGCGAAGCTCGCGGCGTCGTCCTACACCTACGACTGCTTCTGCACCAACGACGAGGTCGAGGCGCGCCGCAAGGAGTCGGGCTCGAAGGTCGTCGGCTACGACGGCTTCTGCCGCGAGCTCTCCGCCGATCAGCGGGCCGCCTTCGAGGCCGAGGGCCGGACGTCGGTCGTGCGGTTCCGCATGCCCGACGGCTCGATCACCTGGAACGACCTGGTGCGCGGCGAGGTGACCTTCGAGACGCAGTACGTGCCCGACTACGCACTGTGCCGGGCGAACGGCGACCCGCTCTACACGCTCACCGCGCCGGTGGACGACGCCACCATGCACATCACCCACGTGCTGCGCGGCGAGGACCTGCTCTCCTCCACCCCGCGCCAGATCGCGCTGTTCGACGCGATGCGCGAGATCGGCATCGCCGAGGAGACCCCGCAGTTCGGCCACCTGCCCTATGTCATGGGGCAGGGCAACAAGAAGCTCTCCAAGCGCGACCCCGAGGCCAACGCGCTCTCCTACCGCGACCAGGGCTACCTGCCCGAGGGTCTGCTCAACTACATGGCCCTGCTGGGCTGGTCGATCGCCGCCGACCGTGACGTCTTCACCACCGAGGAGATGGTCGCGGCCTTCGACATCGCCGACGTCAACCCGAACCCGGCCCGCTTCGACCTCAAGAAGTGCGACGCCATCAACGCCTCCCACATGCGCCTGCTCCCGGTCGAGGAGATCCAGCACCGGGTGCTGCCGTTCCTCCAGGCCGCCGGCGTCGTCTCCGACCCGATCTCGGACGCCGACGCCCAGCTGCTGGAGCTCGCCATGCCGCTGGTCGCCGAGCGCATCAACAAGCTCGCCGAGGCGCCCGACATGCTCGGGTTCCTCTTCGTCGAGGAGGCCGCCTTCGCCCGCGACGAGGCGGACGTCGAGAAGCTGCTCGACGACGCGGGCCGCGAGATCGTCGCCGCGTCGCTGGCCGCCCTCGAGCCGCTCGAGTCGTGGTCGACCGCGGCCATCCAGGACGCCCTCAACGCCGAGCTCATCGAGCGTCGCGAGCTGAAGCCGCGCGTCGCGTTCGGGCCGGTGCGCGTCGCCGTCACGGGCCGCCGGATCAGCCCGCCGCTGTTCGAGTCGATGGAGCTGCTCGGGCGCGACCGCTCGCTCGCCCGGCTGCGCTCCGCCGTGGGCTGAGGAGCATCGTGACCGGCCCGGCCGAGGCTCCGCTCGGATACGACCGCCTGCTGAGCGCCGGTCGGCCCGGCGCGTGGCGCGGCGTCCTCGGGGTGGCCGTGCTGGTGCTGGTGGTGCTGCTGGTCGCCCAACTCGTGCTCGCCCTGCTGTTCTCGATCGGGATCGCGCTGGTCGGCGGCGACGTCTCCGCCGAGATGGACCGCATCCTGTCCACCGACCCCGTCACGCCGGCCGGGCTGGCCTTCCTCAACCTGGCGCTCGCGAGCGCGATCCCCGCCACCTGGTTCCTGGTGCGGGTGCTGCACGGCCTGCGACCCGGCTGGCTGGCCTCGGTGGTCGGGCGGCTGCGGTGGCGCTGGTTCGCCACCTGTCTGGGGTTGGCCGCCGTCACGCTCCTCGTGACGCTCGTGGTCGGCTCGCTCGTGCCCGCCTCGGGCGATCAGGCCCAGGTCGGCGGCGAGCTCAACTCCTTCACCACCCAGACCCGCGACTTCCTGCTGGTGATCCTGCTGCTCACGCCCGTGCAGGCGGCGGGGGAGGAGTACGCGTTCCGCGGCTACCTCACCCAGGTGTTCGGACTGCTCGGCCATCGCTGGGTGTCGGTGCTGCTGCCTGCCCTGCTGTTCGCGCTCGCCCACGGGGCCCAGGACCCGGCGATCTTCTTCGACCGGTTCGCCTTCGGCGTGGTGGCCGGCGTCCTGGTCATCGCCACCGGGGGACTGGAGGCCGGCATCGCGATGCACGTGCTCAACAACTTCGTCGCCTACGGTGCCGCGCTGGCCTTCGGTGACATGACGACCGCCCTGGATCCCAGCGGTGGCTCGTGGTGGAACCTGCCCGTCACGCTCACCCAGTCGCTGCTGTTCCTCGGCCTCGCGACGACCGCCGCACGGCGTCGCGGCCTGGCCGCCAGCGCTGACCGAGTCGAATTGGTGGGCCCCGGGACGCGCGTGTAAGGTTCCCTCTCGGTCCGGGACGCCGCGCGCGAGCACGGTCGGCCTGGTACCCCCTTGGGGTATGGTGTAATTGGCAGCACGACTGATTCTGGTTCAGTTAGTCTAGGTTCGAGTCCTAGTACCCCAGCGAATCGCTCCGCTCCTCGTGAGCGGGCCGCGATTTGGTCGGAACGACCGCCACTGGCTAGAGTTCCGCAGGTCGCTCAGCAGGGCTCCAGCAGCCTGAACGAGCGGATGCCCCCGTTGTGTAGCGGCCTAGCACGCCGCCCTCTCAAGGCGGTAGCGCCGGTTCGAATCCGGTCGGGGGTACCACCCAGCATCAGGCCGGGCCCATCAGGGCCCGGCCTGATCTGCTTCCCGGACCTTCTGACCAGGCCTGTGACGCGCACCGATACGGGCACCGATACGGGCACCGCTTCCGGCCACTGAGCGCGCCGCCGCTGTTGGCCGCTGTTGCGATAGTGGTCGTCGGTGTCCCGCCCTCGGTCGGCACCGGGAGCGGAGGATCATGGACCCCACGAGCGGTGCCCCCCACGGCAGCGAGCCGGAGGAGGCGGCCTGGCGGCTCTTCGAGATGCGCCTGGCGGCCTTCGTCTCCACGCTCAGCGACCCGGCCGACCGTCTCGACCTGCACCCGCCCGGAGCCGAGGATGACGCCGTCCTGCGCATCGCCGCCGGCGCCCGCGGGCCCGAGGAGGCCGCGACGATCGCCGCGATGATCACCCGCACGGTCCGCCACGATCTCGCGCTCCCGCATCCCTCGCTGCTGACGGCCGCGGCCAGCGGACCCGCGGCCGCGGGCCTCGCGGTGCTCGGTCTGGCCGACCGCTGGAGCGTCGGCGCGGACGCCGTCGACGCGCCGCCCGGTGGCGGGCCGGCAGGCCCGGGAGCCGAGTCCGACCTGCGTACCCGCGTGCTCGACCACGTGCGCGGGGTCGACACCGGGGCCCACCTCGACGACGACGGCGACATCCGCTTCACCTACCGCGGGTTGGTCGCCACGCACGGCGAGATCGGCGGCTATCTGCGGGTGCCCGAGCATGAGCCGGTGCCGGTGATCGGCCTGTTCTCCGTGCTGATGCACAGCGTCGCCGATCCGCAGGCCGACGCCGAGCTCAACCGGCTCAACCGCTCCTACCGCTGGTCGCGGTGGGTGCGCTACGGCGAGCACGTCGTCCAGGAGCTCGCCGTTCCGGCCGTCCCGTTCGACCCCGTGCTGCTCGACACCCTGACGGCGGTCTTCTTCAGCGATCTGGTGCACGTCTGCGTCGATCTCGCCGACCGGGTCGGCGGCGTCCTCACCGACTGACGGCGCGCCCGTCCCGGGAGACGCCGCAGGGCCCCGGTCGGATCGACCGGGGCCCTGGCAGGTGAAGGGGGGGGAGCGAGGTGCGGGTCAGAGCAGGCTGTACTGCACGGTGAGGTCGCCGTCGCTGGTCGACTTCCCGGCGCAGGAGTACTGCGTGCCCTTGTTGCAGGTGTAGGACGACCCGCCGTTGGCGTAGTGCACCAGGAATCCCTCGCCCGGGGTGACGGTCACGTCGGCGGTGCCGTCGGGGTCGAGCGGGACGACCTGGGTGGTGCCGTCGAAGTAGTAGATCGTCACCACGGTGGTGTCGGGGTCGGTGGTCGCCGCGATCTGCACCTCGACCTGGCGGCCCGACGCACTCGAGTCGATCCTGATCTGCGAGGTGCGGCTCGAGAGGTGGTTGAAGGACGCCGTCTGCGCACCGGAGGTCGTGGTCGACGACGACAGCGTGCCGCTGCCGGCGCTCCACAGCGGGGCGATCGGGTAATCGTTGGCCTCTCCCTCGGAGTAGTACTCGTGGCTGTACTGGTTCCACCACGAGTACTCGGCGAAGGCGGCGGGCAGGCTCGATCCACGGTCGGTCAGCGTGTTCGCCACCGCTTCGATGGAGTACTCGTCACCCTCCCCGGCGTTCGTGCCGGCGCGCTTCCAGATGTCGAGGACGATGCTCGGCAGCGGCCCCTGCTTCTCGGGGAACGCCTCGGAGAGGTAGCGGAAGAAGATCCAGTCGCCGTACTGCCAGGTGCCCTTCGGGTCGAAGACGTCGAGGCTCTTCGACGGCGTCGCCAGCTGGCTGCTCCGGAGGTACTGGAGGTTGTCGTTGATGCCGGTGTAGAGCTCGTCCTCGGCCCAGGTGGCCGTGGCCTCCATCATCCAGCGGTCCTCGTCGTAGTCGTAGGCGAACTGGACGGCGTGGAAGTACTCGTGCGCCCCCGTGACCTGGAGGTTCTTGGTGGGGGAGTTGGTCGGGAACTCCCGACGCGAGAAGTCGTTGTCGAGCACGCAGTAGGCCGGCGTGACGTGCTTGCCGCCGCGCGGGGCGCTGTCGCTGGTGCAGTAGCCGTAGTAGCCCTGCCCGCCGATGTTGCGCAGGTAGACGTCGAGCTTGCCGTTGCCACCGGCGCGGCCGTCGGCCAGCGGCTTGCGGTACCCGGCGTCGACGTAGGTGCTCGCCACGTGGTCCATCGTCTTCAGTGCGGTCTTCACGAAGCTCGAGCTCGACTTGTTCGAACCGCTGGTCGACCAGTGCAGGCAAACGGTCTGGCACTTCGTGCGGGTCGCCTTGGGCCGGGCGAGGTAGGACGCGGCACGGGCCCGCTCGGCCTTCGGCAGCGCGTCGATGCTGCGCGCCAGGTCGCGGAAGGCGAAGGTGGCATCCCCGCTGGCCACCGGACCGGTGACGCGGCGGGCGGCGGCGTCGGTGCTCGCCGGGTCGACGATGGCCGCGACGGCGGCCAGTGCCTGGCGGGCCCGGGTGCGCGCAGTCGACGCGGTCGACGTTGCCGGCGCGGACTCGCTCGCGCGGGACGCGGTGACGGGCGCCGCGTCCGCGGTCGCGGCGGTGGACAGGGTCACCGGCACAGCGGTGAGGATCAGTCCCAGCACGCCCGTGGTGAGCGCGGGGACCGAGATGGATGGACGACGCACGAAGGAACCCTCCCGTTCGGATGTGACGCCCCATCAAACCCCGTGCGGCCCCGCGGGGCCAGGAGGAACGGGCGACATCCCGCCCAGTGGAGCGTGAATCATCCGTTCGGTCAGGCGCACAGGCCGTTGGCCAACGCCTCCGCCCGGGCCTCGGCCGACGTCGTGGCGCCCTCGGTCGGGGACGCCGAGGGGCTCGAGCCGTCGCTCGGGGTGGCGCTGGGGCCGGTCGTGGGGGTGGTTCCGGGCGGCGCGGCAGCGGAGATCGAGGAGGACGAGAACTGGCGGCCCAGGGGCTCGTCGAGTCGGATGCGGCGCCACAGCTCCTTGGCAGCAGGCAGCAGGGCGAGCCGGTTCGGGTCGGGCTCGTAGGTCGTGAACGGCACCGTGACGAAGCGGATGTTGCTCAGGCCGGTGTCGGAGAACTCCCCGGCGAGGTCGACCAGTTTGCCGACGTTCTCCAGGCCCTTGTCGACGGTGAGGGACGACGTCGCCGCGTTGAGGAAGCGGAACACGCGGTCGGGGCGCGAGAGCGTGCCGGCAGAGAAGACCTTGTTGATCATCGAGGCCATGAAGGCCTGCTGGCGCTTCATGCGGCCGATGTCGGAGTTGGCGGAGAGCACGTAGCGCTCGCGCACGTAGTTGAGCGCCTCGCGGCCCTTGAGCACCTGGGTGCCGGCGTTGAAGAAGATGCCGTGCTCGCGGTCGTCGACCTCGCGGGGGATGCACACCTCGACGCCGCCGACGGCGTCGACCATGCCCTCGAAGCCGTGGAAGTCGACGACCACCCAGTGGTCGATGTGGACGCCGGTGAGCGCCCCGATGGTCGAGATCGTGCAGGCGGGTCCGCCCAGGGAGAACGCCGCGTTGAAGATGTCGATGTCGGCGCCGGGGATGCTGGCGCCGTCGCTCCCACGGCATTCGGGGCGCGGCACCATCAGGTCGCGAGGGATGGAGACCGCGTAGGCGTCCTTCCGGTCCGCGGAGATGTGGATGAGGATCGTGGTGTCGGAGCGCTGGCCGCCGCCGGTGAGCCCGTCGATGTCGTTGCCGGCGCCGTCGCGGTTGTCCGAGCCCATCACCAGGATGTTGAGCGGCTCCTTGGGGCCCTCGACCTTCATCTTGACGGGGTCGACCGTCACCTGGGCGCTGAGGTCCTCGCCGTCGATGTTGCCGTTGAGATGCCGGTAGGCCAGCACGACGGTCGTCGCGGTCAGGATCGCCAGGCACAGCTGCGAGGCGAGGATGACCTTGAGGACGACGTGGTGATGGGGTCGGGGCGCGCGGCGGCGCCCGAGCTTGCGGCGGGACACGCCTCCATGGTGACAGCCGCCTGGTCGGGGCGAGACCGAAGCCGGCGATCCTCCGTGCGCCCGCCGTCACCCATGCTCCGGGGCGACCGTCGAGGGCCGTGTCCGATTCCCGCGAGATCGACGGCGTCGGATCGGTCAGGATGAGGGCATGTCCCTGCTCGCCGACCTCGACGACGACGTCTGCTACGCCGCCGTCCGCTCCCGCGATCGGCGCTTCGACGGCGTCTTCTTCACCGCGGTCCGCACGACCGGCATCTACTGCCGCCCGTCCTGCCCGGCGCGCACCCCGGCGCCGGTCAATGTCAGCTTCCATCCCACCGCCGCCGCGGCCCAGGCCGCGGGCTACCGGGCCTGCAAGCGGTGCCGACCCGACGCCACACCGGACAGTCCGGCCTGGGATGTCGCCGCGACCGCGGCGGGGCGCGCGATGCGCCTCATCGCCGACGGCGTCGTCGATCGCGAAGGGGTCGAGGGGCTCGCCCGCCGGGTCGGCTACACACCGCGCCACCTGAGCCGGCTGCTGACCGCCGAGCTCGGCGCCGGTCCGCTCGCCCTCGCCCGGGCGCAGCGCGCCCAGACCGCGCGGGTGCTGCTGGAGACCACCGATCTGCCCATCACCGATATCGCCTTCGCCGCCGGCTTCGCCAGCGTCCGGCAGTTCAACGACACCGTGCGCGAGGTCTACGACACCAACCCCACCGGTCTGCGCGGACGCCGTGGGGGCGCGGCCCGCGGCTCGCTCGATCTGCGCATCGCGGTGCGGACGCCGTTCGCCGGCGGGGCGCTGCTCGACTTCCTCGCCGCCCATCTCGTGCCGGGCGTGGAGGTCGCGGGCCCGGAGTGGTACGCCCGCACCCTCGCCCTGCCCCACGGCCCCGGAACGGTCCGTGTCGACCTCCGCGACGACCACTCCACGGGCGTCGGCTTCGTGTCCGCGCGCCTCGAACTCGCCGATCTGCGCGACACCGCCGCGGCCCTCGAACGCACACGACGCCTCCTCGACGCCGCCTGCGACCCCGTGGCCGTCGACGCCCATCTCGCTGCCGATCCGCTGCTCGCCCCGCTCGTGGCCGCGCGACCGGGACTGCGGGTGGCCGGCCATGTCGACGGCGTCGAACTCGCCGTCCGTGCCGTCATCGGCCAGCAGGTGAGCGTGGCCGGCGCCTGCACCGTCGCCGGTCGCATCGTCGCGGACCTCGGCGAGCCGGTGCGTACCGAGACGCCCGGGCTCACCCATCTCTTCCCGACCCCGGAGGCGCTCGCCGAGGCCGACGCCGAGTCGCTGCCGATGCCGCGCGCCCGCGGCCGGGCCGTCGTCGCCCTCGCCGCCGCCGTCGTCGAGGATGGGCTGCGTCTGGATCGCGGCGGCGACCGCGACGCCGTCCGAGCCGCGCTGCTGGCGCTGCCCGGCATCGGGCCGTGGACCGCCGACTACATCGCGATGCGCGCGCTGGCCGACCCCGACGTGTTCCTGCCCACCGATCTCGCCGCGCGGCGGCTCGTCGCCGATCGCCTCGCCGCGCTCGGGCGCGAGGTGCCGTCGGGCCCGGCCGCGATCGACGCCGTCGCCCAGGCCTGGCGCCCGTGGCGCTCCTACGCCCTGTGCCACCTCTGGCAGACCGTCATGCCGGCCACCGCCGCTGCCGCTGCCGCCCCCGCTCCGCCGACCGAGAAGAGCCGCTGATGCACACTGAACTCGATCTCTCCGACACCCCGATCGGCCGGCTGCGGCTCGTCGAGCACGACGGCATGCTCACCGCCGTGGAGTTCGAGCCGTTCGCCGAGAACGACGGACGCCCGCGGGGGCCGCGCGACGACGACCATCCGGTGCTGGTCGAGGCCGCCCGGCAGCTGCGCGCCTACGTGGCGGGCGAGCTGACCGCCTTCGACCTCCCGTTGGCGCCGTCCGGGTCGGACTTCCAACTGCGGGTCTGGGAGGCGCTGCGCGGTGTCGGCTACGGCGAGACCGCGAGCTACGGCGAGATCGCCCACCGCATCGGGATGACCAACGCAGCCTCGCGTGCGGTCGGACTGGCCAACGGCCGCAACCCACTGCCGATCGTCATCCCGTGCCATCGGGTGATCGGTGCCGACGGCTCGCTCACCGGCTACGCCGGCGGGCTCTCCCGCAAGCAGTTCCTGCTCGAGCTGGAGCAGGACGCCCTCTTCTGAGACCGGCTGAGACCGTCGAGGAGCGTCGAGGAGCGTCGAGGAGCGTCGAGGAGCGTCGAGGTCAGCCCTCGGCAGCCGCGCGGCGCAAGGACTCCGAGAGCCGCTCGGCCGCGGCCAGGACGGCGGGGGCGTGCATGCGGCCGGGCTGGCGCGAGAGGCGCTCGAGCGGACCCGAGACCGAGACGGCGGCGATGACCTTGCCGCTGGGGGAGCGGACCGGTGCCGACACCGAGGCCACGCCCTGCTCGCGCTCGCCGACCGACTGCGCCCAACCGCGGCGACGGATGCCGGAGAGCGCGGCGGCGGAGAAGGCGGCGTTCTGGAGGCCGCGGTGCATGCGGTCGGGGTCCTCCCAGGCCAACAGGACCTGGGCCGCGGAGCCGGCGCGCATCGTCAGCTGGGACCCGACCGGAATGGTGTCGCGCAGCCCCGAGGGGCGTTCGGCGGCGGCGACGCACACGCGGTGCTCGCCCTGGCGGCGCCACAACTGGGCGCTCTCGCCGGTGATGTCGCGCAGGCGGGCCAGGACCGGGCCGGCGGTGGCGAGGAGCCGGTCCTCGCCCGCGGCGGCCGAGAGCTCGGCGAGCCGGGGGCCGAGCACGAAGCGGCCCTGCATGTCGCGCGCCACCAGGCGGTGGTGCTCCAGGGCGACGGCGAGCCGGTGCGCCGTGGGGCGGGCCAGTCCGGTCGCGGTGACGAGCCCGGCCAGCGTGGCCGGTCCGGACTCGAGCGCGGTCAGGACCAGCGCTGCCTTGTCGAGTACGCCGACTCCACTGCTGTCCATATGCCAATACTGCTGTCTCAGAAGATGGGATGCAAGCCCTGTGACGAGCGCCTCACCTCCCCAGTATGCCCGGTGGTCCCTGACGCCCGCCCGCCGCCAGTCCTCGCTCGTCGCATCTCATCATGAGAGATCGACGTCTCATTCAATGGACGAACGGGCGTAGGCTCCTCATGGTCGCCGGCGCTGCGCCGGCCCGCGTCCAACGCATGTCACGAAGGAGTGCCACATGGGCAAGACCCTGGCGGAGAAGGTCTGGGACGAGCACGTCGTCCGGTCCGGCGACGGTGAGCCGGATCTGCTCTACATCGACCTCCACCTCATCCACGAGGTGACCTCGCCCCAGGCCTTCGACGGTCTGCGGCTGAGCGGCCGCACGGTGCGCCGCCCCGACCTGACCCTGGCGACCGAGGACCACAACGTCCCCACCCTCGACTGGGACAAGCCGATCGCCGACCCGGTGAGCAAGACCCAGGTCGACACCCTGCGCAAGAACGCCGCGGAGTTCGGCGTCCGGCTGCACCCGCTCGGCGACGTCGAGCAGGGCATCGTGCACGTCGTCGGACCGCAGCTCGGTCTCACCCAGCCCGGCATGACGATCGTGTGCGGTGACAGCCACACCAGCACCCACGGCGCCTTCGGTGCCATCGCGTTCGGCATCGGCACCTCCGAGGTCGAGCACGTGCTCGCCACCCAGACCCTGCCGCAGGCCAAGCCGAAGACGATGGCCGTCACGGTCGACGGCAGCCTCCCGGAGGGTGTGACGGCGAAGGACCTCGTGCTGACCCTCATCACCCACACCGGCACCGGCGGCGGCCAGGGCTACATCGTCGAGTACCGCGGTCAGGCGATCCGCGAGCTGTCGATGGAGGGCCGCATGACGGTGTGCAACATGTCGATCGAGTGGGGCGCCAAGGCCGGTCTCATCGCACCCGACGAGACCACCTTCGCCTACATCGAGGGCAAGCCCGAGGCGCCGAAGGGTGCCGACTGGGACGCCGCCGTCGCGCACTGGCGCACGCTCGTCACCGACGAGGACGCCGTCTTCGACAAGGAGATCGTCCTCGACGCCTCCACCATGACGCCGTTCGTCACCTGGGGCACCAACCCCGGCCAGGGCGCTCCGCTCGGCGCGACCGTGCCGGCGCCGGAGGACTTCGAGGAGCCCAACGACCAGGTCGCCACCGCCAAGGCCCTGGAGTACATGGGCCTGACGGCCGGCACGCCGCTGCGCGACATCGCGGTCGACACCGTCTTCGTCGGTTCCTGCACCAACGGCCGGATCGAGGACCTCCGCCTCGCGGCGTCGATCCTCGAGGGTCGCACGGTCGCCGAGAACACCCGGCTGCTGGTCGTGCCCGGCTCGGTGCGGGTGCGCCTGCAGGCCGAGGCCGAGGGCCTGGACAAGATCTTCATCGCGGCGGGTGCCGAGTGGCGCGGTGCCGGATGCTCGATGTGCCTGGGCATGAACCCCGACCAGTTGGCCCCGGGCGAGCGCAGCGCCTCGACGTCCAACCGCAACTTCGAGGGCCGCCAGGGCAAGGGTGGTCGCACGCACCTCGTCTCGGTGCCGGTCGCGGCCGCGACGGCCGTGCGCGGCACCCTGTCCTCGCCCGCTGATCTGGCGCCGGTCGGCTGAGGAACGAAGCCGAGCACCGGGCGCCAGGTTGAGCAGCGCCGCGGCTGAGCCGGCGAAGCCGCGACGCGCGTGTCGAAACCCCACGTCTTCCCAAGAGGAGCCATTGCCATGGACAAGTTCACCACCCACACCGGCGTCGGCGTGCCGCTCAAGCGCAGCAACGTCGACACCGACCAGATCATCCCGGCGGTCTACCTCAAGCGCGTGACCCGCACGGGCTTCGAGGACGGCCTCTTCGCCGCCTGGCGCAACGACACCGACTTCGTGCTCAACAACCCTGCGTACGCAGGCGGTTCGGTGCTTGTGGCCGGTCCCGACTTCGGCACCGGCTCCTCGCGCGAGCACGCCGTCTGGGCCCTGCAGAACTACGGCTTCAAGGTCGTCATCTCCTCGCGCTTCGCCGACATCTTCCGCGGCAACTCCGGCAAGGCCGGCCTGCTCGCGGCCCAGGTCGACGAGAAGGTCGTGCAGCGCCTGTGGGACTACCTCGAGGACAACCCGGGCGGCCAGATCACCGTCGACCTCGAGGCCCGCACCGTGACGACGCCCGGCGGAGAGGTCGAGGACTCCTTCGACATCGACGACTACACCCGCTGGCGTCTGCTCGAGGGTCTCGACGACATCGGCATCACCCTCGGGCACGCCGACGACATCGCGGCCTTCGAGGCCACGCGACCCTCGTGGAAGCCCGTCACGCAGTCCTGATCCGTCGATCTGCCCTGATCCGTCGATCTGCTCAGACCCCCTCGACCTCCGCTCGCCGCGGAGGGCGAGGGGGTCTCTGCGTCGACCCTCCCTTCGGGTGTCTTGTGTACAAGGTTTCTGCCAGTTAGTTTGTGTACAAGACATCTCCGACGAGAGGAACCCCCCCATGAGCACGGTCGAGACCAACGGCATCACCCTCCACTACACCGACATCGGCGCTGGCCGCCCTGTCGTCCTCATCCACGGGTGGCCCCTGAGCGGTGCGTCGTGGAGCGAGCAGTTCCCGGCGCTGATCGACGGCGGCTATCGCGCGATCGCCTACGACCGCAGGGGATTCGGTGCCTCCGACAAGCCCGCGGACGGCTACGACTACGACACGATGGCCGACGATCTGGCCGGTCTGCTCGACGCGCTCGACCTGCACGACGTCACGCTCGTCGGCTTCTCCATGGGAGGCGGCGAGGTCGCGCGCTACCTCGGTCGTCACGGGAGCGCGCGCATCCGATCGGCCGTGTTCGCCGCCGCCGTCCCGCCGTTCCTGCTCACGACCGACGACAACCCCGAGGGTGGTCTCTCCGAGGAGGCCGTCGAGGGGATGATCGCCGGCGTCACCGCCGACCGTGACGGTTTCCTCGATGCCTTCACCACCGACTTCTTCTCCGTCGCCGGCGAGCTCGTCGTCACCGCCGAGCAGCGAGAGGCCGCTCTGGAGTTGGAGAAGCCCGCGCTCGACGCAGCGCTCGCCGGATGCATCGACGCCTTCGGCCGCACGGACTTCCGTGCCGACCTGGCCTCGATCACCGTGCCCACGTTGGTGATTCACGGTGACAGCGATGCCACCGTGCCGGTCGAGGTGTCCGGAGATCGCACTGCTGCAACGGTTTCCGGCGCCGAGAAGGTGATCATCGAGAAGGCGCCGCATGGTCTGAATGTGAGTCACGCGGAGGCTTTCAACGCCGCTCTCCTGGACTTTCTTGCGCGTTGATCCGGTGATCACGCCGTAATTTTTCTTCAGCAACTACGGCGTGGTGATTGTCGCACCGCCCGAGAATCCCTAGCGTGCGTGGGAAGTCGAGCGTGGGCTCGGCGGGGTCTTCCTCTCGATCGTGCACAAAGACGCGTCGGTCAGCGAGGACGATCCAGTTCCTACCAAGGGGAAGACAGTGAACAAGTCTCAGTTGATCGACGCGCTCGCCACGCGCTTCGAGGGCAACAAGAAGGCCGCCGCGCACGCGTTGGAGTCGGTGCTCGACACCATCACGCGCGAGGTCGCCAAGGGCGAGAAGGTCGCGATCACGGGCTTCGGTTCGTTCGAGAAGCGAGTTCGTGAGGCGCGCTGGGTGCGCAACCCGCAGACCGGCGAGCGCATCAAGGCGAAGAAGACCTCGGTGCCCAAGTTCACCCCGGGCGCCGACCTGAAGAACGTCGTCTCCGGCGCCAAGAAGCTGCCCAAGCTCCCGAAGACCGCGGCGGCCGCTGCTGCGCCGGCCGTCAAGAAGGCCACCGCGCCCGCCACCAAGGCGGCCGCGGCGGCGAAGAAGGCCGTTCCCGCGAAGAAGGCTCCGGCCAAGGCGGCTCCGGCGAAGAAGGCTCCGGCGAAGGCCGCGGCCACCAAGGCGGCTCCGGCCAAGAAGGCGCCCGTCAAGAAGGCGGCTCCGGCCAAGGCGGCTCCGGCGAAGAAGGCTCCGGCCAAGGCCGCGGCCACCAAGGCCGCTCCGGCCAAGAAGGCGCCCGTCAAGAAGGCGGCTCCGGCGAAGAAGGCTCCGGCCAAGGCCGCCGCCACCAAGGCCGCTCCGGCCAAGAAGGCCCCGGCCAAGAAGGCGCCTGCGAAGAAGGCTCCGGCCAAGAAGGCCTGACGAGCCCTCAGCGGCCCGGGTCGACCGAGCACGACACGACCCCCGGCGATCGCCGGGGGTCGTGTCATGTCCAGGACGCCTCCGTCACGGATCCGCCAGCAACCCGGCCGACAACCCCGCAGCTGACACCGCCTGTGTGGTGCGCCGTCCTAGCCCCAGGGGGAGGGCCGCTCGCAGGTCGAGCAGATCGTCGACATCGCGTCGGGCCGTCGGCACCTCGACTGCGAGCTCCACGGCACCGGCCTCGCGGTGGGCCGCCCGCGAACCGCCGCCGAAACGAGGATCGAAATCCTCGGGCCCCGCGCAGTACAGGGTCGTGCCCACCCCCGCGGCGTCGGCGAGGAACGCCGTCCCCCGGTGGGCGAGGATCGGCGCGGCGGCCTCCAGGGCCGCATCGAGCTCGTCGGCCCGCAGGGTGGGCAGATCGGCGCAGACGGCGGCGATCGCCGACGTCCCCCAGCGGCGTCGCGCCTCGGCCGCGCTCTGACGCAGCGTGCCGTTGAGGTCACCCGCACCGTCGGGCAGCGCGTGCGCCCCCAGTGCGGTGATCGCACGGGCGAGCACGGCGTCGTCGGTCACCACCAGCACCTCGGCGACGCGCGCGGCCTCCAGGCACGCCGTGACGGTGTCGAGGGCGAAGGCCTCGGCGAGATCGCGGCGCGTCTGGTCGGTGACGCCGATCAGGCGGGACTTCCCGTGGGCGGGCGGCTTCACGGGCACCAGGACGGCGAACTGATCGGACATCGACCCGATCCAATCACCCCGCCCCACCAGGACGGCGCGTGTCGCACCACCTGGACGGGCCGATGCGGGGGTCGCCGACGAGTACCCTGCGGGGCGTGAGTGTCGTGCGCCGGTTGCAGCAGAGACGGGGATGGGCCTGGTCCCTCGCCGTCCCCATCGTGAAGCCGGCGTTGTTGGCCACGACCACCCACGACTGGCGCGGCGGCGAGCGCATCCCCGCCGAGGGCGGCTGCATCATCGCCCTCAACCACACCTCGCACGTCGACCCGCTGACCGCTGCGCACCTGGTCTACGACCACGGCCGGCTGCCGCGCTACCTCGCGAAGTCCGGTCTGTTCAAGGGCCGGTTCATGCGCTTCTTCATGACGTCGGCCGGTCAGATCCCCGTCGAGCGCGAGAGCCTGGCCGCGGCCGGCGCCTTCGACGCCGCGGTCGAGGCCGTGCGGCGCGGGGAGTGCGTCGTGGTCTATCCCGAGGGCACGATCACGCGCGACCCCGACGGCTGGCCGATGACGGGCAAGTCCGGGGCCGCCCGCATCGCGCTCGCGACGGGATGCCCGGTGATCCCGGTCGGCCAGTGGGGCGCGCAGGCGCTGCTCGCGCCGTACACCAAGCGGCCGCATCCGCTGCCCCGCAAGCCGATCACGATGATCGTCGGCGATCCGGTGCCGCTCGACGACCTGCGGGCGCAGATCGGCGACGGACCGCTGCCGGCCGCCGTCGTCGCCGAGGCCACCGACCGCATCATGCGGGCGATCAGCGTCCTGGTCGGCGAGATCCGCGGGGAGCAGCCGCCGCCTGAGCTCTTCGACCCCCGCGCGGCAGGGGTCCGGGTCATCGGCAACCCGAACGACCCGTCATCCGACCGCCACTCCCGGAAGGGGACGTCCGCGTGAGCAACGGCAAGGTCGCCGTCTTCGGTGCCGGTGCCTGGGGCACCGCCTTCTCGATCGTGCTGGCCGACGCCGGCAACGACGTCACCATCTGGGCACGCCGGGAGGAGGTCGCCGCAGGCATCAACGAGCGCCGCGAGAACCGCGACTACCAGCCCGGTATCGAGCTGCCGGCCGCGATCTCGGCCACCCACGACGTCGAGAAGGCCGCCCACGGTGCCGACGTGGTCGTGCTGGCGACGCCGTCGCAGACCCTGCGCGCGAACCTCACCGAGTGGGCGCCGTTCGTGGCGCCCGACGCCGTGTTCGTCTCGCTGATGAAGGGCGTCGAGCTCGGCACCCTCAACCGGATGAGCGAGGTCATCGCCCAGGTCACCGGTGCCGGTCCCGAGCGCATCGCCGTCGTCAGCGGCCCGAACCTCTCACCGGAGATCGCGCGCCGCGAGCCGGCGGCGTCCGTCGTGGCCTGTGCCGACGAGGACGTCGCGCATCGCCTGCAGCAGCGCGTGCACTCGCCGGCGTTCCGCCCCTACCGCAGCACCGACGTCCTCGGATGCGAGCTGGGTGGCGCGTACAAGAACGTCGTCGGTCTCGCGGTCGGGATGGCCGTCGGCCTGGGCTTCGGCGACAACACCACCGCCTCGGTGATCACCCGCGGGCTCGCCGAGACCGCGCGGCTCGCGACGAAGCTCGGGGCGAACCCGCTGACGCTGATGGGGCTCGCCGGACTCGGTGACCTGGTCGCCACCTGCTCCTCGCCGCTCTCGCGCAACCGGACCTTCGGGGAGAAGCTCGGCCGCGGCATGACCACCGACGACATCTACGCCTCCACCCGGCAGGTGGCCGAGGGCGCGAAGTCGTGCTCCTCGCTGCGCGCGCTGGCCGAGCGGTCGGGCGTCGACGCGCCCGTGGCCCAGTACGTCGACGACGTCGTCGGCGGCCGGATGACCGCGCAGGACATGATGGACGCGATCCTGGCCCGCAGCACCAAGGCGGAGATGGACTGACCTCGCCGAGGGGGCACATGAGGTGCGGAAACCTGATGTTGTGGGGCGAAGCTTCGCGGCGGAGTCACGTGGTCGTAGCAACGGTCATGCTGCTGGCGGGTTTGCCAGTAGCTCGGCCAGC
>NZ_BAAAZH010000004.1:15637-30461 GCF_039536805.1 Nocardioides fonticola | reverse complement strand
GCAGTGATGCCCAGCCGACCGGTACTAATAGGCCGAGGGCTTGTCACACAAACCCTCAACAAAATCCACAAGGGTGTTGCGTATACGAGAGTGTCTCGCGTCCACTAACTTCACATGCGACTCGTTTGATGAGCATGATCGAGAAGTGAATATAGGGTCTCAACACCCCATTCCGTGCCCCGTAGTGGGTGTGTGTGGGTGGGATGAATGTTGAATAGAGTTACGGCGGCCATAGCGTTAGGGAAACACCCGGTCCCATCCCGAACCCGGAAGTTAAGCCTTTCAGCGCCGATGGTACTGCGATCGCGAGGTCGTGGGAGAGTAGGACGCCGCCGGACAAACATTGGCGAAGGGGCCACCGTTCACGGTGGCCCCTTCGTGCATTTGCATCAGTCGAACAGTGGTGGAGGAGCAGTCATGGCCGAGCAGCGTGGTCAGCGTCCCGGAGGGACCGGCGGCCGGGGAGGCCGTGCCACCGGCGGTCGCGACGACCGTCGTCAGAGCAGCGGCGGAGCGCGGGGTGCTGCCCCGCGCGGTCAGGCGGCGGGACGATCCCGCGATGACGAGCGGCGGGGTCGCGGCGGCGCAGGCGCAGCCGCCGGCGCGCCGACCGGGCGCGGACGCTCAGGTGAGCGCGACCAGCAGCGCTCCGGTGGCCGTCCTCCCCGTGATCGCGACGCCGCCAAGCGCGAGCCCCGGGTCGACCAGGCCGTCTACGACGGTCCTCCGCTGCCCGACGAGGTGACGGGGCGCGAGCTCGACCGTGCGATCGCGGCCCAGCTGAAGGGCCTGCCCGAGAAGCTCGCCGCCCGGATCGCCCGCCACCTCGTGGCCGCCGGTCAGCTCATCGACGACGACCCGGAGACCGCGTACCGTCACGCCCTCGCCGCCCGGGCGCGGGCGCCGCGGCTCGCCGTCGTGCGGGAGGCCGCAGGCGAGGCGGCCTACGCCGCGGGCCACTACTCCGAGGCCCTGGCCGAGCTGCGCGCGGCGAAGCGGATGAACGGCGCGACGGCGTACCTGCCCATCATGGCCGACTGCCACCGCGCCCTCGGTCAGCCCGAGCAGGCCATCAAGCTGGCCAAGAGCCCCTCGGTCGTCGGCTTCACCGCCGAGGCCAAGGCCGAGATGACCATCGTCGAGGCCGGCGCTCGGCGCGACATGGGTCAGTTCGACGCCGCGCTGCGCACGCTCGAGCTGGCGCCGCTCACCTCGAAGAGCCGTGCGGCGTGGGTGGTGCGGCTGCGCTACGCGTACGCCGACACCCTCGAGGCTGCGGGCCGGGAGGCCGACGCGCTGACCTGGTTCCACCGCACCCAGGCGATCGACAGCGAGGAGCTCACCGACGCAGCCGAGCGGGCTGCGGCGCTCGAGCAGAAGCTGGGCGACTGACCCGTCGGGGTCGGCGCCCGGTGCTGCGCCCAGATCAGCGCTCGAGCAGCGTGACGACCGCGGGCGAGCCGAGGCGGCTGCTGCCTCGCTGCAGTCCGTCGGTGAAGCTCACGACAGGGGTCCGCAGGTAGGCCGCGCCCGGGCTGTCGCCGGTCACCTCGGCGACGAGCGAGTCGTCGGGGGAGAGGTCGTGACCGCTGGGGTCCTCCAGACGCGTGCAGAACACCGACGGGTCGGTCGTCACCGCGACCTCGCCGCCGACGCACCGCAGCAGTCGCACCTGTACCGCCACGTTGGCCTCCACCGCCATCCGCACGCCGGTCACCGCGATGGTGCGGTCGGTCCGTGCGAGTCCGACGTAGATCGTCGACCCGACGGGGGTCTGCGCGGTGCGCTCGCGCGGATCGGTGGGCAGGTCGGCAGGGTGCACCACCCAGTACCAGCCCGCCGCGGCCAGGCCCAGCAGGGTCGCCGCCGCGATCACCCACGGCATCCTGGTGCGCCCCACTCGCAGCCCGGTGTCCGTCGTCGTCACGCGGGCACCCTAGCCCGGGACGGCGCTGCCACACTGCTCCCATGACCGAAGTCGCCCGACCTGCGCTCGAGGGCAACGTCGCCGTCCGTGACGGCCGCCGGATGAGCTTCGCCGAGTACGGCTCACCCCGGGGCCCCGCGCTGGTGTGGATGCACGGCACCCCGGGTGCCCGCCGTCAGATCCCGCTGGAGGCGCGGGCCCTCGCCGAGCAGGAGGGGCTGCGGATCATCGGCATCGACCGCCCCGGCATCGGCTCCTCGACGCCCTTCCTCTACCCCGACGTCCTGGACTGGACCGAGGACCTCGCGCTCGTGCTCGACGCCCTCGCGGTCGACGAGGCCCGCATCATCGGCCTCTCCGGTGGTGGTCCCTACGCCCTCGCCGCGGGTGCGGCGCTGCCCGAGCGGATCGCGGGGGTCGGCGTCCTCGGGGGCGTGGCGCCGACAGCCGGCGTCGACGCCGCCGACGGCGGCCCGATCCAGCTCGCGGTGCGGCTCGCCCCGGTGCTCGACCTGGCCCGGGTGCCGCTGGGGGTGGGCCTGACGCAGGCGATCCGCGTCGTGCGTCCTCTCGCCGGCCCTGCCCTCGACCTCTACGCCGCCTTCCAGCCAGCGGGTGACAAGAACCTCCTGTCCCGGCCGGAGTTCAAGGCGATGTTCCTCGACGACCTGCTCAACGGCAGCCGGTTCCAGACGTTGGCGCCCCTCAACGACCTGGTGCTCTTCACGCGGCCGTGGGGTTTCGACCTCGCGGACGTCGCCGTGCCGGTGCGCTGGTGGCACGGGGACGCCGACCACATCGTGCCGTTCCGGCACGGGCGGCACGTGGTCGACCGGCTCCCGGACGCCGTCCTGACCGTGATCGACGGCGAGAGCCACCTCGGCGGCCTCGGCATCGCCGAGGAGGTCGTGACGACCCTGATGGACCTGCAGCCGACGCGTTGAGCCCGGAATCGGGCGGAACGACTGGTGCTCACGCGCCCCATGGGTCACAATGGCCCTACAAGTTCCATAGGTGTCATTCGAGGCATCCGGACACTCCATGACGAGACCGCTGGGGAAGGCGTAGCTCGCGCCGGAGGAGAAGGAGGTCACGGTGACCGCACGCACTGCCACCCGTACTGCCACGAGGGGCGTCTTCTACGTGCACTCGGCGCCCTCGGCGCTGTGCCCGCACGTCGAATGGGCCGTCGGAGGCGTCCTCGGTGTTGCCGTGAATCTCGACTGGACCCCGCAACCGGCCCAGTCGGGCACCTACCGCGCCGAGCTGTCCTGGTCCGGCGAGGCGGGGTCGGCTGCCACGATCACCTCCGCCCTGCGCGGCTGGAACCACCTGCGCTTCGAGGTGACCGAGGAGCCGACGCCGGCCACCGAGGGCGCCCGCTACAGCTTCACCCCCGACCTCGGCGTCTTCCACGCCGTGACCGGCCTGCACGGCGACATCATGATCCCCGAGGACCGGCTCAAGGCCGCTGTCGTGAAGTCCATGCTCGGCGAGACCACGCTCGAGCTCGAGATCGACAAGCTCCTCGGCAAGCCGTGGGACGACGAGCTCGAGACCTTCCGGCACGCCGGCGAGGGCGCGCCGGTGCGCTGGTTGCACCAGGTCGTCTGAGGCCCAGGCCGCCCGGGGCCCAGGTCGTCGGGTGCCCAGGTCGTCGGAGGCTCCGATGCCCTGAAGCCGGACGCCGTGCGTGCGGCGGCTGCGCCCCCGGGCCTCGTCAGCTCGGCTTGCTCAACCGGAACGTGAACGGCTTGATCGCCCCGGAGATCGGGTTGCTCTGGGAGTCCTCGCGGTAGGTGAACTTGCCCTTGATCGTGAAGACCCCGGGCCGCGTGAGCGGGCGGCAGAACCGGAAGTGCGAGGTACCCGACGGCTCGTCGGAACCGGAGAGGAAGCCGCCGGAGGCGATGGTCTCGCCGTCGGGGTCGACGAGGAAGGTCTCCAGACCCCAGATCTCGGTCGGCGGCTTGATCGCGTAGGTGTAGCGGTAGTTGCGGCAGCCCTTGCGCAGGACGCCGTCCTTCGCCGAGGTCTTCGCGTACTGCGCCATCGGGTACTTGTCCCCGGCGGCGCGCGGTGCCTCGGTGGCGGTCGTGCCGCCGAACAGCAGGGCCACCGTGGTGAGCAGTCCGGTGAGCGTGCTGGGCATGGGTCCTCCCCCGATCGATGTGTGACCCATCCAACGTGCCACACGGATGGCTGTTACGCCCGTCTCACCGGCTGGGAACGCGCTGCGGCATCCCCACGGCGTTCTGGACAAGCTCCCGAAACGCCCCGCGACGTGCGAGAGGGGCCCGCCCGCAGGCGAGCCCCTCCCCAGGCGATGCCGCCGAGGCGGCCGAGGATCGGGTCAGGCGTGGACGCCCGCGGGCGCCTCGCCGCCGGCCAGCTCCTCGTGCTTGACCGAGAGCAGCGACCACACGATCAAGGACGCCGTCCAGATCATGAAGGCGCCGGTGAGGAACGCGGTCGTCGACCCGTGGGCGAAGGCGGCGAAGCCGATCGTCTCCTGCAGGCCGGCCGGCGGCGTGCCACCGGCGGTCGCGCCCGCGGCGTCGCGCACGGAGGCCACCAGCTCGCCGGCCCGTTCGGTCGTGTAGTGCGCGGCGATGGTGGAGAGGACGGCGAGACCCAGCGCGCCGCCCACCTGCTGCATCGTGTTGAGGACGCCGGAGCCGATGCCGGAGTCCTCGGCGCGCACCCCGTGGACGGCGACCAGGGTCATCGGCACGAACGTCAGACCCATGCCCAGCGACATGATGACGATGAACGGCGCGATCTGGGTCCAGTAGTTCACCGAGTCGCCGATCGGGGAGCCCGAGGCGAGGTGGCCCAGGATGCTCTGCGCGCTGTCGTCGATGTCGAGCCGCGAGAACATGAGCAGGGCGAAACCGGCCAGCAGCGTGCCGGTGCCGGAGATGAACCGCGGATCGATCCGGCTGATCAGCTTCGAGCTGACCGTCGCGCCGGTGACCATGCCGACGGCGAAGGGCAGGAACGCGAAGCCCGTGCGCAGCGGCGAGTAGCCCATCACGTGCTGCACGTACTGGGAGAGGAAGAAGAACATCGCGAACATCGCGGCCGGCGTGATCATCATGGCCGCGAAGGCGACGCCGCGGCTGCGGCTCGCGAGGATGCGCAGCGGCAGCAGCGGGTGCTCGACCCGACGCTCGACGAGCACGAACACCGCCAGCAGCACGACGCCCGCGATGATCGCGCTGAGCGCCACCGGGTCGCTCCAGCCGTAGGTCTGGCCCGAGGAGTCGGTGTTGCCCGTGCGGGTGATGCCGAAGACGAGTGCGAGCAGACCGCCGGTGGCCAGGACGGCGCCGGGGAGGTCGAGCTGGCCGGCGTGGTGGTCGGTGTCGGGCAGCAGGCGCGGTGCGAAGAACGCGGCGGCCAGGCCGATCGGCACGTTGATGAGGAACGTCAGTCGCCAGCCCCAGCTCGGGTCGAGGCCGGTGAGCCAGCCGCCGAGCACGAGACCGACGGCCGCGCCGAGACCCGACATCGCCGCGAACACCGAGAAGGCCCGGTTGCGCAGCGGGCCGGCCGGGAAGGTGGTCGTGATGAGGGCGAGCGCCGTGGGGGAGGCCAGGGCGGCGCCGAGACCCTGGAGGCCCCGCGAACCCAGCAGCATGGCCTCGTTCTCGGCGAGGCCGCCCAGCGCGGAGGCGATGGCGAAGATCGCGACGCCCGCCATGAAGATGCGACGGCGTCCGTAGAGGTCGCCGAGACGGCCGCCGAGCAGCAGCAGGCCGCCGAAGGCCAGCGCGTAGCCGGTGACGATCCACGACAGGTTCGCCTGGCTGATGTCCAGGTCGGTCTGGATGTAGGGGAGCGCGATGTTGGCGATCGTGCTGTCGAGCACGACCATCAGCTGCGCCGAGCAGATGAGGACGAGCGCCCATCCGGGATGGAAGTGCGCCGGCGCGTCGACGACGCCGTCGTCCTCGCGCGCGGTGGCGTCGGTCAGGTCGGTCATGACGGAACCTCTCGGTCGGTCGGTGCAGGTAGGGACGGCGGTGCGGTGCGGACCGCGGGCAGGACGAGCTGGTCGATGACCCGCTCGACCAGCTCCCGCGTCGGCGGCTCCCCGAGCACGAGCACCCGGTGGAGCACGACGCCCGCGAGCATGGGGGCGACGAGGTCGAGATCGACGTCGTCGCGGATCTCCCCGCGGGCGACGGCGCGCTCGTAGATCGCGCGGCTGGCCGCGATCTTGGGGGCCAGCACCTGGGCGCGGAACCGGGTGGCGAACTCCGGATCGCGGTGCAGGGCCGTGACCACGCTGGCGAAGAAGTCGACCTGCCGGGCGGCCAGCGGGCCCGCGGGGCCGCAGAACAGGTCGATGAGGTCGCCACGCAGCGTGCCGGTGGGGGAGAGCATGAGATGGGAGCCCTTGTGGTGCTGCAGGGCCGCGACCACGAGGTCGGCCTTGCTGCGCCACCGGCGGTACAGCGTCGCCTTCGAGGCCTTCGCCGCCGCGGCGACGGCGTCCATCGTCAGCCGGTCGTATCCGGCCTCGGCGAGCACCTCGAGGGTGGCCTCGAAGATCTCCTGCTCGCGGTCACCCTCGACGCGAGGACGACTGGTCGAGTCGGTCGTGTGCTGATCGACGGACACCGGGCCTCCCTCGGTCGAGATGGAACGAAACGGTTTCGTTCCATGCTCGCAACGGGGAAGGCCGCCGATCCATTCCCGGATCGGGACGGTCTAGTCCAGGAGTCCCAGCGCGGTCTCGGTGGCGTAGGCGTTCCAGTCGCCCACGCGCCGCAGCATGTAGTGGCCGACCGCGCCGAGGTCGGTGAACTCCGCGCTCGCCGCGACCGTCTCCGCGGCGGTGACGAACGCGCGCGTGGCACGGGCCGAGGTGATCTTGTCGGCGCGGCCGTGCGCGGCGCGCAGGTGCCGGCCCCGGAGGGCGGCGATCGGGCTGTCCGGCGGCCACCAGGGGGCCAGCCCGACGACGCCGACCACGCCCGGTGCGTCGGCGACGTGGATCGCCGTCCGGCCGCCCATCGAGTGGCCGAGCAGCACGATCGGCACGCCCGGATGGGTCGCGGTGATCTGCTCCAGCGCCCAGCGCGCGTCGGCGATCGGCACGGCGCCGGTGCCGTTCCAGCCGCGCGTGCGGTAGCGCAGCAGCCAGGTGGCGACACCGCGCTCGTGGGCACGCGGGGTGACGGCCCGCTGGATCGCCCGCATGCGGTACCAGGACGCCGACCGGTTGCCCACCGGTGCCTCGGAATGCTCGGTGCCGCCGTGCAGCAGCAGGACGACGCCGGTGACCTCGGCGTCCGGTTCGTCGCGGGTGAGCGTCGGAACGAGGGCGGCCGCGTGCGAGGGAGATGTCGTCACCACACCAGTGTCTTCGGCGCGAGCGCCGGATCGGTTGGCCGGGCGGGTGGATCGCGCCGGGGCTCGGCCCGGGGATGTCGGTGCCGGGCGGCATGATGGCCCGCATGACCCCAGCCGAGCCCGCTCCGGTGCCCGACGACGTCCGCGAGGAGCATCGCCGCCTCGCCGAGGAGATCGAGGACGCGCGGTGGCGCTACTACGTCCTCGACGACCCCACGCTCGACGACGCCGACTTCGACCGGCGGCTGCGGCGGCTCGAGGAGCTCGAGGAGGCCCACCCCGAGCTGCGCACGCCCGACTCCCCGACCCAGCGCGTGGGCGGCGCGGTCTCGACCGACTTCACCCCGGTCGATCACCTCCAGCGCATGGAGAGCCTCGACAACGCCTTCTCCGCCGAGGAGTTGGAGAAGTGGTACGCCCGGCTCGCCCGCGACGGTGTCGAGGCGCCCGCGCTGCTGTGCGAGCTGAAGGTCGACGGCCTGGCCATCAACCTGCTCTACGAGGAGGGGCGCCTGGTGCGTGCGCTCACCCGCGGCGACGGGACGACCGGCGAGGACGTCACGCCCAACGTGCGCACCATCGCCTCCATCCCGCATCGGTTGACCGGCACCGACGCGCATCCGGTGCCGGCGCTGGTCGAGGTGCGGGGCGAGGTCTTCCTGCCCGTCGAGGGGTTCGAGCGCCTCAATGAGCAGATGACCGAGGCCGGCCGCCCGATCTTCGCCAATCCCCGCAACGCCGCAGCGGGGTCGCTGCGGCAGAAGGACCCGCGCGTCACGGCGTCCCGGGCCCTCGACATGGTCTGCCACGGCATCGGCGCCCGCGAGGGGTTCGAGCCGGCGTCCCAATCGGGCGCCTACGAGGCGCTGCGGGCCTGGGGCCTGCCCACCAGCGACCGCGTGCGGGTGCTGTCCTCCTTGGCCGAGGTCGAGGAATTCATCGCCCACTACGGCGAGCACCGCCACGACGTCGAGCACGAGATCGACGGTGTCGTGGTGAAGGTCGACGACGTCGCCCTCCAGCGCCGGCTCGGCTCGACCAGTCGCGCGCCGCGCTGGGCGATCGCCTACAAGTACCCGCCGGAGGAGGTGAACACCCTGCTCAAGGAGATCCGGGTCAACGTCGGCCGCACCGGGCGGGTCACCCCGTTCGGCGTCATGGAGCCCACCCGGGTCGCCGGCTCGACGGTCGAGAACGCCACGTTGCACAACGCCCACGAGGTCAAGCGCAAGGACGTCCGCCCCGGCGACACCGTCATCCTGCGCAAGGCCGGCGACGTCATCCCCGAGATCCTCGGGCCGGTGCTGGCCCTGCGTCCCGAGGGCCTGCCGGAGTGGGTCATGCCCACCGACTGCCCGGCCTGCGGCACCACGCTGGTGGAGCAGAAGGAGGGCGACAAGGACCTCCGCTGTCCCAACCACCGGCTCTGCCCGGCGCAGGTGCGCGAACGCGTCTTCCACGTGGCCGGGCGCGGCGCCTTCGACATCGAGGGCCTCGGCTACGAGGCCGCCGTCGAGCTGCTGGAGCATCAGGTGATCGCCGACGAGGGCGACGTCTTCGACCTCGACGCCGCGGCGCTGCTGCGCACCGACCTGTTCACCCGCGCGCCCAAGAAGGGCGAGGAGGGGCGTCAGCTCACCGCCAACGGCATCAAGCTGCTGGAGAACCTCGACCGCGCCAAGGCCGTGCCGCTCTGGCGGGTGCTCGTCGCCCTCTCCATTCGCCACGTCGGGCCCACCGCGGCCCGGGCACTGGCCACCGAGTTCGGCTCGATGGAGGCCATCCGCTCCGCCGACCTGGCCGCCCTCGCGGCGGCGGAGGGGGTCGGCCCGACGATCGCCGAGGCCGTCATCGAGTGGTTCGAGGTCGACTGGCACCGCGCGATCGTCGAGAAGTGGGACGCCGCCGGCGTCACCATGCTCGACGAGCGCGACGAGTCGCTGCCCCGCACCCTCGAGGGGCTCACCGTCGTCGTCACCGGCTCCCTGACCGGCTTCAGCCGCGACTCGGCGAAGGAGGCGATCCTCGCCCGCGGCGGCAAGGCCGCCGGATCGGTGTCGAAGAAGACCGACTTCGTCGTCATCGGCGAGAACGCCGGTTCGAAGGCCGAGAAGGCCGAGCAGCTCGGCGTCCCGATCCTCGACGAGGCCGGATTCGTGGCGCTGCTGGAGAACGGGCCGCCGTCCGCGGGGGAGTGAGGGTCTGTCGTTCGTCGTCCGTCGTCCGCGGTGCGGGGAGCGGTTGGGAGGCTCGCGCCCGCCGTCCCTAGGATGGTCGCCATGCCTGAGATCTCCCGTGACGAGGTCGCCCACCTGGCGAACCTCGCCCGGATCGACCTGTCGGACGCCGAGCTCGACCACCTGGCGCCGCAGCTGTCGGTCATCCTCGAGTCGGTCGCCTCCATCAGCGGCGTGGCCGGCCCGGACGTGCCGCCGACCTCGCACGCGCTGCCGCTGGTCAACGTCTTCCGCGAGGACGTCGTCCGACCGAGCCTGACGCCCGAGGAGGCGCTGTCGGGGGCTCCGGCCGCCGAGGAGCAGCGCTTCATGGTCCCGCGCATCCTGGGAGACGAGCAGTGACCCTCATCCGGAAGTCCGCCGCCGAGCTCGCCGACGCCCTCGCCGCCGGCGAGACCACCTCCGTCGAGCTGACCCAGGCCCACCTCGACCGCATCGCCGAGGTCGACGGCGCCGTCCACGCCTTCCTGCACGTCGACGCCGAGGGTGCGCTCGCCGCCGCGGCGGCCTCCGACGCGCGCCGGGCCGCCGGTACGCCGGCCTCCTACCTCGACGGCGTCCCGATCGCGGTCAAGGACGTGCTGGCCACCACGGGCCTGCCCACCACCTGCGGCTCGAAGATCCTCGAGGGCTGGATCCCGCCCTACGACGCCACCGTGGTGGCGAAGCTGAAGGCCGCCGGCCTGCCGATCCTCGGCAAGACCAACATGGACGAGTTCGCGATGGGCTCCTCCACCGAGCACTCCGCCTACGGCCCGACCCGCAACCCGTGGGACCTCGACCGCATCCCCGGCGGGTCCGGCGGCGGCTCCGCTGCGGCGCTGGCCGCCTTCGAGGCCCCGCTCGCGCTGGGCACCGACACCGGCGGCTCGATCCGCCAGCCCGGCGCCGTCACCGGCACCGTCGGGGTCAAGCCGACCTACGGCGCGGTCTCGCGCTACGGCCTCGTGGCGATGGCCAACAGCCTCGACCAGGTCGGCCCGGTCACCCGCACGGTGCTCGACTCCGCGCTGCTCCAGGAGCTCATCGGCGGTCACGACCCGCTCGACTCCACCTCCATCGCCGAGCCGCTGCCCTCCCTCGTCGACGCCGCGCGCCAGGGCGCGGGCGGCGACCTGTCGGGCGTCAAGGTCGGCGTCATCCGCGAGCTCTCCGGCGAGGGCTACCAGGCCGGCGTCCTCGAGCGGTTCTCCGAGAGCGTCGACCTGCTGGTCGCCGCCGGTGCGGAGGTCGTGGAGGTGTCGTGCCCGAACTTCGTGCACGCCCTGGCCACCTACTACCTGATCATGCCGTGCGAGGTCTCCAGCAACCTCGCCAAGTTCGACGCCATGCGCTACGGCCTGCGGGTCATGCCGGCCGGCATCGACTCCCCGAGCGCGGAGGAGGTCATGCGGGCCAGCCGCGACGCCGGCTTCGGCGACGAGGTCAAGCGCCGCATCATCCTGGGCACCTACGCCCTCTCCAGCGGCTACTACGACGCCTACTACGGCACCGCGCAGCGGGTCCGCACCCTCATCACCCGCGACTTCGCCGCCGCCTTCGAGCAGGTCGACGTGCTGGTCAGTCCCACGGCGCCGACCACGGCGTTCAAGCTCGGCGAGAAGCTCGACGACCCGCTGGCGATGTACCTCAACGACCTCGCCACGATCCCGGCCAACCTCGCCGGCGTCCCGGGCATCTCGCTGCCCGCCGGCCTGGCCTCCGACGACGGCCTGCCGGTCGGGTTCCAGATCCTGGCGCCGGTCATGGCCGACGACCGGCTCTACCGCGTCGGCGCCGCCCTCGAGGCGGCGCTGGAGTCCCGTTGGGCCGGACCGCTGCTGGCCCAGGCCCCCGCCCTGGAAGGAGCGGCCCGATGAGCGCCTCGACCGAGACCCTCGTCCCCTTCGACGACGTCCTCGCCGCCTACGACCCGGCGCTCGGGCTCGAGGTGCACGTCGAGCTCAACACCGCCACCAAGATGTTCTGCGGTTGCTCGACCATCTTCGGCGCCGAGCCCAACACCCAGGTCTGCCCGACCTGCCTGGGCCTGCCGGGCGCGATGCCCGTGGTCAACGCCAAGGCCGTCGAGTCCGCGATCCGCATCGGCCTCGCGCTGAACTGCTCGATCGCCGAATGGTGCCGTTTCGCCCGGAAGAACTACTTCTATCCGGACATGCCGAAGAACTTCCAGACCTCCCAGTACGACGAGCCCATCGCCTTCGACGGCTGGATGGACGTCGAGGTCGACGGCGAGACCTTCCGGGTCGAGATCGAGCGCGCCCACATGGAGGAGGACACCGGCAAGTCCACCCACATCGGCGGCGCGACCGGCCGCATCCACGGCGCCGACTACTCGCTCGTCGACTACAACCGCGCCGGCATCCCGCTCATCGAGATCGTCACCAAGCCGATCGTCGGGGCGGGGGAGAAGGCCCCCGAGGTCGCTCGCGCCTACGTCCAGCAGCTGCGCGACCTCATCGTCGCCCTCGGCGTCTCCGAGGCCCGCATGGACCAGGGCAACCTGCGCGCCGACGTGAACCTCTCGCTCTCGCCGAAGGGCTCGGGCGTGCTCGGCACCCGCACCGAGACCAAGAACGTCAACTCCTTCCGCTCCGTCGAGCGGGCCGTGCGCTTCGAGATGCAGCGCCACGCCGCGATCCTCGGCGCCGGCGCGTCGATCCTCCAGGAGACCCGGCACTGGCACGAGGACACCGGCATCACCACCAGCGGCCGGGAGAAGTCGGACGCCGAGGACTACCGCTACTTCCCCGAGCCCGACCTGGTGCCGGTGGCGCCGTCCCGGGAGTGGGTCGAGGAGCTGCGTGCCACCCTGCCGGAGAACCCGACCCAGAAGCGGGCCCGGCTCCAGGCCGAGTGGGGCTTCTCCGACCTGGAGATGCGCGACACCATCGGCGCCGGCGCGCTCGGCCTGGTCGAGGAGACCGTCGCCGCCGGCTGCGCGCCGCAGGCCGCCCGCAAGTGGTGGCTCTCCGAGCTGGCCCGGCGGGCCAACGACACCGGTGTCGAGATCGCCGAGCTCGGCGTGACCCCCGCGCAGGTCGCCGCCGTCCAGGCACTGGTCGAGGGCGGCTCGATCAACGACAAGCTCGCCCGCCAGGTCTTCGACGGCCTGCTCGCCGGCGAGGGCACGCCGGAGGAGATCGTCGCGGCCCGTGGGCTCGCGATCGTCTCCGACGAGGGTGCGCTCTCGGCCGCCGTCGACGCCGCCATCGCCGCCAACCCCGACGTCGCCGAGAAGATCCGCGACGGCAAGGTCGCCGCGGCCGGTGCGCTCATCGGTGCGGTGATGAAGGAGATGCGCGGCCAGGCCGACGCGGGCCGCGTGCGCGAGCTGATCATCGAGAAGCTCACCTGATCCGGTCCGAGCTGCCGCCCGGGCCGTGATGACCGACGCACGGGCGGCGGCGTCCCGGGTGGCGGCGACGCGGTAGAGTCCGCGCCACACACCTTCATATGTACGCACGTGCGTGGGGGAAGCCGGTCGAAGTCCGGCGCTGACCCGCAACCGTAGGCCGCCCCGCGGGGCGGTGAGCCGGACCGCCCGGCACGTCGCGTCCTGATCCCACGCTGTCGAGGAAAGCAGCGGGCGGTCGTTGCCGGAGCCCGGCGTCGTCCTTCCGCTGTGCAGCGGAAAGGACCTCATGCACCGCCACTCCCGCATCCGTGCGCTGGTCGCCGTCTCGGCGGCCTCGCTCGCCCTCGGCGGCCTCGCCGTCCTCCCGGCCCAGGCCACCGCCCGGGCCGCAGCACCGACCGCCGCCCGCGCCACCAGCTCCGACCAGGCCGCGGTCTGGCTGGCCGCTCAGCTCACCGACGGCGTCATCCACAACGACCAGTACGACGACATCGGCCTGACGATCGACACCGGCCTGGCGGCCGACGCGATCGGGGAGGCCGGCGCCGTCTCGACGATCGCGAACGGCGTCGCCGGTCAGGTCGCCGGCTACGTGGGCGACGGGACGACGGAGTCCTACGCGGGTGCGCTGGGCAAGGCCGCCACCTTCGCCGAGATCGCCGGCCGCGACCCGCGGGCCTTCGGCGGCGTCGACCTCATCGGCCGGCTCGAGGCCCGGGTCACCGGCTCGGGCGCCGCGGCCGGTCGCATCGTCGACCAGAGCCAGTACGGCGACTACGCCAACGTCATCGGCCAGGCCTTCGCCGTGCAGGCGCTGAGCGGCGCCTCCTCGGCGTCCGCGGCCTCGGCGCTGGCCTTCCTGCTGAAGCAGCAGTGCGACGCCGGGTACTTCCGCCTGAACTTCAGCGCCGCCGGCGCTGCCGCCCAGGACTGCGACGGTTCGGCCGCGGCCGACGCGAAGCCGAGCGTCGACGCCACCGCGACCGTGCTGCGGGTGCTCCTGTCGCTCGACACCTTCGACGACGCCGTCAACGCCTCCATCGACGCCGCGATCGTGTGGCTGGAGAAGCAGCAGTACGCCGACGGCTCCTTCGGCTCCGACGACCAGATCGTCACCGAGAACGCCAACAGCACCGGCCTGGCCGGCTGGGCCCTCGGTCTGGCCCAGGAGCGCAAGCCCGCGCGCCGCGCGGCGGAGTGGCTGCGAGCCCACCAGGTGGCCAACGCCGGCGCCTGCGTCTCCTACGCGACCGCCGACACCGGCGCCATCGCCTACGACGACGCCGCGCTGGCCGACCTCGCGGGCAAGAAGATCACCGCGGAGACCCAGGACCAGTTCCGCCGGGCGACTGCGCAGGCCCTGCCGGCGCTCCAGTACGCCCGCCCGCGCGGCGACATCGTCGCCCCGTTCACCGCCGAGTACGTCAAGGCCGGTACCCAGCAGATCATCGTCGTCCGCAACGCGGCCCCCGGCGAGCTGGTCTGCCTGAGCACCCAGGACGGTTCGGACGCCGTCGCCCGCCGGGCGAACAAGATCGGCGGCGCCAAGGCCGGCTTCAAGCTGCCGAAGACCACCGGTCGCACGGTGATCCTCGTCAGCACCGTCGACGGGCTCGCCGACAAGGTCACCATCAAGGCGCTCGGCGAGACCACCTTCGAGGTGACGGCGAAGCGGACCGTCGCCCGCGGTGGCCTCCAGAGCGTGGTCGTCACCGGCCTCGCGCCCGCCGAGACCCTCGGACTCTCGGTCGGCGGTCGCCTGGTGAAGTCCGGCCAGGCCAATGCGAAGGGCGTCTACCGCACCACCTACCGCGTCACCGGCGCCCCCGGTCGTACGCGGCTGCTGGTCACCGGCGCCTTCTCCGGCCGCCAGGGCACCGCGACCTACACGGTCACCCGCTGACGTGGGTCGTCGGGCGATCCGAGCCGCCGCCGCGA
>NZ_BAAAZH010000004.1:0-15604 GCF_039536805.1 Nocardioides fonticola | reverse complement strand
CTGACGGCGCCGACGGCTCCGCCGGCCGCTGCCGCCGCCTGCGGGAGCGCCACCGGCGTCACCGTCGTCGTCGAGCACAACGACCTCGGCGGGGGCGCCGATCTCGACTGCGTCGCCGACGGCGGCGGCGACACGGCGTCCGCGCTGTTCCCGGCGGCCGGTCACCCGCTCACCTACGCCCAGCGCCAGCCCGGCTACGTCTGCCGCGTCGACGGCGTGCCGACCTCCGACCCGTGCGTCAACACCTCCCCGGCCAGCGCCTACTGGGCGCTCTACTGGACCGACGGCACCTCCGGCACGTGGGCCTACAGCACGCTGGGTGTCGGGTCGCTGCGGATCCCGGACGGCGGTTCGGTGGCCTTCGTGTGGGACGACCAGTCCGGCGACGTCCGGCCCACCACCGCGGCGCCGGTGCGCCCGGCCGCCAGCCCCTCGCCGACCCCGACGACCCGCCCGACCCGCACGGGCGGTGGAGGCGGCGGCTCGACCGCGACCACGCCGCGCCCCTCCGGATCGGCCGCCACGGCGAGCTCGGACGCCGCGACCGCCGGCCCGTCGGCGTCGACCTCGTCGTCGGGGGATCCCTCCGACACCGCGAGTCCTGCGGCGGGAGCGAGTACGACGCCCACCGCCTCCTCGGGATCGGCCGGGTCGGACGCCTCGGACGCCGCGACCGAGGAGGCCGAGCCCGCGGCCGCAGCGACGGACTCGCCGACGGACGGTCTGCCCGGCTGGGTGCCCGCCCTCGTCGTCCTCGTGCTCGCCGCAGCCGCCGGCGGCGTCGCCCTGGCGCGCCGCGCGGGGAGCCGGTCGTGAGCGCGCTGCTCGCCGCCGAACCGCGGCTGCGTCGCGACCTGCACCCGGCTGCCTGGTGGGCCTGGGCGATCGGCCTGGCGACGGCGGCGTCCTTCACCACCAACCCGTACTCGCTGCTGCTGCTCCTCGGCGCCAGCGGCCTGGTGGTCGCCGCCCGCCGCGGCGACCAGCCGTGGGCCGCCAGCTACCGGCTCTACCTGTGGCTGGGCCTGTTCATCGTGCTCACCCGGGTGATCTTCCGCCTGCTGCTCGGCGGCGCCTACCCGGGCACGGTGATCCTCGACCTGCCCAGCATCCCGCTGCCGGACGCCGCCGCCGGGATCGTCCTGCTCGGCCCGGTCACCCGCGAGGCCCTGCTCGCCGGGCTCTACGACGGACTGCGCCTGGCCACCATCGTGGTCTGCATCGGTGCCGCCAACGCGCTGGGCAACCCCAAGCGGCTGCTGCGTTCGGTGCCGCCGGCGCTCTACGAGATCGGCACGGCGCTCGTCGTCGCGGTCACCGTCTTCCCGCAGTTCGCCGAGAGCGTGCGGCGGGTGCGTGCCGCCCAGACCCTGCGCGCCGGCAGCGAGCGCCGCCTCGGTCGGACGCGGCGCTTCCTCGTGCCGGTGCTGGAGGACGCGCTCGACCACTCGCTCGCCCTCGCCGCCGGCATGGACACCCGCGGCTACGGCCGCAGCGGCGACCGGACGCCGTCCGAGAGGCGCCGCACCGGCACGCTGATGATCGCGGGCCTGCTCGGCATCTGTGTCGGCGTGTACGCGACCCTCGACGCCACCGCGCCGCGGGTGCTGGCCGCCCCGATGTGGATCCTCGGGGTGCTGTTAGCGATCGCCGGGCTGATCAGCGCCGGACGCTCGGTGAACGTTACCCGCTACCGCCCCGACCCATGGCGCACCGCCGAGACCGTGGCCCTGCTCGGCGGACTCGGCGCCGCCGTCCTGGCCTGGTGGGTCAGTCGGCACCAGATCACGATCGCCTACCCCGACCCGGCCGCCACGCCCACGGTGAGCGTGGCGGTGCTCGCCGGCACCGCGCTCGCCGTCCTCGGCGGCCTGCTCGCCCCGGCCCCGGAGGTGCGCTCGTGATCCGGCTGCGCGACATCAGCGTCGGCTACGACGACCGCCTCGTGCTCGACGGCGTCGACCTCGACATCGCCGAGGGTGAGCTCGTGCTCGTCTCCGGTCCGACCGGGGTCGGCAAGTCGACGCTGCTCGGCGTCGTCACCGGTCTGGTGCCGCGTTTCTCCGGCGGCGTCCTGCACGGCGACGTGCTGCTCGACGGCGTCAGCATCGTGCGCACCCCGCCGCGCGAGCGCGCCCACGCGATCGGCTACGTCGGCCAGGACCCCGCGCGCGGCTTCGTCACCGACACCGTCGAGGAGGAGCTCGCCTACGGCATGGAGCAGCTCGGCCTCGCGCCGGCGACCATGCGGCGCCGGGTGGAGGAGACCCTCGACCTGCTCGGCATCGCCGACCTCCGCCAGCGCGACCTGCGCACGCTCTCGGGCGGCCAGCAGCAGCGGGTGGCGATCGGCTCCGTCCTCACCACGCACCCGCGCCTGCTGGTGCTCGACGAGCCGACCTCGGCGCTCGACCCCACCGCCGCCGAGGACGTGCTGGCCACCCTGACCCGGCTCGTGCACGACCTCGGCCTCTCGGTGCTGCTGGCCGAGCACCGGCTCGAGCGGGTCGTGCCCTTCGCTGACACCATGTGCTTGCTCACCGGCGACGGTCGGGTGCGCGTCGGTGAGCCCGCCGACCTGCTCGTCGACTCCCCGGTGGTGCCGCCGATCGTAGAGCTCGGCCGGGCCGCCGGGTGGAAGCCGCTGCCGCTCAACGTGCGCGACGCCCGCCGCCGGGTGCGCGGGCTGCCCGACGGGTGGGGCGACCGCGTGCTCGCCGATCTCGCCGACCGGCCGGTGCCGGCCGACGCCGTCGCGGTGCTGGAGGCCAGCGACGTCACCGTCGCCCACGGCACGCTGGTGGCGCTGCGCGAGGTCGACCTCGCGCTGACCGCAGGGCGGGTCACCGCGCTCATGGGCCGCAACGGGGCGGGCAAGTCGACCCTGCTGTGGACCCTCCAGGGCACCCGGGCCCGGCGTGCCGGCCGGCTGCGCGCCGACGGCGTCGACCCAGCGGGCCTCGCGCCCGGCGTACGCCGTCAGCATGTCGGCCTGCTGCCGCAGAACGCCGCCGACCTGCTCTACCTCGAGACCGTGGCCGCCGAGTGCGCGGCCGGCGACGGCGGCACCGGCGCCTGCCGGCGGCTGCTCGACCGGCTCGTCCCGGGCATCCCGGACGACGCCCACCCGCGCGACCTCTCCGAGGGGCAGCGGCTCGCGCTGGCGCTGGCCCTCGTGCTCGTCGCCGAACCGCCGGTAGTGCTGCTCGACGAACCGACCCGCGGACTCGACTACGCCGCCAAGCACGCGCTCGCCGCGACCCTGCGCGACCTCGCGGCCCGCGGACACGCCGTCCTCGTAGCCACCCACGACGTGGAGTTCGTGGCCCAGTGCGCCGACGACGTCGTCGTGCTGGCCGAGGGCGAGGTCGTCTCGACCGGCCCCGTGCGGCGCGTGGTCGCGGAGTCGCCGGCGTTCGCGCCGCAGGTCACCAAGGTGCTCGGCGCGCCCTGGCTGCGGGTCGAGGAGGTCCTCACCGCCTGGGAGTCGGCGTGAGCCGGACGACGCCGGCCGCCGTCCCGCTGTCGCGTCGCTCGCTGGCCGTGCTGGCGCTCGCCTCGCTCGGCGGGTTGATGGCGTTCGTCTGGCCGCTGCTGCTGCACGTGCAGCCCGGGGACGACGTCCAGCCGCCGTTCCTCTTCCTGGCCCTGCTGCCGGTGATCGTGCTGGTCGTGCTGGCCGAGATCAGCGAGGGCGGCCTCGACCCGCGCGTGCTCGCGATCCTGGGGGTGCTCAGCGCCGTCAACGCCCTCGCGCGGGCCCTCTCGCCGGGCATCGCCGGCATCGAACTGGTCTTCTTCCTGCTGGTGCTGGCCGGGCGGGTCTACGGGCCGGGGTTCGGGTTCGTGCTCGGGTGCACCTCGCTGTTCGCCTCGGCGCTGCTGACGGCGGGCGTCGGCCCCTGGCTGCCCTATCAGATGCTCTGCGCGGCCTGGGTCGGCATGGGCGCCGGGCTGCTGCCGCGCCGCGTGCGCGGGCGTGCCGAGATCGCGCTGCTGGTGGCCTACGGCGTCGTGGCGGCCTACCTGTTCGGCGCGCTGATGAACCTCTCGACCTGGCCCTTCAGTCTCGGCATCGTGGTGCCCGGCCACGACGGCGGGCTCTCCTTCGTCGCAGGCGACCCGATCGTGGAGAACCTGCGCCGCTTCGGCGTCTACACCCTCCTCACCTCGACGGGCGGCTGGGACACCCTGCGGGCCGTCACCAACGCGGTCGCGATCGTCGTCCTCGGCCCCGCCGTCCTGGCGACGCTGCGGCGTGCGAGCCGACGCGCCCTGATCGCGGGAGTCGTGGCGGCTCAGGACGACGCGTCGGCCGTGGGATCGGACGCCGGGGCGGTGCCGGGATCGACCTCCACGGTGGTGTCGTCGGCGGTGAGCCAGAACACCGGCCCGCGGTCGAGCAGCGCCCCGATCGAGCCGTCGACCAGCGGGTAGCCGACGGGGTTGCCCGCGCGGTCGCCGTCGACGTCGAGGTGCCACAGGCGTCCGGCGTCGGTGCCGATCCACAGCGCCGCGTCGTCGGGGCGCGGCAGGATCGCCGTCGGCCGTTCGGTGGTGTTCCAGGCGGTCACGGGCGCGATCGTCACGCTGGATCCGACGATCGTGCCGACCCCGACCTGGATCGTGCCGGTGCCGGGTGCCGCCGCCCAGACCCGGTCGCCGTCGAGCGCCACCGCGGGTGTGACGGTCGCGGACGGGTCGGCGGAGAGGGCGGAGGCGTCGACGCTGATCGGGGTGCCCGACGCCGTGAGCAGGACGGCGTCGCCGGCCGGAGTAGGCGCTCCCAGGCGTCCCCGCGGCGCACCCCGATCGTTCCAGGCGACCGACCGGACGACGCTCGCGCCGTCCTCGCGCAGCAGGACGACGGCCCGCGTGCGCGCGGGATCGGGGACGGCGAGCGCCAACGGCGTCCCCTCGAGCCGGGCCAGCCGGGCCGGACCACCGCGACCGAGCAGGTCGAGCCGCCCGGGCCGGGCGATGAGGATGCCGGTGTCGGTCGTGGCGGTCGCGACCGCGCCGTCGACGGTGCGCAGCCGGCGTCCGAGCGTCGGCGCCTCCTCGCCGGTCGGCAGCGTGGGGGCCGAGGTGTCAGGCGCCGCCGGACTCGGCGCCGGAGCCATGGAGGTGACCGACACCGTCACCTCGGTGCCCTGCTGCAGGCAGCCGGCGGTCGTGCAGGCGGCCGCGGCCAGCAGGGCGGCGAGCGCCGGACGCCGGATGCTCGGGCGCACGGCCGTCAGCCGACGCGGTCGAGGAAGTCGAGGAGGAGCCGGTGCACTTCCTCGGGGTGCTCCATCGCGATGAAGTGGGTGCCGTCGAGCTCGGTGAAGGTGGCGCCGGGGATGCGGGCGGCGGCCGAGGCCATGTCGCGCGAGCCGGCCAGGACGTCCCAGCGGCCGGCGACGAAGGCGGCGGGCACCCGGATGTTGCGCAGCGAGACCCGGGCGTGCTCGGAGGTGCGCAGCGCGAGGTGGAAGTACCAGCCCAGCGGCGTGCTGAGCAGTTCGCGGATCGCGAGGGAGGCCAGCGCCGGGTCGCTGACCGGGAGCATGAAGCCGGAGTGGCTGATGAGGCGGACGGCGTTGGGGCCGATCGGCAGGCGCGAGGCGACCGGGGAGAGCACCGGGCCCGCCAGCTTGAGCACACGGGTGGCGTTCACGGTGAGGGTGCGGGCGACCGGGTGGGGGAGGCGCAGCGGCCCGAGCATGGTGGCGAAGGTGTCACCGGGCACGCCCGCGACGGCGAAGAGGCCGGCTACGCGCTCGGGGTGGCGGAACGCGAGCTCGAACATCGTGTTGACGCCCATCGACCAGCCCATCAGCACCGGCCGGTCGAGTCCGAAGTGGTCCATGACCGAGAGGCCGTCCTCGACGAACTCCTCGATGCCGCACCGGTCGGGGTCGGCCGGACGCGCGGAGCCGCCGACGCCGCGGTGGTACCAGGAGACCACCCGGATCTCGCAGTCGGGATCGACGAGCGCAGGCCACGCGTAGGGGTTGGTGCCGAGCCCGTTGCACAGCAGCACGGTGGGCCCGGTCTTGGTGCCGTCGGGGTCGTTGGTCCAGGCCCGCAGGCGGGTGCCGTCGTCCGAGAGCACCTGGTGGTGGGCGAGGGGCACCTGACGGGCGGCGCGTGGCGCAGAGGTCCGCATGGGCCGATTGTGCCCGAGGGCCGACCTCGCGGGGGTCGTTCGTGGGCGACCTCGCACGCCGGCGCCCGGGGTGTCGGGGGCTCGCGAGCATGTAACGCGGGGTTACACACCTCTATGCACCCCTTGTAAGGGTCGGGTAGTGGTGGGTAACCGCGCGTTACAAGCGGACGGGCGCAGATACGGCTCAGGCGTTCCCGCGGCTGGGCTGGCGAGCGTCCTGGGCGGCCAGGAAGGCCTCGACGTCGTCGCGTTCGGCGCGGATCTCGGCGAGCGCGGCGCTGGCGGTGCGGGCGTTCGCGCAGGCACGGCGCTGCGACTCCCTCGACCAGCGGTCGAGGCGCTCGCGGGCGCCGGCGAGGACGGTGAGCAACGGGGTGGTCCGAGAGGGGGTCATGGCGGGAGCTCCGGAGGGATCGTGCGGACGCGGGCGAGTCTAGTGCGACGCCGGAGACCGACCGATCACGTCGGGATGACGGGCTCGTGAACGCGATCGGCCGTCGTCCGTGCCGTGGCCCGCGTCGCGCCGGCGCTCGCGACGACCACGCAGCCGATCGCCAGCCACTCCCGCGGCCCGAGGCGCTCGCCGACGACGAGCAGCCCGGCGAGGGCGGCGGCGGCCGGCTCCAGGCTCATCAGCACCCCGAAGACGGACGGCGTGATCCGGCGCAGCGCGACGAGCTCGCAGGTGTAGGGCACCACCGAGCTGAGCAGCCCGACGAGCGCTCCGAGGAGCAGGAGCCGCCCGTCGCCGAGCACCTCCGGCGCGACGGTGAGCACGTACGGCGTCAGCGCGGCGGTGGCGATCGTGCTGGCCAGGGCCAGGCCGTCCACCCCCTCCCACCGGGCGCCCGTGCGGGCGCTGAGCAGAATGTAGGCGGCCCACGCCGCCCCCGCCAGCAGGGCGAACGCCGTCCCGGCGGGCGTCAGCCGGCCATCGCCCAGCCCGAGCAGCAGGACGCCGGTCGCGGCCAGGGCGACCCACAACAGGTCGCGCAGGCGCCGCGAGCCCGCGACGGCCAGCAGCAGCGGCCCGGCGAACTCGATCGTGACCGCCAGGCCCAGCGGGATGCGGGCGAAGGACTGGTAGATGGCCCAGTTCATCGTGCCGAGCGCGACCCCGAAGCCGACGACGGTCGTCCAGTCCGCGCGCGAGCGCCCGGCCAGGCGCGGGCGCGCCAGGGCGAGCAGCACCAGCGTCGAGGTCGCGAGCCGCAGCCACACGATGGTGGTGGGGGAGACCTCGTCGAAGAGCGTCTTGGCGACGCCGGCCCCGAACTGCACCGAGACGATGCCCACGAGCACGAGGAGCACCGGTGTCCGCACCCGCCCACCGTAGGCGACCGGCGGGCCGCCGCCTGCGAGCGGGACGGGTGACGGGCCGTCGCCGCGGGCGTACCCTCACCGCCATGCCCGACTTCGAGGTGGAGCGCCGCACCCGCATCGCGGCCGACCCCGCTCGCGTGCGCGATCTCATCGACGACCTGCGCGCCTGGCAGGCGTGGTCGCCCTGGGAGGGCCTGGACGCCGACCTGCGCCGCACCTACAGCGGCCCCGCCCGCGGTGTCGGCTCCACCTACGCGTGGTCGGGCAACCGCAAGGCCGGGCAGGGATCCATCGAGATCCTCGCCTCCGGTCCCGAGGAGGTCGTGATGGCGCTGCGGTTCCTCAAGCCGTTCAAGGCCGACAACCGTGTCGTCTTCCACCTCGAACCGACCGGGCCCGGCGGCGCGGAGACCGACGTCGCCTGGCGGATGACCGGCCGCAGCACCGGACTCCCCGGGCTCATCGGACGGCTCGTGCCGATGGACCGGCTCGTCGGCAAGGACTTCGAGCGGGGTCTGGCCCAGCTGAAGGACGCCGCCGAGGCGTGACCCCCGACCTCGGCAGGGCCCCGGCCTGATCTCGGCCTGACCTCGGCCTGACCTCGGCCTGACCTCGGCCTGACCTCGGCCTGACCGCGGCCTGACCGCGCTGCGGGACCGGGCGGACGCCGTCCGGGGCCGGGATTAGGCTGGCGGGCATGACCGGCTCCGACGCCTCCTCGCAGGACTCGCACGACCCGAAGCCCGACTCGGCACCCGACCTCAAGCCCCGCTCCCGCGACGTCACCGACGGCCTGGAGCGCGCGGCGTCCCGCGGCATGCTGCGCGCCGTCGGGATGGGCGACGACGACTGGGAGAAGCCCCAGATCGGCGTCGCCTCGAGCTGGAACGAGATCACCCCCTGCAACCTCTCCCTCGACCGGCTGGCCAAGGCCGTCAAGAACGGCGTCCACGCCGCCGGCGGCTACCCGCTGGAGTTCGGCACCATCTCGGTCTCCGACGGCATCTCCATGGGCCACGAGGGCATGCACTTCTCGCTGGTCTCCCGCGAGGTCATCGCCGACTCCGTCGAGGTCGTCATGAACGCCGAGCGGCTCGACGGCTCGGTGCTGCTGGCCGGCTGCGACAAGTCGCTGCCCGGCATGCTCATGGCTGCCGCCCGCCTCGACCTCGCCAGCGTCTTCCTCTACGCCGGCTCGATCATGCCCGGCAACGTCGACGGCCGCGACGTCACCATCATCGACGCCTTCGAGGCCGTCGGCGCCTGCCTGGCCGGCAAGATCAGCCGCGACGAGGTCGACCGCATCGAACGAGCCATCTGCCCGGGCGAGGGCGCGTGCGGCGGCATGTACACCGCCAACACCATGGCCTCGGTCGGCGAGGCGCTGGGCATGTCGCTGCCCGGCTCGGCCGCACCGCCGGCCGTCGACCGGCGCCGCGACGGCTTCGCGCACAAGTCCGGCGAGGCCGTGGTCAACCTGCTGCGCCAGGGCATCACCGCCCGCCAGATCATGACCCTGGAGGCCTTCGAGAACGCCATCACCGTCGTCATGGCCCTCGGCGGCTCCACCAACGCCGTCCTGCACCTGCTGGCCATCGCCCGCGAGGCCGAGGTGCCGCTCACCATCGACGACTTCAACCGCGTCGGCGACAAGGTCCCGCACCTCGGCGATCTCAAGCCGTTCGGCAAGTACGTCATGAACGACGTCGACAAGATCGGCGGCATCCCGGTGGTCATGAAGGCCCTGCTCGACGCCGGCCTCCTGCACGGCGACTGCCTGACCGTCACCGGCAAGACGATGGCCGAGAACCTCGCCGAGATCGCGCCGCCGCCGGTCGACGACGACGTCATCCGCAGCCTGACCCGCCCGATCCACCGCACCGGCGGCATCACCATCCTCAAGGGCTCGCTGGCCCCCGAGGGTGCGGTGGTCAAGAGCGCCGGCTTCGACGAGACCGTCTTCCGCGGCACCGCGCGGGTCTTCGACGGCGAGCGCGACGCCATGGACGCCCTCGCCGAGGGCCGCATCGTGGCCGGCGACGTCGTCGTCATCCGCTACGAGGGCCCCAAGGGCGGCCCGGGCATGCGCGAGATGCTCGCCATCACCGGCGCCATCAAGGGCGCCGGCCTCGGCAAGGACGTCCTGCTGCTCACCGACGGTCGCTTCTCCGGCGGCACCACCGGCCTGTGCGTGGGTCACGTGGCGCCCGAGGCCGTCGACGGCGGCCCGATCGCCTTCGTGCGCGACGGCGACATCATCACCCTCGACGTCCTCAACCGCAGCCTCGAGGTCGAGCAGGGCGAGGACTGGGAGTCGCGCAAGGAGGGCTGGGCCCCGCGTCCGCCGAAGTACACCAAGGGCGTGCTCGGCAAGTACGCGCGCATCGTCTCCTCGGCCGCGCACGGCGCGGTGACCGGCTGACGGCCGCACCACGACCACCGCGTAGGGTCGTCCGGGCATCCACCCGGGCGACCCTTCGTCGTCCCGGGCCCCGAACCGAGGAGGACCCGTGGCCGAGCCGTCGATCGTGACGAAGTGGGACTTCCTCTTCGCCTGGCTGCTGATCGGCGTCGAGCGCGCCGAGGGCCGCTTCAGCGCCGCCGACACCCCGAAGGGCGCGCAGGCCGTGGCGGTCTTCACCGACGAGGACCTCGCCCGCCGGGCACTCCCGGACGACGTCTTCGACATCAAGGTCATCAGCGCCCGCGACCTGCTGATGATGATGCCCCCGGGCTACGGCATCGTGATCGACCCGGGCGGCGAGGTCGGCGTGGCCATCGAGGCCTCCGAGGCGCTCGACCTGGTGCGCTTCACCGCCCCCTTCCCCGAGGGGGCGCGCAGCCAGCTCGCGCTCTGGCCCGACCTCCCGCAGGCCGCCCGCGAGGCCGTGGCCCATGAGGTCGCCGGGGTCGAGGGCGCCGGCCGGGTCTGGGCGCTCTCCTACACCATCGACGACAGCCCGCGGCTGGGCTGCCTGGTCTTCGAGGCGTCGGACGACGCCGTCCGCGACGCCGCCGCCGACGCGATCGTGCGCGCCCTCGCGGCCGTCGAGGAGGCCGGTCCCGTGGAGGGCCTGGAGGTCGCCACGGTGAACATCGTGCCGATCACCGACCTGCCCGACGAGCTGCGCGCCGCCCTGCCCGACCAGGCCCTGCTGCCGACGACCTGAGCCCGGTCCGCGCCGTCCCGGTCCGCCCCGGTCGATCCGTCATGAGCCAGCCCGAGCCGCCCCGGCCCGATGCCCGGTGGGCGGTGCTCGCGCTCGTGCTGCTGCTCCTGGTCGGCCTGATCGCCGTGGCCTGGGGTGTCGCCCATCCGCAGGCGCTCAGCGCCTCCCCTCCGGCGGCACCGGCGGCACCGGCGGTGCTCCCGAACCCGCTCGGCACGCCGCCGCCGTCGCCGGGCGCGCCGGACCCGACCGCACCGTCCGGCACGCCCACGAGCACGCCGACGGCCCGACCGACGACTCGGCCGACCCTGCCGTGGGGCGGGCGACGGATCTTCGCCGGCGACGACCTCCTGGTCGCCTACTACGGCACCGCCGGCACCGGAGCGCTCGGCGTCCTCGGGGAGACGAGTCCGGCCCGCATGCAGCAGCAGTTGGAACGGGCGGCGGCAGCGTTCCGGCGGCCGGGTCGGCCGGTCCGGCTGGTCTACGAGCTCATCGTCACCATCGCCGACCGCTCGCCGGGGCCCGACCGCAGCTACAGCCACCCGTTGAGCCGTGCGGCGGTCGAGCCCTACGTGCGCGCGGCGCGACGGCACGGAGCCCTCCTGCTGCTCGACATCCAGCCGGGCCATCAACGGTTCCTCCCCGCCGCCCGGCACTGGGCCTGGGCCCTGCGGCAGCCGGAGGTCGGGCTCGCCCTCGACCCCGAGTGGCGGCTGCCGCGCGGCGTCGTCCCGGCACAACAGGTGGGTTCGGTCTCCGCCGCCGAGATCAACCGCACCTCGGCCTGGCTCGCCGACCTCGTGCGACGGCACGACCTGCCCGAGAAGCTCTTCGTGCTCCACCAGTTCCGCACCGCGATGATCCGCGACATCGACGCCGTCCGGTCGCGGCCGGGGCTGGCGATGGTGCAGCACGTCGACGGGTTCGGCACCCGCTCGGAGAAGCGGGCCACCTACCGGGTCGTCGCGCGGCCCGACCTGTTCAGGATGGGTTTCAAGCTCTTCTACGACGAGGACGTGCGCCGCATGGGCCCGGCCGAGGTGTTCGCGCTGCGACCCCGGGTGCGGTTCGTCAGCTTCCAGTAGGGCCAGCCGGACCCAGGCTCAGCCGAAGCAGGGCTGGCGGTCGTCGAAGACCAGCATCTCGAAGACGCGGCGGCCCCGCTCCATCCCGAACTGGTAGTGACGGTGGCCGGCGAGGTCGACCGTGCGGTACCCGTTGTCGGAGATCGCGGACACGTCGGGGTACGCCTTCTCCAGCTCCTTGCGGGTGCTGCCCAGGCCGATGCCCTCGGGGGTGCGGACGTCGCCGCTGGCGAAGAGGGCGACGACGCCGAGTCCGCGGGCCAGGTAGCCGTGGATCGGCTCGGCGTCCGGGTCGCTGCTCGGGAGGACGAGGGGGCGGCACAGGTCGCCGGGCTTCCCCGTCAGCCGCGCTCCGTGCTTGCGGGCCTCGCGTGCCGAGTCGCCGATGTGCACGCGACCGACGCCGCGGTGGCCGAGCACGCGGGTCTCGGTCGAGGTGCCGGTCGAGGTGCCGGCCGAGCTGCCGGCCGAGGTGCTGGCCGGCGTGCCGACGGCGCTGGGTGCGCCCTGCGCCGCGGTCGAGGCGCAGGCGGTCGAGGCGGCGGCGAGGGTCGCGAGGACGACGATCGCGGTGGCGGGGCGGCGCAGGACGTTCATGGGGTGCTCCCGAGGGGTGCGGGACGCCGGCGGCGCCCAGGTGGATCGGTCGCCGCTTCGATGCCGACGGGCCCGCTTCGGTTGCCGCGCCCGGTCAGTCGACGTCGAGGGCGCGCAGGTACCGGTCGGCCATCACCCGCTGGGCGATCCGACCGATCGGGCCGGCCGCGCGCGTCAACGGGCTGGCGGGCCGCGAGTAGGCGCGCACCGTGAAGACCACCGAGCCGTCGCCGCCGCGCTCGAGCAGGAACAGCTCCTCGCCGGCCTCCGGGTGGCCGGCGAGCGTGCCGTAGGCGAATCCGCGGCGGTCGGCCTCGTCGAGCACGCCGACGACGCGGCACGGTGCCGGCAGCCCGAGCGGCCCGAGGCCCAACCGCATCAGGACGACGGCCTCGGTGGCGATCGGCCCCGGCTCAGCGCGCACGCTCAGACCGGAGCCGCGCTGGGCCTCCCAGGCGAGCAGCCGCGCGGCGGCGGCGTCCAGGTCGCGCGTGCGCAACCTGCGCGAGCGGGTGAGCTCGTGCGTGCCGGGCGGACGGCGTCCGATCAGGGTCGAGCCCACGTGGTCGTAGGAGTAGGGGGTCGCCCGCAGGCGCTCGATCTCGGCCCGCGTCAGCTCTCGCACGACCTCCAGTGTGGCGCGAGCGGCAAGCCCGGCCCTGCGCCTGCGGCGCGGGAGATCGCGGCCGAGTAGCGTCGGCCCCGTGTCGACCACCCCCAGCACCCGTGCCGCCGACCTCGACGCGGCCGACCCGCTAGCCCCGCATCGCGACCTCTTCGTCGGCGCCGAGACCCCGCTCGTCTACTTCGACGGCAACTCGCTGGGGCGGCCCCTGCGCAGCACCGGTCCGCGCATCGCGGCGTTCGTCGAGGAGACCTGGGGCGGTCGGCTGATCCGCGGCTGGGACGAGCAGTGGCTCGACCTCCCGCGCCGCGTCGGCGACGACATCGGCCGGATCTGCCTGGGCGCGGCCCCCGGCCAGACGATCGTCGGCGACTCCACGACCGTGCTGCTCTACAAGGCGATGCGTGCGGCCGTCGCGGCCCGGCCGGGGCGCACCGAGATCGTCCTCGACACCGACAACTTCCCGACCGACCGCTACGTGGCGGCGGCCGTGGCCGAGGAGTGCGGGCTCACCCTGCGCTGGATCGAGGTCGACCTCGAGACCGGCGTCCACCCCGAGCAGCTGACCGACGCCGTCGGGCCGGCCACGGCCCTGGTCGTGCTCAGCCACGTGGCCTACCGCTCGGCCTGGCTGGCCGACGGGCCGGCCCTCACCGCGATCGCCCACGACGCGGGGGCGCTGGTGCTCTGGGACCTCAGCCACTCCGGCGGATCGGTCGAGCTCGCCCTCGACGCCTGGGACGTCGATCTCGCGGTCGGCTGCACCTACAAGTACCTCAACGGCGGCCCCGGTGCGCCCGCGTACGTGTATGTCGCCGCACGCCTGATCGACGACCTGCAGCAGCCGATCCGAGGATGGATCGGGCATGCCGAGCCCTTCCTCATGGGGCCCGACTTCGCGCCGGCGCCGGGGATCCGCCGGATGCTCTCGGGCACCCCGCCGGTGCTCGGGATGCTCGCGATGCAGGACATGCTCGGCCTGCTCGAGCAGGTCGGTATGGCGGCGGTACGCGCCAAGTCGGTGGCGCTCACCGGCTTCGCGATCGAGCTGGCCGACGAGCTGCTCGCACCCCACGGCGTCCGGGTGGCCTCGCCGCGGGAGTCCGCTCGCCGCGGCGGACACGTCACCCTCCAGCACCCGGCGATGCGCGAGGTGGTCGCGGCCCTGTGGGAGCGCGACGTCATCCCCGACTACCGCGACCCGGGCGGTCTGCGCCTGGGTCTCTCGCCGCTCTCGACCTCCTTCGCCGAGGTCGAGACCGGCATGGTGCGGGTGGCCGAGGAGGTCGCGCGCCGGGCCTGAGCCGGGCTGTGGGCTTCGGCCTGTCGGCTACACAGGTGGGGTGCTCCTGCCTGTGCCTCCCGACCCCACCCGCGACCCCGACGCCGTCCGCGCCTGGGTCGCCGAGTATCTCGGCGACCTCGCGCTCGAGGGGCCCGACGGCGTCCGACCGGGCGCCCTGCGGGGCGGCCAGGCGGCCGCCGACGCCGCGCTCGCCGGGCTGGAGGTGCGCGGCTACGCGGCGCGACGCAGCAACGTGCTGCCCGTCGGGTCGCGCGGAGCGACCCGGCTCTCGCCCTACCTGCGCCACGGCCTGCTGACGCTGCGCGAGGTCTGGGACGCCGCCGCCGACGCGCCCTTCCGCGACCGGGAGAAGTACCGCGACGAGCTGATGTGGCAGGAGTACTCCCGGCACCTCTACGCCCGGGTCGGGACGGCGTCGGGCCGGGCCCTGCGCAACGAGCAGCCCCGCACCCCGCAACCCTGGGACGACCCGTGGCCGGTGCGCATGCGCTGCATGGAGGAGGTGCTCGGCGAGCTCCATCGCGACGGGTGGCTGGTGAACCAGACCCGCATGTGGATGGCCTCCCAGTGGGCGGTTCGCGGGGGCGCGGACTGGCGCGACGGCGAGGACGCCTTCTTCGCGCACCTGCTCGACGGCTCGCGGGCGGCCAACCGGCTCGGCTGGCAGTGGACCGTCGGCACCGGCTCGGGCAAGCCCTACGGGTTCAGCCGCTGGCAGGTCGAGAAGCGCGCGCCCCAGCTGTGCGGCTCCTGCTCGCTCGCCGCGCGCTGCCCCATCGAGCAGTGGCCCGACACCCCGCCGCTGGCCGAGGCACCGGGCCCCGACCTCGGTCGCGGGGAGATCCCGGCCGGCCCCGACCGCGTCGTCGGCGGGGGAGCAGACCTTGTCTGGCTCACCGCCGAGTCCCTCGGGGACGCCGACCCCGCGCTCGCCGCCGACCCCGACCGGCCGGCCGTGTTCGTCTTCGACGAGCCGCTCCTGCGGCGGCTGCGGCTCTCGGGCAAGCGGCTGGTCTTCCTCGCCGAGTCGCTCGGCGACCTCGCCGCGCGGCGCGAGCTGGAGGTGCGGCGCGGCGTCGTCGCCGACGAGCTCGCGGGCCGCAGCCTGGCGGTCACCCACGCCCCGGTGCCCGGCTTCGCCGTCCGCTCGCGTGCCGTCGCCCCCGTCGAGATCCACCCGTGGCCGTGGCTGGTGCGGCCGCGTCCGGCCCCGGTGCGCTCCTACACGGGGTGGCGCAAGGCGATCGGGGTGCCGGGGTAGGGGCTGTCAGGTTTCCCCGGTCAGCCGGGGCGCTTTCGGGCGGTCAGTGCAACAGGAGGTCGGTGATGACCTCTGAGGGT
>NZ_BAAAZH010000003.1:164223-175209 GCF_039536805.1 Nocardioides fonticola | reverse complement strand
GCGAGGCACCACCCGACCCCGAGATCACACCGCCCTTCTCGACCACGATCTCCGGCTTCGAGCCACTGTTCGAGTCCGGCACCACCAGCTGACCCGACGGCAACCGCAGCGTCGCGCCGTCCTTCACCGTCACCGTGCCCAACCCGTTGGTCGGGTCGCCGATCGCCGAGGCACCAGCACCACCGACGACCGAGACCGTCGCCCGACCCGAGACCACCAGATCCGCGCCACCGTTCGTGATGCCCGGCAGACCCGGCGTCCCCGACGCATCCACCGTGAACACGCCCGGCACGGTCGGAGCGGTCGAGGAATCCGTGACCTCCAACGTCGTCCCCGGCTTCACCACCACATCACGCACCGACACGTCGTGGCCGTTCAGATCGACCACCACGTTGCAGTTGCTCACCAGCTCCCGCGTCGGCAGCGACAGATCCGCAGCCAGGACGATCACCAAGGGCGGGGTCGTGTTCGTGCAATCGGCCAACGCCGCCACGAACGCATCCACATCGCGGGTCGCGTCGCCCAGCTTCCACTGCGCGTACGCGGTGATCCCCACCGGCGGACCCGATGCCGCACCACCGATCGCCGTGAGATCGGCGGACGCCGTCACGGCCGATCCGGCGCCGTCACGACGGGTGTTCCATCCCTCGAACGAATACCCCGAGCGCGTCGGAGCAGCCGGGAAGGTACGCCCGCCGGCCGTGAACGAATCCGCGAACACCCGCTCCCCCGACGGCGCCGAACCGGCGGCGCCGTTCAACGAGAAGTCCACCTGGTAGTGGCGATCCAGCACCTTCACCAGTACATCCACCAGCGGCATCAGGATGCGGCCGCCGTTGCGGATCTGGCCCTCCCCGGAGATCGAGGCGAAGGACGGCGAGGCGGCCGCGGACCCGCGGATCACACCGCCGGACTCCACGACGATCTCCGGCCCGGTCGCGTCGGTGTCGGGCACCCGGAGGAGGCCGGACGGCAGGCGCAGGACGCCGCCGCTGCCGACCGTCACCGAGCCGAAGTCGCCTGCCACGCCACCGAGTGCGGACGCACCACCCGAGGCGGTCAGGGTGCCGGCGATCGCGATCGCACCGCCCTGGGAGTCGACGCCCAGACCGCTCGCACCACCGGTGGCCGTCACGGTCGAACCGGAACCGATCGTGGTCGTGCCGGCGATACCGGCCGCACCGCGGTCGCCGGTCGCGGTGACCTGCGCCGAGCCGCGGATCGTGATGGATCCCGGCGTACCCGTCGCGCCACCGGACGTGCCGATTCCGACCCCGATGGGGCCGTCGCCGAACGCCTCGACCGTGCTGCGGCCCTCGATCACGATCGCGCCGTGGGCGACACCCGTCGTCCCGTCGCCGATGCCGGCTCCGCCGGCTCCGGTGGCCGAGACCTGCGCCGTCCCCGTGATCGTGAGGTCGGCGCCGGAGAGCCGGATGCCGCGCTGGGCGGTCACCTGACCGGCCGACGCCGGGTCGGCGGTGGTGTCGGTCAGCGTGAGGTCGCCGCTGGCCGCCACCTCGACGGCGCCGGTCACCAGACTGAAGCCGGCGAGGTCGATCGTCAGGTCGCAGGCTACAGCGAGGTCGCCGGGCGTCATGATGTTCGCCGCCAGCGCCACTGTGGTGGCACCGGTGCAATCGCCAGCCAGGCCGGTGAGCTCGTCGGCCGTGGTCACCGAGTCGAGCGGACTCCACTGCGCGTGAACGGTCACCGCCGATGCCGTCCCGGTCGCCGCCGGCAGCACGGTGGTGAGATCGGTCGTGGCATCGACGTCCGTTCCCGAACCGTCGGCGGCCGTGTTCCAGCCCTCGAAGGTGAACCCGTCGCGTGTCGGATCGGCGGGCATCGAGCGCTCGCCGTTCGTCACCGTGTCGGCGAAGGTCGTCACCGACGACGGCGTGCGCCCCGAGGCGCCGTTGAGGTCGAAGTCGAGCCGGTAGTGGCGGCGCGTGACCGCCACGCTCACCTGGTCGGCCGGGAAGAGCAGCCGGCCGTCGTTGCGGATCTGGCCGTCACCGGCGAGCAGCCCGAGATACGTCCCGGGGCTGATCCTCTGCGTGATGACGCCTCCGGTCTCCACGACGACTTCAGGCCCCGCGGCGTCGGCGTCCGGGACGATCAGGGTGCCGGTCGGGATGCGCAGCACGCCGCCCGACTTCACGGTCACCGATCCGAAATCGCCGGGCTGGTAAGCGTTGCTGACGCCGAGCGCGGAGAGCCCGCCGCCCGCGATCAGCGTGCCGCTGAGGGTCAGCGTGCCGCCGGGCGTCGTCTGGCGACGGTGCTGACCGGCGCCGACACCCGAACCGAGCAGACTCGTGGCGGTCACCTGGGCCGAACCCGAGATCACCACCGTGCCACCGTTGTTGCCCGCGCCGCCACCGATCGCGGCACCGCCGAGTTGGTCGGCGGACGCCGTCACCACAGCCCGGTCGCGGATCGTGACGATCGGTCCGGACTGGCCGGTCGTGTCGGTGAAGCCGGTGCCGATCGCGGCGCCGCCCTTCGCACCGCTCGCGACCACCGTGGCGTCGTCCCCGATCGTCACGGTGCCGCCGGCACCGCGTCCCCAACCGCCGCCGATGCCGGCGCCGCCGCCCGCACCGACGGCGCTTACGGAGGCGTGGTCGAGGACGACGACCGTGCCGCCGTCCTCCTCCTTCGCTCCACCGATCGCCGCGCCGCTGACTCCGGAGTCGGAGCTGGTGGCCGTCACGGTGGCCGTGCCGGTGACCCGCAGCGTGGCACCGGTGGTGCGGATGCCGGCGCCGTTCGGCAGGCTCGAGGAGTCGGCCGTGAACGTGCCCGCGTCCGCACGGTCGGCGACCGCGGTGGAGTCGGTGATCTCGAAGGTGCGTCCCGAGCCGATGACGACGTTGCGCGCCGTCAGGTCGTGCCCGTCCAGGTCGAGGACGACGTCGCAGGCGACGTGGAGCTCGGCCCCGGTGTCACTGGCGTTCGCGGTCAGCGTCACCCTCAGCGGCGGGCTCGTCGTCGTGCAGCCCCCGAGCAGGTCGGTGACGGCCGCGATCGAGGAGACCGAGGTGAGCGGCGTCCCCTGCGCGTAGAGCGTCGCGGTGGTGGCCGGACCGGTGGCCGGAGCCAGCACGGTCGTCAGATCGGAGGTCGCGGTGACCGCCGCACCGCTGCCGTCTGCCTTCGTGTTCCAGCCGGCGAAGGTGAACCCGGGCCGGCTGGGATCGGCCGGGAAGGACCGCCCGCCGTTGGTCACGCTGTCGGCGAAGACGGTGATCGGCGACGGCGTCGTGCCGGCCGCGCCGGCCAGGTCGAACTCCAGGCGGTAGTGGCGCTGGGTCACCGGTGTGCCGACGTTCGCGGTCGGCAGCAGGAGGCGGCCGCGGTTCTCGATCTGGCCGTCGCCGGTGATCGTGGCGTAGGTCGGCGTGGCGTCGGTCGAGCCCGTGATGAGGCCGCCGGTCTCGACGACCACCTCCGGGCCGCCGGCGTCCGTGTCGGGCACGAGCATCGGGCCCGAGGGCAGCCGCAGCACCCCGCCGGACTTCACCGTCAGGCTGCCGAACTGCGGCGTGCCCGTCGATCCCGGGATCGGCGTTCCGGCACCGATGGCGGTCCGGTCGCCGATCGCGGTGACCGTGGCCCCCGCAGCCACGGTGACGTCCATTCCCGAGCCTGCACCGCCGCCGATGCCGGCGGCGCCGGATCGGCCGATGGCCGTGACCTGAGCCCGGTCCCGCACCGTGAGGCGCGAGGGCGGGTCAGCGGCAGCACGGCCCAGCACGCCGATCCCGGGCGAGGGTGACGTACCCGCACCACCGGTTGCGCGGACGACGGCGTCGCCGCCGATGACGATGTCGATCTCCGCACCGTTCGTCCCGGCGGAGCCGATAGCCGGGACGTCGGGGGCGCCGGTGGCATCGATGTCGGCATGGCCGTCGATCGTGATGGTGATCCGTCCTCCGAGACCCGTGCGGGTGATGCCGCCGACGCCGCCAGCGGTGGCCCCGGTCGAGTCGACGTGGACGGCACCGGTGAACCGCACCGATCCCTCGGTGGAGATGCCGCGCGAGGCCGTCAACACGCCAGGCGTCGTCGGCGCGCTGCTGGTGTCGGTGATCGTGACCAGCCCGGTGTGGCGCAGATACAGCGTCTGCACGGTGAGGCGGTGTCCGTTCAGGTCGATCGTCACCGGGCACAGCGCCTGCAGGCTCAGCGTCGGAGCGATCAGGTCTGCGGCGAGGACGATGGGGTCGGCCGGATCCCACGCCGAGCAGTCCGTGATGGCCGCCTCGAAGGCGTCGATGTCGGTCGTGGGGTCGCCGAGCTGCCACTGGGCGTAGATGGTGATCGTCGTGGGCTCGCCAGTGGCGTCAGCGCCCAGGGTGCGCAGATCGGTGGTGTCGGTGACCGTCGTCCCTGTGCCGTCGGCCGCGGTGTTCCAGCCAAGGAAGGAGTAGCCCCCGCGCGTGACCGTCGGCAGCGTGCGGTTGCCCGCCTGCACCGTGGTCGCGTAGACCCGCGGGCCCGACAGCACCGAGGAGTTGCGCGCCTGGGTGTCGTAGTCGATCTGGTAGTTGTGCTGGGTCACCGCGACACCGACGTTGCGAAGCGGCAGCAGGATCCGACCGCCGTTCTCGATCTGGCCGGTGCCGGTGATGCGGGCGTAGGTCGCAGTGGTGTCGGTCGAGCCGTCGACGACGCCCCCGTCGGCCACGGTGAGCTCGGCGCCCGCGCCGCCGTCGGTGAGGAACACCGAACCCGAGGTGACCCGCAGGACACCGCCCGCGCGCACGGTCGTCGTCCCGAAGCCGCTGCCGGACGACGGGCCGCCGAGGGCCGCCGCGGAGGTCGCGCCGCGGGCGATGAGGGTGCCCTCCACGACGACGGTGCCTCCGGACAGCGGGACGCCGCCCACGATGCGACCGCCGACGGCGGCCGCCTGCGAGCCGCCGCGCGCGTCGAGCACCGCGCGACCCGTGACCTTCAGGGTCGCCCCGGTCGTCGAGACACCCGGCACCCCGGTGAGCGCCGAGGTGTCGACGACCACGCGCCCGCCCCCGGAGGCGGAGGAGTCGGTCACCTCGAGCGTCGTCCCGCTCGCGAGCGCGATGTCGCGCAGCGTGAGGGTGTGGCCGTCGAGGTCGAGGACGACGTCGCACGCGACCGCCAGTTCGCTGGCGGGGTCGCTGAGGTCGGCCGCGAGCTTCACCGTGGTCGTGCCGGTCGTGCCGGCACAGTCGCCGAGGCCGGTGATGAGCGCATCGACGTCGCGGGTCATGTCGCCGACCTGCCAGCGCGCGTACAGCGTGCCGACCGACGGCGTCCCCGTCGCCGGGTCGAGCAGGGCGGTGAGGTCGGTGGTGTCGACCACGGTGGTTCCAGTGCCGTCGGCCTTGGTGTTCCACCCCAGGAAGGTGGAGCCGCGCCGGGTGGGCGTGGGCAGCGTGCGGTCGCCGTTGGCGAGGGTGTCGGCGAACACCCTGACCGAGGACGACGACACCGAGCCGCCACGGGCGTCGAGGTCGAGGCGGTAGTGGCGTCGGGTGACCGGCACCTGCACGTTGGCGGTGGGGAGCGTGATGACGCCGTCGTTCTGGATCTGGCCGGTGCCGGTGATCGTGGCGTAGGTCGGCGCGGAGCCGGTGGAGCCGGTGGAGCCGGTGGAGCCGGTGGAGCCGGTGATCGTGCCACCCGCAGCGACGGTGATCTCCGGTCTGCTGGTGTCGGTATCGGGCACGAGCATCGGCCCGGCCGGCAGCCGCAGTACGCCGCCGGAGAGCACCGACACCGAGCCGTTGGAGCCCGCAGCGCCCGTCCGGCCGAGTGCGGTCACCCCGCCGGAGGCGGTGAGGGTGCCGGAGATCGAGGTCGCGGTGGCGTTCTGGAAGGCGGTGAGGGGGTTCGCCCCTGTGCCGACGCCCGCGGCGTCCGTTCCACCGGTGGCGACGACGGTGGCACCGGCGCCGATCGTCAGCGCGACACCGGGCCCACCGCGTCCGCCGCCGATGCCCGCACCGCCGCCTCGACCGATCGCGGTGACCTGGGCGCGGTCATTGACCGTCACCTGGGACAAGGTGCCGCTGAGGAAGTCCGTCGTGGCGCCGGTGCCGATGCCCGGACCGTCGAGACCGCCGGTCGCGGTGACGACGGCGTCGTCCTTGATCGTGATGCGACCCGCGGTGTTCGCGGCATCGCCTCCGATGCCGGCCCCGCCCTGGCCACCCGTGGCGATGACGGTCGCCGTTCCCGAAACGGTGAACCGCGCGCCGTTCAGGAGCGAGACCCCGGCCTTCCCCGCGGGGGCTCCTGGAATGACCAGACTGCCTGCCGAGGCTCGTGCCGACACCGGCGTCGAGTCGGTGATCTCGGCGATCGCGCCCGGCGTGACGACCAGCCCCTTGGCCGTGATGGTGTGACCGGCCAGGTCGAGGACCCCCCAGCAGCCGAAGTACAGGAGGTCGTCCGGCATCGAGATCGAGGCGGTCAGACGCATCCGGACCGGGTTCGACTGGCCGACCTCGAAGGCATCGCATGACGGCAGGAGCCCCTTGAGGTCGGCGGCCGTGCCGACCTCGGCCAGCGGCTTCCACTGCGCGTAGAGCGTGAGCGGGGTGGCGGTCCCCGACGAGGGGACGAGGAAGGTCGTGAGGTCCGTCGTATCGGTCACGGTGCGACCGAAGCCCAACGCCTGGGTGTTCCACCCTTGGAACGTGAAGCCGGGGGCTGTCGGCTGCGGCAGGGTGCGTCGACCGTTGGCCGCCGAGTCGGCGAACACTGTCACGGGAGCCGGATCGGTGCCGAACTGCGCGAAGAAGGACAACTTGTAGTTGCGCCGGGTCACCGGCACCGAGACGTTCGCCGTCGGCAGGTCGATGACGCCGTCGTTCTGGATCTGCCCGGTGCCCGTGACGCTCGCGTACGTCGGCGTCGCATCGGCCGAGCCGGTGATCAGACCACCCGACTCGACCGTGATCTCCGGCGCGGACGTGTTCGTGTTCGGGATGACCAGCGGGCCGTCCGGCAACCGCAGCACGCCACCCGACTTCACCGTCACCGAGCCGAACCCGACGCTGCTCGAGCTGATTCCCGCCCCGAGCGCCGAGGATCCTCCGTTCTCCTTCGCGGACGCCGTCACCGTGCCGGCGATCGTGACCGTCGCCCCATCACCTCGGTCGGCGACGGCCCCGCTGCCGATGGCCGCAGCGGCCTTGCCGGCAATGGCGACCACCGAGGCACCGGCCCCGACGCTCACGCCGATCGCGGAGCCCAGAAGTCCCCCGCCGATCCCGGCGCCGCTGTCGCCGCCCGTCGCGGTGAGCGATGCGGTGCCGGTCACCTCGAGCGACGCGGGCGCGGTCAGATTCCCCGAGTTTCCCAGGCCGATTCCAGCTCCCAGATTCCCCCCCGTGGCCGTGACCTGCGCAGCGCCCCCGACCGAGACGACAGCCGCAGACCCGGAGACGCCGCCCCCGATCCCGGCACCGGAGAAGCCACCCGCCGCCACGACGATCGCGTCACCATCGATGACCACCGTGCCGCCCGATCCCCGGAGGCCGCCGCCGATGCCGGCTGCCTGGGTGCCGCCGGTGGCAGACACCGACGCGTGGCCGTGGATCTCGACCCTCCCACCGAGAGCGCCCGTCGCGCTTCCGATGCCGGCGCCGGATGACCCTCCCTTGGCGACCACCGTCGCGTATCCCTGGATGATGGCCGTGCCAGCAGCCGGGCCCACGGCGCTGCTGTCGATACCGGCGGCATTGGACCCGCCCACAGCCTCGACCGATACCGTTCCCGAGGCGATGAACGTCGCCGCTCTGGCCTGGATACCTGCAACGTTGGCCAGCGCCGAGCTGGCCGACTGCGTCGTCAGCTTGCCCGCCGAGGCCCGGTCCGCCACCGGCGTGGAATCGGTCAGCTCGAACGTCTTCCCTTGGCCGATCGCCACGTTCTGCACCGTCACGTTGTTGCCCTGCAGATCGAGCACCGCGTTGCAGTTCACCGACACCTGGGTCGAAGGCGCCGAGATGGGCGCCGTCACCCTCACCGTCAGCGGCGTCGTCGTCGCGGAGCAACCCGACAGCACCCCGGCCAGATCATCCGCCGTACCCACCGAGGCCAACGGCGTCCACTGGGCGTACAGCGTCTGTGCGGTCGCGGCACCCGTCGAGGGCGCGAGCGGCGACGTGAGATCTGTCGTGGCGTCGACTGTCGTGCCGGTTCCGTCGGCCGTGGTGTTCCAACCACCGAAGGCGAAGCCGGGGCGGGTGGGCGTCGGCAACGTCCGGTTGCCGTTGGCCACGGTGTCGGCGAACACCGTCACCGAGGACGGCGACACAGAGCCGCCGTTCGCGTCGAGATCGAGACGGTAGTTGCGCCGGGTGACCGGCGCAGAGATGTTCGCCGTCGGCAGGTCGATGACGCCGTCGTTCTGGACCTGGCCGGTACCGGTGATCGTGCCGTAGGTCGGTGAGGAGCCGCCAGAACCGGTGATCCGGCCCCCATTCTCCACGGTGAGCTCGACGCCGCTGGAGTCCGGCACCGCGGTGTTGCCGGAGGGGAGCCGCAGGATGCCGCCGCTCGTGACGGTGACCGAACCGAAGCTGGTGTTGCCCGCCCCACCCGTCAGGGAACCGGCACCGACGGCCGAGAACGGCGAGGTCGCCGAGACCGTGCCTGCGATCGAGATCGCCCCGCCCGCTGCACCTGCTCCGGCGCCCACACCGGCACCGGCCGCCCCACTCTGCGCGGGGCCGGCCGCGGTGGTGACAGTGGCGCCCGCGCCGATGCTGATCGCGGTTCCGGGAACGCCGGAGCCGCCGCCGACCCCGGCTCCGCCGGTCCCGCCGATCGCGCCGACCGTCGCCCGGTCCTTGATCGTGATGCCCTGACCGTTCCAGGCGCTGCCCGCTCCAGCGCCGATGCCCGGCCCGCCGGCTCCACCAGTCGCGCTCACCCGCGCGTCCTCACCGATCGTGATCGCCTTGGTGACCGTATTGGTGGAGGAACCGATGCCGGCCGAGTCGGAGCCTCCGGTGGCCGTCACCGTCGCCCGTCCGCGGATCGTCACCGGCCCGTCGCCGATCCCTGCGCCCGCCGCCCCACCGCGAGCGGTCACCGTCGCGTCCCCCTCGATGATGATCGAGGAGGCCGCGGCGTTCCCCGCACCGCCGAGGGCGGCGCGGTTGGCACTGCCCGTGGCGTCGACACGAGCACTGCCGCCGATCGTGAGTGACCCGTAGGCCGTGATGCTCTGACCGACGGTGACCACACCGGGTGCCCCGGTGGCCGATGTGGAGTCGGTGAGGGTCAGCGACATCGACGGGGCGACGAGGATGCTGTTCAGGGTCAGGTCGTGGCCGGCGAGATCGATGGTCAGTCGGCACCCCACCGCGAGGTCGGAGGTCGAGTCGGTGATGGACGCCGTCAGAGCGACCGAGCCCCCGGACGGTCCGCAGCGAACCGCGAAGTCCTGGAGATCGGCGAAGGAGTTGCTCGCCGCCGCGGAGGCGCCCGGCGTCGAGAGCGGCGAGACGGCGGTGAGGAGTGCCAAGAGCGGCACGCAGACGACGCGCGACAGCCGGGGACGACGGGGGGCAGACCGCATGGAGAGGTCCTTCTACTGGGGCAACCGGGGAGGGCGGGGCGACCCAGGAACCCGAACCTCCTGAGCCAGCAGCGCAGTGAAACACGCGTTCTCTCAACACCGCGGCGCAATCAGACCCGGTCCAGACCAGAAACCGGCTCAGATTGCGCTCACGTTGCGCAACGGGCCGCGGTGGTGACGGCCGGACGTCCGACTCACCGGGCTTCGAGGCCCTCGCCCAGGGGCTCGGGCATCTCAGCCACCGGCTCGGCTCGGTGGCTGAGGTGCGAGCGCAAGCGAGCCGTCCCGGTGGCTGAGGTGCGAGCGAAGCGAGCCTCGAAGCCCCCGCACCCCGGCGCCGTCAGCGACCACCCCCGTACCGGTACGACCGCGCCACCCGACGCGGCTCGTACCCCGGCGCGGCCAGCCGCACCAGGAGCACGATCCGACCGACGTAGCCGGACGGCACCACCAGACGTTTCCCATCACCGAGCCCACGACCCGAGGCATCACGCCACCGGTACGAGACCGCCAGACCCGGCACCGCAGTCGACAGCCCGGACAGGCCGGCGACCGTCGCCACCAGCACCACACCGTCCCGCACGATCCGCACGTCCGGCTTGGCGATCCGCCCCTTGCGCACCACCTTCGTCGTCCGCGACACCGTCACGGTGTCGTAGCCCGGAGCCGTGACGACGGCGGTGACCCGCAGCCGCTTGCCCCGATCCGCACGCGTCAGCTTCCGGAACGCCGGCAGACCCGCCGCCGACGGCACCGATCGCACGGTTCCCTTCCGGGAGATCCGCTGCCACGACCAGGCCACCGACAACCCCGGCACCTCATCGACCGACGGAAGGCCGGTCAGCGCGCCGTTCACGACCCTGCCGACCCGGGTCTTGCCCTTCACCGCCAGCCGCAGCGCCGGCAGCCCAGCAGCCGCCACCGGCGAGGTGTCCGCCGAGGCCGACCCCGACCGGAACCCCGACGCCGACAACGACGCCGTCGCCTGCAGCACCGCACCGACGTCGTCGGCGCTCGGGGTGTAGCTCGAGCCGGTCGCACCCTCGATGGAGGTCGCGACACCGTCGACCACCCGCGACCACCGCCAGGCCACGACCAGACCGTCGACCGAGGAGGCCAACGCCACCGACGCCGTCAACGGCGCACCCACCACCGGCGCCGAACCACCGGTGATCGTCACCGACGCCGACGGCAGATCCGCCTCCACCGGCGAGGGCGACGGACTCGGCGACGGAGTCGGAGTCGGCGTGGGAGTCGGTGCGGGCGGAACCGGGATCGGCTGCCACTGGGCGATGAGCACCACCGGCACCGGCGACCCGTCCGCCGACCCGAACACCGACAGATCCGTCGAGGCCGTCACCGGCGTCAGCACACCGCCGACCACCACGGCCCAGCCCGTG